>CAMYML010000160.1 GCA_947259305.1 uncultured Gammaproteobacteria bacterium | reverse complement strand
CGGACCCTGGGCGCGCAAACCGATCTCATCGCGATCAATGCCGACGGCAGCGGCGGAGAAATCCCACTTGCTACAACCACGGATAATGAGGTCTTTATGGGGGTCACCGCCAATGGACGGGTGATTTTCGAGCGTACCGTGAGTGGACAAACCAACCTCTATAGTATCAAGGCCGATGGCAGCGCTGCCGAAGTACCCCTTGCTGCTACCGCAACGACTGACGAAACCTTCGGCGGGATCTTCTAGACCGGGATTCCGCCGAGTCGGGTAAGCGCTCACGTTTGCGCCTGCCGGCGGGAAGAAGCCCGGTCGCGCAACGCGGCGACTGCATGATTTAAGGGATTTATGACGACAGTTAACATAATCCCGGTATGCATATAAATTAAGTTGACTGTTTCGAATGGCACTTACTTAACAAAACATGGTCATTCCCGCGTAAGCGGCGGTCTGACGTATCGGAATCTCGTAACAGCTGCTTTCCAGCAGTATCAAGATACCCGCTTGCGCGGGTATGACGCCCTTAAGTAAGTGCCATTGTTGACTGTTTCCATGGTTATGGAAAACCCGCTACCCGGAAATTTAAGATACAGTCCCCGATTGCTGACACTCAAGTTCACAATCTCAGGGTCGCAGAATAGGCCAGGAAGGGACCTTCAGTAATCCCGAGGTACCTGGCAAAACCAGTCGGGGCAGAGTGACCGGATCAACAAGTTTCTTGACCAGTTCTCCGGTGCTACCTCGACACCACCATCTATTGCAGCGACCGGGTTAACGCTTGGTGCTCGTAGAATCTATCTTTACCTTGCAGCATGACAACACCCCGCAACATCCCGCAGCACCCCGCAGCACCCCGCAGCACTTTACCGGGTATATTGTGGGCCGCTGCGACTACTCGGCCTGGACCGGTGGTTTTTCATCACGCCGGTTGGCGAGTTTCTCGAGCACACTGTCGCCGGTGTGGTGAATCTCGTCGTTATCGAGATAAAAGTTAGCCAGCATGTTGGCCCTCTCGGCGTGCAAATCTAACTGCATTCGGCGATTTATGGATCAAGCTTGTTCCCGCTGATTCATTTCTCGGTAATCGCGCCGGCCCGGGCCGTCGTAGATCTGCCGAGGCCTGCCGATGCGCTGTTGCGGCTCGGCAATCATCTCCATCCATTGGGCGACCCAGCCCACCGTCCGGGCGATGGCAAACATGACTGTGAACATCTGCGTGGGGATGCCTAGCGCCTTGTAGATAATCCCCGAGTAGAAATCAACATTCGGATAGAGCTTATGTTCAATAAAGTAGTCATCACTGAGCGCTATCTCCTCCAGTCTGATAGCGAGTTCGAAGAGGGGGTCGGTTTGTTGGTCGCGCGAATCTAACACCTCGTGGCACATCCGGCGCACGATCTGTGCTCGAGGATCGTGGTTCTTGTACACCCGATGTCCAAAACCCATCAGGCGAAAGGGGTCGTTCTTATCCTTGGCCTTGGCCAGGTAGGCGGGAATATTGTCTACATTGCCAATCTCTTCCAGCATGTGCAGCACCGCTTCGTTGGCGCCGCCATGGGCGGGACCCCACAGCGCGGCGATCCCAGAGGCGATACAGGCAAAGGGGTTGGCGCCGGAGCTGCCGGCAAGACGCACGGTCGAGGTACTCGCGTTTTGCTCATGATCGGCATGCAGGATGAACAATACATCCATGGCCTTTTCCGCCACCGGATCGATAATGTATGGCTCGCTCGGCACAGAAAACATCATGTTGAGGAAATTGCCACAGTAGCTGAGATTGTTGTCGGGGTAGACATAAGATTCGCCGATCGAGTGCTTATAACTGGCAGCTGCGATAGTCGGCATCTTGGCAATCATGCGATGCGCCGCCAGCTCACGATGTTGCGGATTGCGGATATCGGTGGCGTCGTGATAGAAGGCCGATAAGGACCCGACCACTCCCATCATGATCGCCATCGGATGGGCGTCGTGGTAAAAACCATCATAAAACCTTTCCAGGCTTTTATTGATCATGGTGTGATGGCGGATGGTGGCCGTGAATACATCTAGTTGTTGCGGGTTAGGCAGTTCACCATTGAGCAACAGATAGGTCACCTCGAGGAAGCTACTTTTTTCCGCCAATTGCTCGATGGGATACCCACGGTAGAGCAGAATCCCTTGTTCGCCATCGATAAAAGTGATGCTGCTGCGACAGCTGGCTGTTGAGGTGAAACCCGGGTCATAGGTGAAATAACCCAATTCATGGTAGAGATGACCGATGTCTACCACAGCTGGTCCGTTGGTGCCGCGCCGCAAGGGTAATTCAAGTTGCCTGCCGGTATTGTTATCCGTAATTGTAGTAGTGTCTTGTTTCATGGTGCCTCCCTTGTCGCGGTGGTGGAGCTAGTTATTAACTTAACCCTGCCCAGGGGCGCCCATTCGAAACGCGGGCCAAGCGATTGCACCCGGTCGATGATTTGCGATAAAGGTATGGGTTTTGTCGCCTGCAAAGACGCTAATAGCTCGGGGAGGTTAAGGCGGGTGAAGCAGTGCACGGCATTCGTTGCCATTAATGAGAGACTATCTACACCAAGTCTCCAGGTCAGTTGGGTTTTTCTAGTCATCCGCAAATCCCGACTACAACCTGACTAATCGCCAAATATCAAGTGTTTATAAAGTATCTAGATGCTTGCATTTGGACATAGCGTAATACAATAAAATTCTAAAATTAACATTAAGCACCTAAAATTTTAAGGTATTGATGTGGATCAATTGAAGCCGCCATGATGAACAGAACTTTGCAAAGGCGAAATAAGAAATATATTTGTTTTAGTGGAAGCCCGCAGTCTGTAAAGGGCCGCCCTCTGTCCTCTATTAATGAATTAATGAGGCGACAACTATCCTGACACAGAGGGGAATAGGCCAGTTTCAGACACTTGTTAACGACCGGGAATTAACAGTGAGGCCCAATTTAAAGTGACGCAGATTCGTTAACTGTCAACAGTCTTATAGATTCGCAGGAATCAGCGAGTTGACGATTTGTTCAAAAGAAACAACGGTCCCTCTATGACCGGTAGCCTGATATTGGGTGAAGGCGAAAAAATGGGCAACCTCTCGAAATCCCAGTCCGTCCCTTCCGCTGGCGGTCCATTGATCTATGCTGTCTTCTGCCTGCTGCAATATCTGGTCTACAAACAACGGATCGACTTGCTGAGTGTGTAACAGGACTTCCCTGTAAAGCGCCTTGCCAGACAGGCCAGGATTCTCGGCACTCACCGCTGAATATGTTTCCAGCAGGTGCTTGATAACGCGTTTCGCAAAACGCTTTTCTTTAAAGGCTAATAACATTTAATGCCTTGACTATATAGAATTGCTTTTTAAACACGACAAGCCCTGCTTGAATCTGTTTTTAACTAGTTACCCTGAAATTTACAAAATTTTTCGTCCCACTCGTATAACTAATTTGAGTTAATTGATATCGATAATGACTTCTGAGAGTATAACCCGGTTACTGCAGGCTTTCCCAGTAGGCCGCGAACTGCACCGCGATGCGGCCGCTGCGCGAGCCACGCTGGGTTGCAAAGCGAATCGATTCGGTGCTTGCCTCGTCACTCAGTTTCATGCCGCGCGCCTGCACCGCCTGTTCGACCACGGCCAGGTACTGGTCCTGGGTGAAGGGGTGAAACGACAGCCATAAGCCGAAGCGATCCGACAGGGAAATCTTTTCCTCGATGCTGTCGCTCGGGTGCAGCTGGCCGTCGACCATGGTGCTGTCGAGGTTGTCCTGCATCGATTCGGGCATCAGGTGCCGGCGATTCGAGGTGGCGTAGATAATGACGTTGTCGGGTTGCGGCTGCAGCGAACCCTCTAGACAGGCCTTGAGCGCCTTGTAGGAATCGTCGTTGGCTTCGAAGGATAGATCGTCGAGGTAAACGATAAACTTGCGTCCGTCGCTGGCCAGGGTGCGAATGATGTCAAACAGCTGGCCGGTCGCGGATTTCGGGATTTCGACGATGCACAGTCCCCGCTCCTCGAACTCGCTCAACTGGGCCTTGATCAGCGATGATTTACCGGTGCCGCGCGCGCCCCACAGCAGCGCGTTGTTGGCGACCTTGCCGTCGAGGAACTGGGCGGTGTTTTTAAACAACAGATTCTTCTGCCGCTCCAGGTGCAGCAGTTCCGCCTGGTCGACGCGGTCGAACTGGGCGATGCCTTCCAGGCCTTCGGGCGACCAGCGATAGGCACAGTAACCCGGCTCGGTGCTGATCTCGGCAGGCCCGGGAATAACCTTCTCGACCCGGTCGAGCAGTACATCGAGGCGCTTGAAAAGTTTATCGAGATCAGACATAAATCGCACTTAACCTATCAAATAACGAGTCATCCCCGCGTAAGCAGAGATCTTGTAATAAATGTATTCCCGTCTTTTCGAGATACCGATGCGTCGGACCGCCGCTTGTGCGGGTATGACGGCTGAAACAAGTAAAATTCAGATCAGGCATCAGACTTCGAGCTTCTTGTACTTGATGCGGTGCGGCTGATCGGCATCCTGCCCCAGGCGCTGCTTGCGATGCGTGTCGTACTCCGAGTAATTACCCTCGTAAGTATAGATCTCGCTGTTGCCCTCGAAGGCGATGATGTGCGTCGCGATACGATCCAGGAACCAGCGATCGTGCGAGATGACGACGACGCAGCCGGGGAAGTCGAGGATCGCTTCTTCCAGCGCGCGCAGGGTTGCGACATCGAGATCGTTGGTCGGTTCGTCCAGCAGCAGCAGGTTGCCGCCGCTTTTCAGCAGCTTGGCCAGGTGCAGACGATTGCGCTCGCCGCCGGACAGGTCCTTGACGAATTTCTGCTGCGCGGCGCCGCGGAAATTGAAACGCGATACATAGGCGCGCGATGGCACCTCGTAGTTACCGACGACGATGTTATCCAGCCCGTCGGATAGTTCCTGCCACACCGTTTTGCTACCGTCGAGATCGTCACGCGACTGATCGACGTAGGCGATCTGCACTGTATCGCCGATCTTGATACTGCCTTCGTCGAGCGTCTCCTGTCCGACCATGATGCGGAACAGCGTGGTCTTGCCGGCGCCGTTGGGGCCGACAATGCCGACGATGCCGCCGCGCGGCAGTATGAATTCGAGATTCTGGTACAGCAGCTTGTCGCCGTAAGACTTTTTGCCGCCCTCGATTTCGACGACGATGTCGCCGAGCCGCGGGCCCGGCGGGATATACAGCTCCTGGGTTTCCGAGCGTTTCTGGTATTCCTGCGACGATAGTTCCTCGAAGCGCTTGAGGCGCGCCTTGCTTTTCGACTGGCGTCCCTTGGGATTGGCGTGTACCCATTCGAGTTCCGCTTTCATCGACTTGAGACGCGCCTTTTCGGAACGCTCTTCGTGCTCGAGTCGTTTTTCCTTCTGCTCGAGCCAGGAAGAGTAGTTGCCTTCCCAGGGAATGCCGTGGCCGCGATCGAGTTCGAGAATCCAGCCGGCGACATTGTCGAGAAAATAGCGATCGTGGGTAACTGCGACCACGGTGCCGGGAAAATCCTGCAGGAAACGCTCCAGCCAGGCGACCGATTCGGCGTCGAGGTGGTTGGTAGGCTCGTCCAGGATCAGCATGTCCGGGTTCGAAAGCAACAGTCGGCACAGCGCCACACGGCGCTTTTCACCGCCGGATAATTGTTCGACCGCGGCGTCACAGGGCGGCAGGCGCAGGGCGTCGGCGGCGACATCCAGCTTGCGCTCGAGATCCCAGGCGCCGGCGGCTTCGATTTTTTCCTGCAACTCGGCCTGCTGTGCCAGCAAATCATTCATTTCTCGGACATGGGCTCGGCAAACTTCATGTTGACTTCGTTGAACTGGTCGAGCAGCGACTTGGTTGCGGCCACGCCCAGCTCTACATTGCCGCGCACGTCGAGACTGTCATCGAGCACGGGTTCCTGGGCGAGATAGCCGATCTTGATGCCGGGCTGAGGGCGCGCTTCGCCGCTATGCTCGGTATCGACCCCGGCCATGATGCGCAGCAGCGTCGATTTACCCGCACCGTTGTAACCCAGAACGCCGATCTTCGCGCCCGGAAAAAAGTTGAGCGAAATGTTCTTCAGAATCTCGGTTTGCGGGGGCACGATTTTGCCAACCCCGCTCATGGTGTAAATGTATTGCGCCATGCGCCTGGTCCAGGTTTAGAATCCGCGTATTCTAACAGCGCACAAGAATATAAAAACAACTTCGTTCAGTATAGAAGGGCGGCATTTGTTGATATTGGCAGTTTCTGTTTCTTCGCGGCGTCATGTTGCGTATTATTCGTTTTCAAAGGCGAAACTTCGGCTATTATTGAGACTCACTAAAAATACAGCATCAACCCAAGAATCCGTCCACAGGTAAACAACCATGAGCATGAAAAATATGCAGCAACAGAGCTATCTCTCAGGGGCTAACGCTGCATTCATCGAGGAACTCTACTCGCGTTATTTGAAAGACGAAAACGACGTCGACGAAAACTGGCGTAACTGGTTCGCCGAACTGAAGAATGGCGAACTGACTCCGGAGCAGGATCACCTCGAAATCCAGCAGCAAATGAAGTACGCGGTCCGACATAAACGACCGGGTAACGGTATTTCGGGCGGTGAACTGCACGAGCATGACGCCAAGCAGGTACGGGTGCTGCAGCTGATCAACGCCTATCGCGTCAAGGGGCATGAAAAGGCGCGGCTCGACCCGCTCAACATGAGCGCACGATCCGAGATCAAGGAAATGACCCTGGCCGGCAACAAGCTGAGCGAAGCCGACCTCGACACGGTTTTCAATACCGGCTCGCTGTTCGGGCTCGAGGATGCGCCCCTGCGCGAAATTATCGAACGCGTCGGGAAGACATACTGCGGCACCATCGGCTCGGAATACATGCATATCGAGGATCGCGCGCAAAAACGCTGGATCCAGGTGCAGATCGAAACCTCGCTGGCGACGCCGCATTTCAGGGAAGGGCGGCGCAACCGGATCATGGACCGGATTATCGCGGCCGAGAATCTCGAGAAATACCTGCATACGCGCTACATCGGGCAAAAACGATTCTCGCTCGAAGGCGGTGAATCGCTGATTCCAATCCTCGATCGCGTGGTGCAACAGGCGGGTGTCACCAGTACCCACGAGGTTGTCATCGGTATGGCGCATCGCGGCCGCCTGAATGTACTCACCAACATTTTCGGCAAAATGCCGAGCGACCTGTTCGACGAGTTCGAAGGTAATGTCTCCCTGGATGAACGCTATAACCACGACGTCAAGTACCACCAGGGATTTTCATCCGATATTTATACCGACTCCGGACCGATGCACCTGGCGCTGGCGTTTAACCCGTCGCATCTGGAAATCGTCGATCCGGTGGTCGAAGGTTCGGTGCGGGCGCGCCAAAGGCGTTTTAGCGACCGCACAACGAATGATGTCCTGCCGGTACTGATCCATGGCGATTCGGCTTTTGCCGGTCAGGGCGTGGTTATGGAAACCTTCAATATGTGCCAGACTCGCGGTTACAAGACCGGTGGCACGATCCACATCATCGTCAACAACCAGATCGGTTTCACCACCAGTAACCCGCGCGATATGCGCTCTTCGCTTTACTGCACCGAGGTTGCGCGCATGGTGCAGGCACCGATCTTTCACGTTAACGGCGACGATCCCGAAGCCTGCGTATTTATCGCCGAAATCGCGGTAAAGTACCGCGAAACCTTTCAGCGTGACGTGGTCATCGACATGGTTTGTTATCGCCGTTACGGCCACAACGAGGCCGACGAGCCGGCGGTAACCCAGCCGCTGATGTACGAGGCGATTCGCAAGCATCCACGCCTGGCCGACCTGCATGCGCAACGGCTCATCGACGAGGGTTTTACCACGCGTGAAAAAATCGATGAAATGGTCGCCGATTACCGGCGTGCGCTCGATGAGGGGGGCGCGGTTGCGCTGAACGTTATTTCCGGTCTCGAGCCGACCACGGCGCGCGACTGGGCCGGGCTGCACGACGGCGATGTCAATACCACGCCCGGTACTAAAGTCACCAAAAAGAAATTCCAGGAGCTGGGCAAGCGCATGCTGACCCTGCCCGAGGGTTTCAAGGTGCATTCGCGGGTTGCCAGGATCATGGAAAATCGGCAGCAAATGCTGGCGGGTAAATTACCGAGCGACTGGGGTTTCGCCGAAAACATGGCCTACGCCACGCTGCTCGACGATGGTTACGGGATCAGGCTCTCGGGGCAGGACAGCGAGCGCGGCACCTTCTTCCACCGGCACGCCGCCGTGCACGATCAGAATAACGGCGATATCTACAAGCCGCTGAAATTTCTAGCCGAGGATCAACCGCGCTTCGAAGTCATCAATTCCTTCCTGTCCGAGGAGGCCGTGCTGGGATTTGAATATGGTTATTCTTCCACCGACCCCAAAACGCTGGTTATCTGGGAAGCGCAGTTCGGCGATTTTGCCAATGGCGCGCAAGTGGTTATCGATCAGTTCATCAGTTCGGGTGAAATGAAATGGGGCCGTCTCAGCGGGCTGGTGATGCTGTTGCCGCACGGCTACGAGGGGCAGGGCCCTGAACATTCGTCGGCACGCATCGAACGTTATCTCGAGCTCTGCGCGCAGCACAACATGCGCGTGGTACAGCCATCGCTGCCGGCACAGATCTTTCATCTTTTGCGCAGCCAGATGATGTGCGGCTTCAGAAAACCACTGATCGTAATGAGCCCGAAGAGCCTGCTGCGTCATGAACGCGCGGTATCCTCGCTTGACGACTACAGCAAGGGTGAATTCCAGAAAGTGATTCCGGAAATCGATAAGCTCAACGACAGGAAAGTCAAACGCCTGATCCTTTGCAGCGGCAAGATTTACTACAAGCTATACGAAACCCGTGAGCAGCAGTACGATCAAAGCACCGCAATTGTTCGCATCGAACAGCTGTATCCCTTCCCTAAAGTCGATCTGAAGGCGATTCACGATCGTTACCCGGCGCTCAAAAACGTAGTCTGGTGCCAGGACGAGCCGCGTAACCAGGGCATGTTCCGTGAGTTCAAAAGCCGTCTCAATGAAATCTTTGCGCCGATACAGGTACAATACTCGGGACGCATTTCGGCGGCGTCGCCGGCGGTGGGCTACATGGCCCTGCATCAAAAGCAGGAAGCCGAGCTGGTTCAAAACGCCTTCGAAGCCGAATACTCGGATAAACTCGAATAGTTCAAGAAAAACGAAAAATTCTGGAGCAGATTATGCAGGTAGAAATAAAGGTTCCCGTACTACCCGAGTCGGTAGCCGAGGGGACTCTGGGCGACTGGCACAAGCAGGTTGGCGACAGCGTTGCCGTCGAAGAGAATATCGTTGACCTGGAAACCGATAAGGTCGTGCTCGAGATCGTCGCCAGTTCGGCCGGGGTAATCGAATCGATCGCGTTCGAAACCGGCGCTACCGTAAAAGCCGATGATGTGCTCGGCGTCATCAACACCGAGGCAACCGCGTCTGCCCCTGCGGCTAAAGCACCTGCGGCTGCAGCGCCAGCGGCTGAAACGCCTGCGGCCGAAGCGCCGGCGGAGGTTGCAACTGGCGATGGCAAGGCCAGCCCCGCGGTGCGCAAACTGCTGCAGGAACATGGTCTTGCCGCGGAAGATATCCAGCCGACCGGCAAAAAGGGCGCGATCACCAGGGCCGATGTTGAACGACACCTGCAACAGCGGGCGCCGGCCGCGCCGAAAGCGGCGCCAGCCGCGGCGACTCCGCCACCACCGGCCATTCCTTCCGCCGGGCGCAACGACAGGCGTGTGCCGATGAGTCGGTTACGTGCCAAAATCGCGGAACGCCTGAAACAGGCGCAAAACACCGCGGCCTTGCTGACGACTTTCAATGAAGTCAATCTGCAGCCGATGATGGATACCCGCGCGCAATACCAGGACGCATTTGAACAACCCCATGGCGTCAAGCTGGGCATGATGTCCTTTTTCACAAGCGCGGCGGTTGAAGCGTTGAAGCGCTTCCCGGCGGTTAACGCGTCGATCGATGGAGAGGATATCGTGTATCACGATTATTTCGATATCGGTATTGCCGTCAGTTCGGATCGCGGCCTGGTGGTGCCGATCCTGCGCGACGCCGACCAGATGAGCTATGCCGAAACCGAGCAGGCAATTCGTGATATGGGCGCCCGCGCGCGCGACGGAAAACTCGGTATCGAAGAACTCACCGGGGGAACTTTTAGCATTACCAACGGCGGCATTTTCGGGTCGATGCTGTCAACCCCGATTCTGAATCCACCGCAATCGGCGATACTGGGCATGCATTCGATCCAGCAGCGCCCGGTCGTGGTCGATGGGGAAATCGTGGTGCGCCCGATGATGTACCTGGCAGTGACTTACGACCATCGCATTATCGATGGCAAGGAAGCGGTGCAATTCCTGGTGACGATCAAGAATATGCTCGAAGACCCGGCGAGAATGCTGTTAGGCGTGTAAGTCCCGGCAGGGCTTACAGGTTTTTCATAAAGCTGAACTGGGTCTTCTCGGAGTCGACCGCAGAATCCATCAACGATAGCTCGCCCGACTCGAACTGTTCCGCCAGTTTGTCGCCATCGAGTTCGCAGATGCGGGTGCCATCGCGATCGACAAAAATGAACAGACTCGAATCCTCGGCTTTCCACGCCAGCTTGGCCAGTATTTTCCCGCCATTGTGCAGCATGTTGACCCACTCGCCGGTGCTGAGCGCCTGCGCCTGATTAACCTTTTTCGGCTTCCTGGCCTTGCCCGCATTGAATGCTTCCAGCATTTCGGTCGGCACCTGAAATACGCCGGTTTGCATCATCGCATCGAATTCGGTGGTGTCTTCCATCGAATCGAAGGATTGTTGTCCCAGCGAGCGGGTTCTGCGTTTGGCTTCGATGATATTGCGGCCGGTCGCTTCCAGTACGTTCTGCTGTTCGAGCTTGAGATAGTCGCGCAGTGATTGTTGCAGAGACTCAGCCAACTTGAGGCTGCGCATCGCGCGGTGCAGTGAGTGGGCGACGTGGGGCAGGGTCTTCTGCAGTTCTTCCTGTTCTTCGGCGGTCGACTTCGGGATCAGCGACCACACCTGTTTTTTCACCATCTCGATGGTCTTGTGCCAGGTATCCGAGTCCATGCCCTGCTGCAGCCCGATCTGGACCAGCAGCGGTAACCAGACTTTTTGGAACAGGATCAACGGGGTTCCCTGGATTTTCAGCGGCTGGGTGATTTCGTTCAGCCGGTTCCTGACCAGCGGCAATATTTTCTGGGTCGCTTCGATTCTGCGCGCCTTACGGATCGCGGCCTCGTTTTCCCGCAGAAAAACCTTGTAGCCGTCAAGCATCTCGGCATAGCTGTCAACGGTGATGAATTCACGGCTGGCGAGCGCATCGATATGCTCGCGGATATAGCGGATGCCGGAGAATTCCGAGTTCCCTCCTTTTGCGATTTCGACTTCGCTGCTGATGATGCCATCCAGCAGTCGGCGCGCGGGATTGCTTGAGCGGCGCAGGAAACCGTCTTCCTGGATCGCGGTAATAAACACGTAGATTTGCAGTCGCGCGAGCTGTTGCTTGATCGGAGACGGCAAGTCTTCGTCTTCGAAGATCAGTTTGAATATCAGGTTGAGCTGATCTATTTGCTCCTCGTGCTGGTCGATGCCGGACTGGGCAAAGCGCTGTTTCAACTCGGGAAACAGGTTTTTGTATTTACTCGACGGCTGGCGCGATTTTTCCTTGAAATCCTGCAAGAGCATCAGCAAGCTGATGGTTTGGTCGGGTTTCAGCGCTTCGGCTGGATCGGATTCACTCAGTCCCTCGATACTACGCAAGTGGATTTGCGCCAGCGGAATATCCGTCAGCATGCCGTAGTCGAACAATACCTGGTCTATACGTCGATAAAACGGGCCTAGCGCCTCGATGAAGCGGTCTGCAAATAAATGGTAGAGGACGATCTTGTAACTGACCTCGAGATTGAGGCTGTCAATCGCGTATTGAAAGGCTTCGCACAGTCTTTTTACCTGCAGCGGGCTTTCATAAATACTGGCGCGTGGACGTTTGATACAGGCCTGCAGGCGTTTTAAAATGGTGCGATCAAATTCCTTGAAAGCATCGCCGTATCGCGACGTGATATCCTGCAGCTCGTTGATTTCCACGGCCCCATTGGCGCTCGAAATGCCCAGGGTTTGCCAGTCGCGCGCGCCTTTTTCCGCTTCCAGGGAATGACTGGCGGATTTGAACTCGGAAAAATGCTTGTTGAGCTGAAATGTAAAGGACGAGCAAATGATACGCTGCTTGTGTTTGATCAGTTTGATCACACGCGCGCCGTCTTCATCGGAAAGGCTCCAGCTATGATAGTTTGCGGCGCTTTCGATCATGCGCAACAGCATATCGGTGGTTTGCTTTTTACTGAGGCTGGAAATTTCCGCAAAGACCTCCTCTCCGGATATCGAATCAGGTTCCTGATGTTTGTTTGAACCGGTCATGCGCGCGGCGTTTCACAAGGGTTAGAGATACATAATATAGATGAAATCATGGATGAATTCCTGAGACTATTTTCATAAATAATCGATTTTCAGCAGTTTTTCGATAGAAGGCGTAATATTACCATCTTGCGGGACCCCCGAAATTATATTCCATGCAGAATCTTAAGTTATTTGTCACGGGGCACAAGGGCTTCGAAACGCCTTTGTTCCACGAACTACGGGCCATATTGGCTGCGACCGATGCGGTCGTGACCAAGGTTTATGGCGGTGTTGAAATCAGCGCCACGGTGGCCGCGGTCTACCTCGTCTGCCTGCATTCGCGACTGGCTAACCGGGTGTTCTGCGAACTTGCGCACGCGCCGGTCGAAGACGAAACCCGCCTGTACGATGCCGTTTACCGGGTCGAATGGGAGCAGCATCTGCAGGCGCGCAACAGCATCGCGGTTTCAGCGACGCTGTCGCGCTCGAAGCTCGATCACGGGCAATATGTCGCGCTCAAGACCAAGGATGCGATCGTCGATCGTTTGCGTGAAATCAGCGGCAGTCGTCCGCTAGTAGAAAAAAAGCAGCCTGATATTCAAATCCACGTCAATATCCATCACAACCAGGCCAGTATCAGCCTTGACCTTTCCGGCGAGAGTCTGCATCGCCGCGGCTATCGTACGCGGCACAGCGGCGCGCCGCTGAAGGAGCATCTGGCCGCCGCGTTGCTGCTGCACGCTGGCTGGACGCGTGAACAGGCGCGCAGCCTGCGATTGCTGGATCCCATGTGTGGCTCCGGCACCTTCGTCATCGAAGCGGCAATGATCGCGGCCAATATCGCGCCCGGGCTCGGACGTGACTATTTTGGATTCACTAAATGGCTGCGGCATGACGTCGAACTATGGCAGCAGTGTATCGATCAGGCGCAGCAGGCAGTGGTAGCGGATCCAGAGGTCCGGCTTTATGCCAGCGACTACGATGCCGGCGCGCTCGAAATCGCGCGCGACAACGCCCAGCGTGCCGGCGTGTTGGAACTTATCGATTTCACGCATCAGCAGATCGTTGACCTGGAATTGCCGCCGGCATCCGGTCAAACCCTGGTTATCTGCAATCCGCCCTACGGCAAGCGTATGCAAAGCGAGCAGGGACTGGGTCAGCTCTATTCCGACCTCGGCGCTGCTCTGCAGCGTTTGTCGCCGGCGCGGCTGGCGATTATTTCGGCCAATCCCGATTTGTTGCATCGGCTGAAACTGAAACGCCTGAGTCGCAAAGACGTGCGCAACGGGCCGCTCGATTGCCTGTTTGCCATATTCGAGACTGCACAGGAATCCAGCGACCGTAATGAAACGGTTACCAGCGTCGATCTCAACGACGAAGCGGCCATACCATTACGCAATCGCCTGACGAAAAACACCAAACATCTGCAGCGCTGGGCCAAGCGGAGCGGGGTATCCTGTTATCGCCTCTACGATGCGGACCTGCCCGAGTTCGCGTTTGCGCTGGATCGTTACCAGAGCGAGATCGCTCCGGCCAGCATCGATCCCGACCTGGCCGCGCATCGAATCAAGCTCGCGGCCGACGTCATTCGCGGGCTGTTCGGACTTTCAGAGCAGCAGCTGTTTTGCAAAACCCGCAGCCGTCAGCGTGGCGCCAGTCAGTACCAGAAGCAGGATACCCGCGGCGAGTATTTCCAGGTGCGCGAAGGCGCGGCATCGCTGTTAATTAACCTCAGTGACTACCTTGATTCCGGCCTGTTCCTCGATCACCGCATCACGCGCGACCGGGTTTATCGCGCCGCCTCCGGCAAAACCCTGCTCAACCTGTTTTGTTACACCGGCGCGGTCGGCGTTCATGCGGCCCTGGGCGGCGCCAGCTGCGTGCTCAATGTCGACCTGTCGGCGACCTATCTTGACTGGGCGCGGGAAAATCACCGGCTCAACGGGCTGGAAGACGAAAGCCGCTACCAGTTTCTGCGCGCCGATATCGTCGAACTGCTTAAAAATCCGGCAAGGTTTGCGCTAAAATCCGCCTACGATTTGATATTCTTCGATCCCCCGTCTTTTTCCAACTCCAGCAAGATGCAGCAAACCCTGGACATTCAGCGCGATCACGGCCGTTTGATCACGCAGGCCATGCAGCTACTCGCGCAAGACGGCCTGTTGTTGTTTTCGACCAATCGGCGCGGTTTCAAGCTCGATGCCGAATTAGTAAAAGATTTCGATATCAAGGATATTTCCCAGGCGACGATCCCCGAGGATTTCAAACGCAGCCCGAAGATTCACCGCTGCTGGGAAGTCAGGCACGCGCATGGCTGAAGATACCAGCGATTACCGGCATCTTTTTCAGCAGGATGTTCCGCTGCTGGACGTGCGTGCCCCGATCGAGTTCAGCCGCGGCGCCTTTCCGATGGCGACAAACCTCCCGTTGCTGGACGATGTGCAACGTGAACAGATCGGTATCCGCTACAAGCATGCCGGTCAGGAGGAAGCGATTCGGCTCGGGCTCGAGCTGGCGACGCCCGAGATTCGCGCACAGCGCCTGCAGCGCTGGCTTGGCTTTCGCGAGAGCAACCCGGACGGGTTTATCTACTGTTTTCGGGGCGGACTACGCTCGCGTACCACGCAGCAGTGGATGCGAGAGCGGGGCGCCGAATACCCGCTGGTGGTCGGCGGTTACAAGGCCATGCGCCGTTTTCTGATCGACGAACTGGAGCAATCGGCCAGGGATGTCCCACTGGTCTGCGTCAGTGGCCTTACCGGGGTAGGCAAGACCCGGGTATTGCGCAAGATCAGGCGGCATGTCGATTTTGAAGGTCTGGCCCATCATCGTGGTTCGGCTTTCGGTCGCGATGCGCTGGATACCCAGCCAAGCGCAATCGACTGGGAAAACGCGGTTTCGATCGAATTGCTCAGACATCGCAACCGTTATCCGGGAATGCCCGTATTCGTCGAAGATGAAGGCCGCCGCATCGGACGCGTCGGCATGCCCGACTACCTGTTCGAAGCCTTGCTAAAGGCGCCACGCGCTATTTTGCAGGTTGATATCGAGGCCCGCATCAAGCTTATCGGGGAAGACTATATTCTGCACAGCTGGCCGGCGTACCAGCAGGCTTATGGCGATGCGGCGGAAAAGGAATTCAGTGGCTTCGTGCTGGATAACCTGGCGCGCATACAAAAGCGTTTAGGCGGGGAGCGCTATCGTAAGGTGCGCGCGTGTTTCACCAATGCACTGCGGGCGTTTTTCAGGGATGGTCAGGTAGTGGCATTCTATGACGGGATACGAACTTTACTCGAAGAATATTACGATCCGATGTATTGTTACCAGATTGAATCCAAGCAACCCGAAATAATTTTCGAAGGCCCGGAAGCGGAGCTGTTGCAATGGGCCGAAAACTACAGCGCTAGCTGGACCAAGAATTTATAACAACGTCATATGGCAGCAAGCAAGGCGGAATATAACGCATGAAAAAAATCATCCTGCTGGGTCTCCTGGCCGTCATCGTTCTGTTGTTTTTCCAGTTTGATCTGGAACAGTACCTGACGCTCGACTACGTCAAGTCCCAGCAACAGGTCATTAACCAGCACTATCTCGAAAACCGACTGCTGACGCTAATCGGATTTTTTCTGCTGTATGTCGTGATTACCGGTGCCTCGTTACCGGGCGCGACGGTGCTGACGCTGGCTGCCGGTGCGATATTTGGCCTGCTTACCGCGTTGATACTGGTGTCTTTCGCCAGTACGATCGGCGCGTCGATTGCATTCCTGGTATCGCGTTACCTTTTTCGCGACATGGTCGAATCCCGTTTCGGGGCTTCATTGAAGGCGGTTGATGCCGGCATAGAAAAGGATGGTCCGTTTTACCTGTTCGCATTGCGCCTGGTACCGGCGTTTCCTTTTTTCGTAATCAACCTGGTAATGGGGCTGACCACATTGCGTTTGTGGACTTTTTTCTGGGTCAGCCAGGTGGGTATGCTTGCCGGCACCGTGGTCTATATCAATGCCGGTACGCAACTGGCACAAATCGAATCGGCGAACGAAATCTTCAGCACGGCAATACTGCTTTCTTTTCTGCTACTGGCGATGCTGCCGTTTATTGGCCGCAAGATAGTAACGCTGTTAAGCACTCGCAAGGCGCTGGCCGGTTTCAGCAAGCCCGACGAATTCGACACCAACCTGGTTGTTATCGGCGCCGGCTCTGCGGGTTTGGTCACCGCCTATATCGCCGCCGCCGTCAAGGCCAGGGTAACCCTGATCGAAAAGCACAAGATGGGTGGCGATTGCCTCAATTACGGTTGCGTGCCGTCGAAAGCGATAATCCGCTCGGCCAAATTCATGTCGCATATCACCCGCAGCCAGGAATTCGGCATCCGCAGGGCGGAGGCCGAATTTGACTTTGCCGAGGTCATGGAACGCATTCAACAGGTCATCAGGCGAATCGAGCCGCATGATTCGGTTGAGCGATACAGTGGGCTCGGTGTTGACGTGGTGCAGGGTGAAGCGCGCGTGACCTCTCCCTGGACGGTGGAAGTCGATGGAGAAACGATTCGCAGTCGCAACATCGTTATTGCCACGGGCGGGCAGCCCTTTGTACCGCCGATCGAGGGCATCGACCAGGTCGACTACTATACTTCCGATAATCTGTGGGATATGCGCGAGAAACCGCGCAAGCTGGCGGTGCTGGGCGGCGGGCCTATCGGCTGCGAACTGGCCCAGGCCTTCGCCCGCCTGGGGGTCGCAGTGACCCAGGTAGAGATGCTTCCGCGGATTTTGTTGCGTGAAGACCCGGAGGTTTCCGAACTGGTACAACAGCGATTTGTTGACGAAGGCCTGCGCGTGCTGACGGGTCATACCGCTAAACGTTTCGTCAAGCACGGTGGTAAGGACTTTCTCGTCGCCGAACACGAAAAGACCGAGATTGAAATCGAATTCGATGCGCTGATAGTTGCCGTCGGGCGCGCGCCGAGATCCAGCGGATTTGGCCTCGAGGAGATCGGGGTCAGATTGAATCCGAATCGCACCATCGAGGTAAACGAATATCTGCAGACCAGCATCCCGACGATTTATGCCGCGGGCGATGTTGCCGGGCCTTACCAGTTTACCCACGTCGGCGCGCACCAGGCCTGGTATGCCTCGGTCAATTCATTGTTCGGTATCGTCAGGCGCTTCAAGGCGGATTACTCGGTTATTCCCTGGGCCACTTTTACCGAACCGGAAATTGCGCGCGTGGGCTTGAATGAAACCGAGGCGAAAGACCAGGGTATCCAGTATGAGGTAACCCGTTACGGTATCGACGATCTGGATCGCGCGATTGCCGACAGCGAGGCGCACGGTTTCGTAAAGGTGTTAACCGTGCCGGGAAAAGATCGAATTCTTGGCGTGACCATCGTAGGGGAACATGCCGGGGATCTCATCGCGGAGTATGTTCTGGCTATGCGGCATGGACTGGGGTTGAATAAAATTCTCGGCACGATTCATATTTACCCGACGCTGGCCGAAGCTAACAAATATGCCGCGGGCGAATGGAAACGCGCACATGTGCCGCATCGCCTGCTGCAATGGGTTGCCAGATTCCATCGCTGGCGTCTTAAATCCGGCTGAATGACAGATCGGCATCAAGCTGCCGGCAGCAGGGCGGGTAGCTGCACTCAGGCGATGACCGATGAAGCGATGATCCGGATCTGTTGCATGAAATTCCCTGACCTCGTTAAACCATTTGGAGGTTTCGGACAGGCATTGACGTTTGTGGCTGTCGATTTTCGAGGCCCCGGGACGCGTCAACCGCCAGGTGTTCGGCTTCCACTTCGTCTACCAGTACCAGGCCGCCGGTCTCGATATGTCTCTCCTTGTGGAACAGTTGATGTGCCCTCCAGGTACAGACCGTGGCGGCCATTAACTGGCTTTCGTCGGTTAGCAGGGTCTTGCTGTAGTTGAATTTTCCTTGCTTGATGATCAGGTCGTCCTGTTTGAACTGTTCGCCGGGAGAACCGTAGAGACTCAGGGTGATACTGACCATGTCGGTCCAGTGAAACCGAAAGCCGATGAAATTCTTTTCTATCGAGGGTAGCCACCAACCGTCCTGGCGTTCGAACACAAGCCCGGGTTCGATACTGATCGCGTACTTTATCAACGCTTTACCGATGACGGCTAACTCTTCTAATTGCTGAACTTCGTTGAAAATGCTCATAAATCTCGATTCCGCTGGTTAAGTGCAATCAGGCCCTGAATTTTTCGGCTTTTTTGAATTCAATATCCTGGGGTCGTTTTATCTGCAGCATCATCCATGCGTTTGTCGATTTGTTTCCCCGCATCGCGTTACAGGCCTTTGCCGGGGACTTATAGGGTTTGTTCTTGAAGTAAAACTTGCCGTTTTTCAGAGTGGCGATTTGCCACTCATCGAAATAGCGAGTTCGTAACTGCGTTCCCGCAGGGAGTTCGACCTGATCCCAGACGTAGCCGCCATCACGAAAACCGACGTGGTCGTCATGTTCGTCAGCGGTTCTCTCGAGAAAATCTTCGATGACGTCATCGATGGCGACCGGGTAGTTTTCTTTATATCGATCTATCAATTTCATCAATAAATCGTTTTTCAGGGGAACGTATGTTGTATTTTTCATATTATACTCTAAAGAGTACTTTAAAGTACTTAAAAGAGTAGCGATGGAACGGACCTCTGTCAACCGTTTTTGCAAAAGCCGATTTTCGTGCGGGTCGAAGGGCGGCCGCGCTATGCGAGCGAAGTCGTTTGTCAGCGTTGCGCAGATGGGAGAAAATCGAAACCCGGACGCTGCCACCTGCAGTCAACCAAATCTCGGCCTGGAGCAAGCAATGAAAATTCTCAATCCCGAAAATGTCGTTAAACCGGCTTCAAGTTATGCGCAGGGCGTGGTTCACGCGGCGGGCGCCGAACGCATGGTTATTTCAGGGCAGCTGGGGCTGCGACCCGATGGCGTGCTAGAAGTCGGCCTTGAAGCGCAGATGGAGCGCGCCTGGTCTAACCTGTTTGCGGTTATGGCAGCTGGCGGTTTCGAGCGGAAACACCTGCTGAGAGCAACCATCTATGTAACCCTGTCAGGCCAGGTTGCGGTTTACCGCAAGGTCAGAGACAGGATGCTCGAGGGCCATCTGTGCGCCAACACTTACCTTGAAATTTCCGCTCTGGCGGCGCCCGAATTTCTGGTAGAGATCGAAGCAGAAGCGGTCAAGGAATAGGCCGCTGTCATGTCCTGGAGGCGGCCTTCGAAGGAGAGATCCGAATCCGGAAAACGCCTCGGCTAGTTATGCTGCGAAAAATTCGAATCACCTGTGCAACGATATTCCGGGGGCTACTCGTGATGGCTTTGACTGGACTGTACGGGGTGGCCCAGGGATTTGATCTACAGGGTCACCGGGGCGCACGCGGACTGATGCCGGAGAATACCTTGCCGGCTTTTGCCAGGGCACTCTCCATCGGCGTCAGTACACTGGAACTGGATCTTGCGGTCACCCGCGACCGCCAGGTCGTGGTCATGCATAACCCGCGTTTCGAGCCCGAAATTGCTCGAGATACCAAAGGCGCCTGGCTGCGGCAGAGCAGCCCCAGCATCCACTCGATGACGCTGGCCGAGGTTAAATCCTTTGACGTCGGTCGCCTGAATCCAGCCAGCAAGTATGCCGAACAATTCCCGCAACAGCAGGCGATTGACGGCACTCGAGTACCGACTCTGGGCGAAGTGTTCGAACTCGCCAACAAGGCGGCTAACCGCGCGGTGAGATTCAACATTGAAGTCAAAATCAACCCGCAATACCCGAACATGACGTTTCCGCCGGACGAGTTTGTGCGTGCTGTGATTGACGTTATTCGCAACTATGAAATGGAGCAACGCGTTGTGGTGCAATCCTTCGACTGGCGCGCGCTGCAGGTGGTGCAGGATATTGCCCCGCAGGTAGCGACATCCTATCTAACCGTCGACCAGGACTGGCTGAGTAACCTGCAGACGGGGATGCCGGGCAAGTCTCCCTGGCTAAACAATTACGATGTAGACGACTTCGATGGCAGCGCGGCTCAGGCAATCAAGGCTGCCGGCGGCCGCATCTGGTCTTCCTACCACAGGGAAGTAAGCGCCAAAGCGATAAAACTGGCGCAGGATCAGGGCCTGTCGGTCAACGTCTGGACCGTAAACGAAAGCGCCCGCATGCGCGAACTGATCGAAATGGGGGTCGACGGCATAATCACCGATTATCCCGATCGCTTGCGCCGGGTGCTCGAAGAGATGGATATAGCTGTGCCTGTGCCGACCCCCGTCAAATATTAAGCCTTGTCACCGACGTGAAGTTGGATCATCCCGGCGGCCGGACAGTCTAACAGTCGGTTGAATATGAAATATTTTACCTGTCGGCGAACACCGAATTGAACTGTTCGCTGGTTTTGACAAAGGTCGTGCACTTGCTGAGCCACTTCAGCTTCTTGGCGCCGGCATAGGTACAGGTGCTGCGTACGCCGCCGAGCAAATCCTGAATCGTGTTTTCGATTTTACCCCGATAAGGTACATGGATCTCGCGACCCTCGGAGGAGCGATATTCCTTTAGCCCTCCGAAGTGCTTTTCG
>CAMYML010000159.1 GCA_947259305.1 uncultured Gammaproteobacteria bacterium | reverse complement strand
GAACATAGTGGTTTCTCGCGAAACTGGCCCGCCCGGCAACAGAACGACTAAAGGTGAAACACGAATATGGGCGACAGTGTACCTGACTCCAACACCAATCGGGCCGAGGAGCCCAGAGCGATCAGGGTGACAGTTTACTTATCTTCGAATTAAGTTAACTGTCACCATAATTCCCGGCCTCGTCAGAGATCGAGCCGACGGACCGCCTCGGCGACCTGCGCGGACTAGAACACTGGCGTCGAGCAGACGCTGGCGCTACAGGCAAAGGCCGCGGCGCGATCGAGCGATGGATAGGTGACGTTGTCGTGCGGTAACGGGCCCTCGCGCTTGTCCCACCATTCAACCCGCTTGTATACCGTCGGGTAAGCCAGCGCGGAGCGGAACAATTCAGCCGCGGCGGGATCATCCTTGGCGCCGACTACGGTGATGTGGGTGGGTTCACGAGTTAGTTCGAATTCGGCCTGCAGCACACCGGGCAGGAACCAGTAGGCATCAAGCACGTGATCGGAGGTCAGATAACCCATGCTGCCGCGCGCGATTTCGCGGTAACGTTGGTCGCCGCTGTAATAATGCAGCAGATTGAAAAAGCGCGTCGCACGCACGTTTTCATCCTTATGCTTAACTGCCTTGGCGAGAAACCGATGCGCCGGTCTGGCCGCGGCCAGAAAACCGCCGGTGTCGTCGTCGATGAAATTCGCGGCAATGAAATCGCCGGTCTCGAGCGCGCGTTGCAGCCACTCTCGCTGAGCAGTCGATCGATAGAGCGCGAGCAGGGCCTGCGCCATGGCCAGCGAATCGACCAGGTAAGGCCCGCCCGAATCGACATCGTCGTGACCGAAACCACCGCTATCGAGGCGGCGATTAGCGAGCACCCAGCGCGCCTGCTGTTCGGCGAGCCTGAGCGCATGTGCATCGCCGCTGAAGTCGTGGAGCTGTGCCAGCGCCCGAATAGCCTGCCCGTTTTCGCGCGCGTAGCGGCGACGATCAACTCCCGGCTCGAAGTTATGCGATCCGGTGCTGGTGTAAAAGCCGCCGTCGGAGGCGCGCATGGTCTCATCGAGAAACCCGACGATGCGCTGCGCGGCGTCGAGATGGCGTTGTTCCCCCCACAGCGCATAGGCCAGGGAAAAGGTCTCTAGCCCGGCTTCCTGTGCGAACATTGGAAACTCCGGCAACGCGCGGTCCCAGTCCATTGACAGGCTGATCTGCGACATACCCCCGTTGTCCGCATCGATCATGCCTATCAGGCCATCGATGGTTTGCCGGGCACGAGTTTCGTCGATTTCGCCACGTGCACTCTGTTCCAGCGCATAGACGTAGGTAGGGCCGTGGGTGAACTTGCTGTTGCGCCCCCAGCCACCATTTTCCTGGTCGTACATTTTGTTCATGAAATCGACGATGACCTTGCGCTGCGCATCGGTCAGGGACGTGATCTGCGAAGCCGCGCGCTCGGGGCCCCCGATACGTCCGTAGTCTACCGGGCTCGGGTCTTCGATGGTCGCCTGCAGGATTGGAATGAAAAATTTCGGTGAATAAAAACCCTTGAGCTTGACGATTTCGGTGCCGTCGGCGGCAAAGATGATCGTCGCCGGCCATCCCCAGCGCTCGTAGCGTTGCGAGATATCGGGTCGGCTGTCCTGGTCCACGAAAACCGGGATGAACTTGTCCGCGAGAATCCCGCGCACCGACGGATCGTCATAGGTAATCGTATTCATCTGGTGGCAGGGATGACACCACCAGGCTTGCAGGCTCAAGAGGACGAATTTGTTCTCTTTGGCCGCGCGTTCGAATACCGCATCGCCCCAGGGTTGCCACGGAAAATCGGATTTCACCGGCGCGGCCTGCACGCCGACAACATAACACCAGGCAAACACGAACAGTAAACGTTTCATTGTCGATCCTCCCCCGTAATTCTAGATTAGGACCACGCGGGCGTTGCTTAGTTCGCCTGGCTTCCTCCAAATACCCATCCGGATCGAGGGGCATCAGGGTGACGGTTTACTTATCTTCGAATTAAGTAAACTGTCACCAATGGCACTTACTTAACTGAAAAAGGTCATTCCCGCGTAAGCGGCGGTCCGACGTATCGGAATCTTGCAACAAACGCTTTCCACCAACTAAAGGGGACGGAGGGATTATTTTATTCCCTCCGTCCCCTTTTATTTTATGCTCTGCTCACTGTCTAACTGCCGTTATGGTCTGGACGTCCTATAATTGTCGGAACAGGCTCTGCAAGAGGAAAGGACCGTGGAAAACGGCTCCGAGGAAAATGCCGCGCGCGTGGACGCCGTTTACGGCGCATTGATCAGCGCGGTGAATTCGGGACACCGGGTGTCGCCCCAGGCGGACCTGGTTTTTCAGGTCGAATTGCTGTCGCAGGAAGTTAACAGCGGCGCGTCTTTCGAGCAGTATTTTCGATGGGTACGAGTCACCGACGACAGCAGGATTCTACAGTACCTGGACGAACTGGGGTTGTCCGAAGTACGCGGTATCGTCGAGCGCGCGCTGACAACAGCGTTTCCAGAGGGAATACCGCAAGACGACGATGCCTACGATTCCTGCACCGACTGGAGTGAGTCCCAGCTGCGGCAGCTGGCGGAACTGTTTGGCGAGTTTGAGCGTTACAACGGCATCCTCACGAATCGACTGGGCCAGTTCATTGCAAATAATGACCCAGGTGTTTTCGAACCCGCTGATCAAGCAGCGCCGGTGCGGGAGGCTTCGGCAGGCCAGGCAGACGCCGGGAAGATACTGGCGCAACTGATCCAGGTACTCGACCCAGGCGAGCTTGGCGAGATTCAGCGTATCGCATGGACGGCCAGGCACTACGAGGCGTCCATCATGAACGGTGGACACTGGCGCCATTTGATCGACAGTGACGACCGCGATCAGTCACAGGTGATTAATGCCCTGCGCCAGATTGGAGCCGGGGAACAGGCCGAACTGCTCGCGCAGGCAGTATCCAGGGTGCCGCAGGGACTTTCGATGCCGGAGGCCTTTGAGCAATGGCTGGAAGGGGCCGACATTTCCGGCCTCGAGGATCTGGATGCCGCCTTTTTTGCGTGCGAGATCTCGTTAGAGGAACACCTGATACGCTACCTCTCAGAGCACCCTGAGGAATTCAACTGAGGCCTGGTGCAGGCTGTTACGTCCGGCATGAAGGCAAGCTAGTATATTTAGGGTCAGGTCTTTGGTTTTTATTTCAGCTATGTAGGAATACATCACCAATTCAAAATCAAAGACCTGACCCTATCACTTTACCGGTTAACGGATGCTCCCGGCTTTCAACCGGTGTTCCCGGTGGAAAATGTACAGGCCACTACCGATAATCAGGGCTGCACCGGCCAGGGTCCAGCCATCTGGTAAATCGCCAAACAATACGAACCCAAACAGCGTTGCCCACAGCAGGGAGCTGTAGCTGAATGGCGCAACAACCGAGGCGGGTGCCGTACGAAACGCCCGAATCAAACACAGGTGACCGATACAGCCCGCGAGGCCAGCAAACACAAACAACAACCAGTCGAGCGCCACCACCGGCTCCCAGTAAAACGGCGCAATCACCGAAGTAACCGCAGCGCCGACGACAGCGGTGTAAAAAAGAGAGGTAATCGGTCCGTCCCGGCTGCGTAACTTACGGGTAAACACCTGGTACAGCGCGTGGGTAAAAGCTGCCGCGAGCACTACCAGGATGCTTAACTGCAGGCTGTCGCTGCCCGGGCGCATCACTACCAGCGCACCGACAAAGCCAATCGCGATTCCGATCCAGCGACGCAGGCCGACCTTTTCTCCGAGCAGGGGAATGGAAAGCATGGTTACGATAATCGGTGACAGGAACATGATCGTCGCCGCCGTCGTCAACGGCAAAATATGCATGCCGATAAAAAACAAGACCGTCGTCGAGAACATGAATAACGAGCGCAGGTACTGATTACTCGGCCACTGGCTCCTGATCTGCA
The DNA here is from genome assembly GCA_947259305.1 of uncultured Gammaproteobacteria bacterium. Lineage (GTDB taxonomy): Bacteria > Pseudomonadota > Gammaproteobacteria. The sequence goes on along the minus strand of CAMYML010000159.1, from coordinate 4,462 downwards.
GGGGTAGTTGCCGGCCCATCAAAAGGGCTACAAACATCAGGTGGAAGAAGAAACGCGCCCAGATTACCTGCACAACCGGGTAGCTTTGCATCAGGTATTTCGCGGTGGAATCCAGCGTCACAAACCAGAACATGGTTGCCAGCATCCAGGCGATGCCGATCAGGGGCCTATCCGGAGATTCGGCCGGAGCGTTTAGCATGGTCAAAATTTAAATCGATCCGTTTCGTTGCCGATTTGCCATTGGCGGGCTGTGGAAAATGCAGGCGTATATTGTAGCCAGGTCTAGCTGCATACAATGGTTGATTCGGGTGACAGTTTACTTATCTTCGAATTATGTAAACTGTCACCTTATCTCCGTTGTGTGTGTCCCCGTGAAATCCTTTCGAACAAGGGACCATTTTAGATCTGATCTCCGGCCTTGAGCGTATACATGCGACTAATTGGGCAAACTTTCATCACTTCAGGGTTACCTATGAATCCAGACCAACCTTCTCCCGCGCACACAACACTGCCGCGCTCCCTGCTGGCACTTGCGCTTATCCTTTTACAATCCGGGTGCAGCCTCGTTGGCATCCGTAGCACCGCTGAGCCTGACTATTCTGTCCTGCAGAAAGACGAGCGCTTCGAGGTTCGCGAGTACGAGACGTTGGTAGTAGCCGAAACCCTGGTCGACGCGGGTTTCGACGAGGCCGGCAATATCGCATTCAGACGCCTCTTTGGCTATATATCGGGGGACAACGAAGCTGCCTCTGAGATAGCCATGACAGCGCCCGTCATGGCACTCGATGAAAGCAACGATAGTGGTGAGAATATATCGATGACTGCGCCGGTTACCGGCCAGCAAACAGCGCTGGGTTGGCGATTCGCATTTGTTCTGCCAGCGGGCTACACGCTTGCAAATGCACCAATGCCCGACAATCCCGAAGTCAGGTTGGAACAGGTCCCCGCGCGAAAAGTTGCGGTAGTGCGGTACTCCGGTTCCTGGAACGAGGCGAGCTACGATGAGAATCTAAAACTTTTGCAACAATGGATGCTGCAAAATCAGCTGAAGGCAAACTCTCCGCCCCGTGTCGCCGGCTACGATCCTCCCTGGACGTTGCCTTTTCTGCGTCGTAACGAGGTTATGATCGACATACAGTCCTGATAAGGGTTATTGGAAACTATGGAACTTGCGCTTCGATCAGGATTAAATAAATTAAATAAACCTGCCCCGATCAGGAGACGCCAGTGCGGACATTGTTCATTGTATTAGCACCCTGCAGCCCCATGTATGAAACCGTGAGACACCAATGTTGTCCAATCAGGCTAACCTTTCTCTAACCTGCCAAAGGAATAGATTTCGATGCTCAATAGTCAAACCGCAGAATCGGTTATCGATCACGCCCTGTCACTGGGTGCTGACTTCGCCGAACTTTTCGTTGAAAAGAATGAAACCAATGTTGTCAGCACACTCAGCGATGAAGTCCAGTCGGTAGAATCGGGAATTAATTTTGGCATCGGCCTCAGGCTGGTTTACGGCACCAAGGTTTTATATGGCTATACCAATAAGACGGACCAGGACGAGTTATTACGCATCGCGTCGGTGCTCGCTGCCAAGGATTTAAGAGACCCTGTCAGCACCCTGAAATCCTTTAATTTCAATCAAATCTCCGACATTCACCCGGCCCGGAAAATTCTCTCGGTTGATGCAGAAATTGAAAGCAAGGTTGCCTACTTAATGGCGGCAGACCGCGCTGCCAGGGCAGCGGGCGAGCAAATATCACAGACACGTGGTTCCTGTATGCAACGCGAGCAGCACGTCGAAATATTTAATAGCGAAGGCTTACACACGAATGACAGGCGTAATTACATTCGATCCAGTTTAACCGCCATCGCATCTGATGCTGGCGAACAGGCGACCGGCAGCTGGAATGACGGTGGTTTGCTGGGCTGGGAAATTGAAGCGGGAATCAATCCACAGCATACCGGTGAAGAAGCCGCCAGACAGGCGCTGGTTAATCTCACCGCCAAACCCTGCCCTTCCGGTCGCATGCCGGTCATTATCGGCAACGGATTTGGCGGCGTCATCTTCCACGAAGCCTGCGGACACTTGCTGGAAACCACGTCAGTCGCAAAAAAGGCATCGGTATTCCACGACCAGCTGGGTGAAATGATCGCCAGTTCAATCGTCAATGCAGTAGACGATGGCACCATGGCAAACGAATGGGGCTCGATCAATATTGACGACGAAGGCATGCCCACACAACGAACCCAACTCATTAAAGATGGCCAGTTAACTAATTTCCTGGTCGACCGGATCGGTGCGCAGCAAACCGGTTTTGCGCGCTCTGGTTCAGGTCGCCGTGAGTCTTACAAGTTTGCGCCTGCATCGCGTATGCGCAATACCTTCATCGAACCGGGTGATGCAAAGATGGACGACATGATCGCCTCTATCGATAAGGGTATTTACGCCTCTCACATGGGCGGAGGTTCGGTTCAACCGGGGACTGGCGAGTTCAATTTTGCGGTCACCGAAGGTTACTATATCGAAAACGGGAAAATTCAATATCCCGTTAAGGCGGCAACCCTGATTAGTACCGGACCCAAAGTACTCAAGGAAATTTCCATGATCGGTCAGGACTTTTCGCTGGCCTGCGGAATGTGTGGGTCAATCTCTGGTGCTGTGCCGACTACCGTTGGACAGGCGACGTTAAAAGTCGATGACATACTGGTGGGAGGTAACGCCTGATGAGCACCTCCCCAGTAAAGACAGCAAATCTAACCACAACACAAATGGCTGAGCAGGTGTTAGACCAGGTGATGAGTGCCGGAGCGACCGGTGACCTTATCGTCGACGAAGGAGAAACACTCTCGCTCAAGGCATGCGACGGCGAACTTGAAGAATACAAAGTGAGTTCGAGCCGAATCTTCGGCTTGCGGGTGATTAAAAATGGCCATATCGGCACGGCTTACAGCGAAGCCGTTGACGCGGATGCCCTCGGTTCAATGGTGGGCCAGGCGTTAAATAACGCCAGCTTTGGCAAGGTCGAGTCTCACGAAAACATTTTGCCCAATTCTGAGCATCTGAAAACGGATGATGAATTGTTATGCCCGCAAGAGCAGGTTTCGATTGAGCAGAAGATTGAAATGGCACTCGAAATCGAGCGTAAACTTACCGCGAAAGATAAAGTAAAGAATGTACCCTACAATGGCGTTCAGGATATCACCAGCCAACGACAGATTTTCTCGAGCGCCGGATTAAACGCACTAACGCGCAGCCGTATGTGCGCCTCGTATGCTTATGCATTAGTCGAAGACGGCGAAAAGAATGCGATGCAGGGCTCAAGCCAGGTATCGCGATTATTTTCTGGTTTAAGCGCATCCACCATAATCGATAAAACCTATGATAAATGTATCGGCCTGCTCGATGGAAAGCCCGTCCCGAGCAAACACTACGATGTGATTTTCGATACCGAATGCCAGGTCTCGGCGTTTGCTGTGTTTGCCATGATGTTTTCCGGAAAAGCGGCGAAGGACGGCATCAATCCGATGCGAGATAAAATAGGGTCAGTTATAGCCGATTCACGACTGACTATTTACGACCACCCACTCAATGTAGATGGATTCGGTTATCACTTATTTGATGCGGAAGGTACCGCCACCGAAAAAACGGAACTGGTAATCGATGGTTGCCTGCAAACATTGATACACAATAGTGCCACCGCTTCTTACTTTGATACAAAGACCACCGGACACGCGAGCCGCGGGCCCAGGTCGACCCTGGGTGTCAATCTACACCAGGTCGAAATCGCCAGAGGCTCCGAAGACCTGTCGGCACTGCATAGCGGTGAATATCTGGAGCTCACAGATTTGACCGGTTTACATTCCGGCGCCAACGCCATTTCCGGCAATTTCAGTTTCGGCGCTTCCGGTTACCTGTGCAAAGATGGTGAGCGAATTCAGGCGGTCAGAGCTATTACCGTCGCCGGTAATTTTTATGAAATGTTAAATAAAATATCAATGATTGGTAATCAACAGAACTGGAATGAAGGTCGATCCGCGTTAATGCCGAGTATTCGGTTCTCCGACGTCGCAATCTCTGGGTGAAGGCTGAAGAATTCTGCATAAGTCGTAAACCGAGGCTGAATAAGGGGTCAGGAGGCTGAATAAGGGGTCAGGTCTTACATTTCAAGGGCTGAATAAGGAGGCTGAATAAGGGGTCAGGTCTTACATTTCACAAGCTTTGGAAACAGCAATATCAACTGTAAGGCCTGACCCCGTAATTTGACCCCGTAATTAACTCTCCCGGGTCTTGCCGGGATACAATTCCCCCAATCCAATGACCGGAATTCAACCCCCTGGAGTTAATCATGACCTATGTCGTCGCCAACCGCGTATTCGTAAAATCGGATTACACAGATGAGTTCGAGCAGCGATTTAAAAGCCGCGCCGGGCAGATCGATCAGCAACCAGGATTCGTCCT
>CAMYML010000158.1 GCA_947259305.1 uncultured Gammaproteobacteria bacterium | reverse complement strand
GTACCACCAGAGAGTCGTTTGTAACGACTCTCTGGTGCATATTTATCGCTTTCAGGCGCGTTCCAGAACTGGAAGCATCGTCATAATCCCGGTACAGCTGCGTTATCTCCGCGTAAGCCAGGCATCCTTTAACGCCGAGTCTCCGCACAGAATAGCCGTTAGCCACTTCAATCAAAAAACCGATACCTCGAAATAAGTATACTGTCCCCAGATTTTAGTTAAATCTGCATTGTTTTGTGAACCTTGCCTAATATCCCGCTGTTGCTAAAAGCGAGCATAAGATGCCTGAAGGACCGGAAATTCGCCTGGCCGCCGACCGGGTTGCAGCGGCGCTTGTCGGTCGTACGACGACCCGGGTGAGCTTTGATTTCAATAGATTAAAGCAATTCGAGCCATTACTGACTGGATGTCAGGTTATCGATGTCAAAACCCGGGGCAAGGCCATGCTCACCTGTTTCGAGAACGATTGGGTAATGTACAGCCATAATCAGCTTTACGGCCGCTGGTATATTTCCCCAGCGGGGGAATTACCAGATACCTGCCGGCAACTGAGGGCGGCGCTTCACAACGCGGATTACTGCGCCTTGCTCTACAGCGCTTCGGATATTGAAGTCATGCGATTGAAAGATCTGGAAGAACATCCGTTTCTGATCCGGCTCGGCCCCGACATACTGGGCGAAAAGCCCAGCCCCCAGGAAATAGTCGGTCGTCTTCAGTCAAAATATTTTCGTAACCGGCAACTGGCTGGATTGTTACTGGACCAGCGATTCCTCGCCGGCCTCGGAAATTATCTACGAGCCGAAATCCTGACTGCGGCCCGGCTGCATCCGTTAACAAAACCCGCGAATTGCAGCGAACGACAATTACTGAAACTTGCCAGGACCATAGTCAGGCTCACGCTCAGATCCTACCGCACAGGTGGCATCATTAATCCGCCAGGTCTCGTGAAAAAGCTCATGGCGGAAGGTAAATCCAAGAAAGAAGACTATCGCTTCAACACCTACAATCGTGAAAATCAACCCTGTTACTTTTGCGGCCATGAAATCGAGAGCTCAAACGCTGGCGGACGGAAAATGTATTTCTGCCCGTTCTGCCAGGCAAGGCCGGAGGACGCTCAAGAATAACGATTCAGTATTCATGTTGAGCAAGTTTTAGTCTGAATTTGCCTTTCCGCTCATCTACTCCAACTATGCCTATAATAGGTACCAAGATGGGATGAGTGAATAAAAATGTCGCAGACTAGACCATTAATCGATACGTTAAAACAGGAACTCAGGAAACAGCGCATTACCTATAAGCAAGTTTCCCAGGCGCTCGAACTATCCGAAACCAGCGTCAAGCGACTGTTTTCCGAAGAATCTTTTTCGATTAAACGCCTGGAAAAGGTGTGCGCACTACTGCACCTGAATATCAGTGACCTGGTTTATCTAATGGAAAAAAATATCGAACTGACAACCGAGTTGACCCTGGAGCAGGAACAGGAGCTGATTTCCGATATTAAACTCTTGCTGGTGGCGATGCTATTGATGAACAAGCTCAAGTTTTCAGAAATTTTGCTGATTTACGACATTTCAGAGACTGAGGGAATCAAGCTACTGGCGCGACTCGATCGGATGAAGATTATCGAGTTACAGCCTGGAAACCGCGTCAGGCTGATGATTTCGCATAGTTTTCGCTGGATCCCCGCTGGCCCGATTCAGCAATTTTTCGAACAACGGGTGCAGTTGGAGTTTCTCAACTCGTCATTTAATGGAGCGGGCGAGTTCCGGGTTTTCGTTTCAGGCATGATTTCGAAAACCGCTAATGCTGAAATGATCAAAAAGATGCAACAGCTTGCGCAGGAAATGAACGAGATGAACACCGAATCTGAATCCCTGCCACTGGATCAACGCTTCGGTACCAGCCTGATGATGGCAATGCGTCCATGGGAAATAAAGGCTTTCGAGGACTTGCGGCGCATCGAAGATAAACGTGTTTTTGCTGGATAAAGCGTTAAACTGCACTCGGGCAGGCCTGGATTTTCGATGATCAATATTCTGACTTACAACATTCACAAGGGATTCGATCGGTACAATCGTGATTTTGTATTGCACAGGATCAAGGAGCATTTGCACGACGCCGAGGTTGATGTCGTCTTGCTGCAGGAAATTCAGGGGCGCCATTTCCACCACGAAACCAGCATTTCAACCTGGCCTGAGGTTAGCCAGTTCGAGTTTCTGGCCGACAGCATCTGGCCTCATTACGCCTATGGTAAAAATGCGATTTATCGTAAGGGGCATCATGGCAACGCGATTCTGAGCAAGTATCAAATCGTCGAATGGAATAACCTGAACCTGTCGCGCTTTCAGCGTGCCAGCCGTAGCATGCTGCATGGACGGATCGAGTTACCCGACGGCCAGGGACCGCTGCATTTGCTCTGTGTACATCTCGATCTATTCGGTTTCGAGCGCAAGCGACAGATTCGGGAATTGCGGCGTTATATCGAATCCACGATCGATCAGGGTGAGCCGATTGTGCTCGGTGGCGATTTCAACGACTGGCACGGAGGGCTCGGTAAAACCCTGGAGTCGCAACTCGGGATGCAGGAAGCCTTTCGTAAATTAAATGGGGCCTACGCCAAAACCTTCCCGTCGCATCGGCCGATGCTACGCATGGATCGGATATATTTCCGCAACATCGACCTGGTCGACTCGTTTTGCCTGCAGCGACAACCATGGGATGAACTATCCGACCATCTGCCGCTTTATGCGCGTTTCGCATTCGGCTAGATCCGGGCGTGCAGTCAGGGCAGCAATTATTTTTCACCCCTGACGATTATTTCAACGGGCTGCTTGCAGATATCGACAATGCCAAAGACCAGATTCTGCTCGAAGTTTATATATTCGAGCTGGATATTATCGGCGATCAGGTGCTGCTGGCATTGGAACGGGCGGCGGCACGCGGGGTAAAGTTACAGCTGTTAATCGATGGCGTCGGCTCTTATCGTGACGCCAACGTTATCGCCACGCGGCTGGACAGGGCAAATTGCGAACTGCGAGTCTTTCATCCGCTACCCTGGGATTTTTCGCTTTATCGGCGCGCGCTCAGGGCAGGGGGCTGGTATTCGAATATTCTGTATTTGTTTGCCTCGGTCAACCACCGCAATCATCGCAAGCTTTGCATTATCGACGGCAGAGCCGCGTGGCTTGGAAGCTATAACATATCCGACGACCACTTCAATCGACAATCAACCAGCGCCGATGATCACTGGCACGACACGGCCCTCAGGATAACGGGCCCGCTGGTAAACAGTCTCAGCGTAAACTTTGCCGAAGTCTGGCAACGCAAAACGGGCGGTGTCGGCCGGCGTTCACTTTATTTCATGAGCAGCCGAGAAATTTCACGCCGGCGACAGCGCAAACTGCAATTAACGCAGGTTCTGCGGCTGGCGCGACGACGAATCTGGATAACCAATGCCTATTTCAATCCTACTCATCGGCTGCTGCGGATCCTGAAACAAAAGGCGCAGGCAGGCATTTCGGTTAAATTGATCGTTCCAGCCCGTTCCGACAGCGTTTTCTTTCCACTACTTGCGCGCAGTTTTTATGCTGATTTACTGCAGGCAGGTATCCGGGTGTACGAATATGACAAGCGGCTTTTGCATTCGAAGACCATGGTGATAGACGACCAGGGCCTGGTGGGCAGCACCAACCTGAATTACCGTAGCCTGTTCCATGACCGGGAACTCGATCTGTTACTCGATGACGATGAGTTAGTCTCACAGTTACAGCAGCGTTTCGATAGCGATATTGAAAACAGTACTGAAATCACCATCCGCAATCCACTCAAGCGCCGCTGGCTGGCCCGGCCCATGGGCTGGCTGGCGCATTTTATGCGCTACTGGCTATAGGCCGCCGCCCCTGTCAGGTGCCGCTGTGCAGGCGGCTTGCGCAGATCCGGGGCAAGGCATTTACCTCACCCGGCGATTGCAGAATAAGTTACCTTAACTATACTTACTAACTTATTGAATTTATTATATTTAAGACAAAGGGATTTACTGCTAGAATAATTCTTCGGATAATCGGCGGTCGCGTTGCAATGGTTGACTATGAGTAACACTGAAAACGGCTTCACCTGGCGCTCGCGCTCCGCCTTTGTCATCGTTGCGGCCGGCGCTACCTTAAGCCTTAACGATTTACTGACCTTTCCTGTGCTGGCCGGTCAAAACGGCGGTGGCGCATTCCTGTTGCTCTATCTCCTGTTTCTTTTTGTGCTCGGTTTGCCCTTGATGATGGTCGAACTGATGCTGGGCCGTTTGACCAGAAGCGATCCGTCAGCCGGCCTGCGCACCCTTTCGGAACAATACAAGGCTTCGGTTTACTGGAAGCTGGCGGGTCTCGGCTCGATGTTTGCCGCCTTTCTGATTGTTTCGACCTTCAGCGTCATCGCGGGATGGTCGCTCGCCTATGCGGTCCGATCCGCAACTGGTGTTTTCGATGGCATCACGCTGGAATCCGCGAAGCTACTGTTCGAAGAGTTAACCATCGATAGCGAACGCATGTCGCTGTGGCATACCTTGTTTGTAATCGTTCTGATCAGTATCTGTGCCCAACCGATAAAACAGGGCCTCGAAAGAATCATGCTGATACTGGTGCCGCTAATGATGCTATTGCTGGTGATCGGCCTGATTCTGGCGATGACCTCCTCGGGAGTTACCAGCAGCATTCGCTACATACTTTACGCGGATTTTTCGGCGATCGATTCCAACACGCCGATACTCGCGCTGCAGCGAGCTTTTTATACGCTTGCGCTGGGTATAGGCGTCATGGTTGCCTATGGACGTTATTTACCGAGCGGTGTATCCATTGGTTACTCCGCCGCGCTGGTGATAACGGTTGACTTGCTGTTTTCGATATTTACCGGATTGTCGATTAACGCGCTCATGCTTTCCGCGGGACATCAGCCCGGGGTTGACAGCCAGTTTGCTTTCCGCATCATGCCGGTGATTCTGGATCAGTTCACTTCCGGTGAGATGTTTAGCGCCCTGTTCTTTTTATTGATGACGTTAGCAGCGCTAACCACTTCGATTGCACTGCTGGAGGCGCCGATCACCTATTTCCAGCGTAAATTCCAGCAATCGAGGTTAAAGGCAGCGGTTCTGCTTGGCCTCGGGGTCTGGCTGTTTGGCCTGGGTGTCGTGCTCGCGCACAGCGTCTGGAACGGCGATGGTTTCACCGTCGCCCTGTTTTTCGGTGACCAGGCCGTTCGGCTGATAAACAATGCCGGATTTAACGATGTACTGGTATTTGTATCGAGCCATCTGATACAGCCTTTTGTCGCCTTGTTTATGTGCCTGTTCGTTGCCTGGAAAATCCCGCGCGAAGTCAGTCACAGGGAATTCGCGTTGTCGAAACACTATACTTATGAAATCTGGAATTACCTGATACGCTATATTGTCCCGGTACTGTTACTAATTGTTATTCTTGCTGCATTTGGACTGATCTGAAGTGCCCGAAATTTCGCGTAGCGCATTGCTACCATACCCCGCCCAGTTCATGTATGACATCGTCAACCGGGTCGAGTCCTATCCCGAGTTCCTGCCCTGGTGCGGGGGCACCAGGCTTCACCAGGCCGACACTACCTCGATGGAGGCCTCGATCCAGATATCCGCCGCTGGCCTGAATCAATGGTTCAAGACCCGCAATACGATGATCCCAGGCAAATCGATCGAGATCCAACTGGTGGATGGTCCTTTCAAACAATTGCAGGGCTGCTGGCATTTTACCCCACTCGCAGATGAGGGCTGTAAAATCGAACTGGTACTGCAATTTGAATTCAAACGCGGCCTGGCCGCGGCCGTCATTGCACCCGCATTTACCCGCATTGCAAATACTATGGTAGATTCGTTTTGTGAGCGCGCTCGGGATTTGTATGGTCGACAAAAGCTTGATTGAAGTGGCCTACGCCACGCCGGCGAAGCAGATAATTATAGAATGCAAAATTGAGCCGGGTACTTCTGTGCGTGATGCCGTGCGCCTGTCTGGCATCGATCAGCATTTTCCTGAAATCGACCCGGAAAACTGCGATCTCGGTGTTTTCGGCAAGGCTATCGCCGCTGACTACGAACTGCAGGACGGCGATCGTATCGAAATCTACCGGCCCCTGATAGCGGATCCCAAGGAGATTCGCAGGCAACGCGCGGCACAGGGATTGAAAATGAAAAAAGGCGGCGGGACGGCTAACCCGGATTGAGGTCGCCCTCGACCTTCGACAGCAATTCGCCGGTAAACGTCAGGGTCATAACGCTCTTCTGGATATTGCCATCGTCACCGGTTTTTAGATAAAAGACATAGTACCACTGATCCGGATGGTGCAGATCGACTATCGACGGCGTTCCCAGCAAAAACTCGACCTGGTTGCGGGACATGCCAATTTCGAGCTGTTCCATCAGGGCCGGATTGATCCGATTCCCCTGCGGAACATCCATGCGATACACACAGCCCGACAATGTTACAATGGCCAGCCCGGTGATCAGGCATGTTTGTAAAAGTCGTAAGATCATAGTTCCGACAATAGCGAACGAAGGCGCGATAATACTGGCAGGACCGGTTTGCTGCAAATACTGAGAACAGATTAGATGAAAACAGCCGACATAAAAAATGCGGGATTGAAGTTAACCCTGCCGCGTATGAAGATTCTGGAGTTGCTGGAAAATTCGGCGGATCGTCATCTAAAGGCGGAAGACATTTACAAGATGTTGCTGGATTCGGGCGAAGAGATAGCTCTGGCCACGGTCTACCGGGTCCTGACTCAGTTCGAAACCGCCGGCCTGGTTACCCGTCATCACTTCGACGGTGGTCATGCCGTTTTTGAAATTGACGATGGCGAACACCATGACCATCTGGTCGATATTTCAACCGGCAGGGTGGTCGAATTTTATGACGAGATTATCGAGCAACGCCAAAAAGAGATTGCCGCGTCCTATGGGTTTACCATCACCGAACACACGATGGTGCTCTACGGACACTTCGACGAGAAGTGACGACAGGCCCTGTTATGGTGGCGCGTTAAAAGATTCCTGCCGTGACCCGCGGGCCTACAGCCGCGCAGGCTTCTCAGGAATGACTTCATTATTGGCTAATCCCGCGACGAAATCATTTCGCTGGCGTGCGCCCGCGACTGCTCGGTAATCTTGACCCCGCCGAGCATGCGCGCAATTTCTTCCAGGCGCTCGGCTTCGTCGAGGGCAATGACCGCGGTCGAGGTGGCGCCCGCGGTGCTGGTTTTCTCGACGCGAAAATGATGGTGTGCCTGAGAAGCGACCTGGGGCAAATGGGTCACGCATAAAACCTGGCGGCCGTGGCCCAGCAAGCGCAGTTTCTTGCCGACGATTTCGGCAATTCCGCCGCCAACGCCGCTATCCACTTCATCGAATATCAAGGTTGGTATGCGCGATGACTCGCTCATGATCACCTGTATCGCAAGGCTGATTCGGGAAAGTTCGCCGCCTGAAGCCACCTTGGCCAAAGTCTTTGGCGCCTGCCCCGGGTTGGTGCTGACCAGGTAACGGATACTGTCGATGCCGTTAGTCGTTGGCTCCTGTCCGGATTCGACGTCAATCACGAAACGGCCGTTTTCCATACCCAGCTGCTGCATCACCTCGGTGATCTGTTCCGACAGCCTTGTCGCGGTTTGCTGACGCTTGAGCGACAGCTCTCCGGCACTGAACAGAAAATCATCGCGCGCCTTACTGAGTTCGCCCTCGATGGCCTCGACATCGAAACTGTCGCCCTGGAGCATGCCCAGTTCCTGCTCCATCTCGAGTCGAAGCGCGGGCAGAACCGATACCTCGACGTGATGTTTGCGCGCAAGATTCTGCGCGTTGGCAATGCGTTGATTGGTATTTTCCAGGCGCTCGCCATCGAGTTCGATAGCGTCACGATAGGCGCGCAGCTCGGCGGTTGCCTCCTGCACCTGGATCAGGGCCGCGTTAATCATCTCATGGCTGGCCGCCAGGGCACGGTCGCTTGCCAGCAGTTCACCCAGTTGCTGCTCGCACAGACCGAGCGCGGACTGCAGGTTTTGTTCGTCGTTTTCGTAGAGTAATGCAAGCACCTCACCCGTCTTTTCGATCAGATTGCCGGCGTTCGCCAGGCGGCGATATTCCTGCTGCAGGGTTTCGAATTCACCCGCGGCGAGATCCAGTTGCTGCAGCTCGCTAGTGTAGAGTTGCAACAGGTCGACGCGCTGCTCACGCTCCTGGGCACCCGAACGCGCCTGCTGCAAACGCTGCTGCAGGTCGCGGTAATCCCGGTATTTCTGCGCGACTTCGGCGATCAGTCCCGGTTCACCGAGAAAGGCGTCCAGCAATTGTCGCTGCACCTGCGATTTCTGTAATGACTGGTGCTCGTGCTGACCGTGAATATCGATCAGCATGTCGCACAGGCTGCGTAACTG
>CAMYML010000157.1 GCA_947259305.1 uncultured Gammaproteobacteria bacterium | reverse complement strand
CTCTGGAAGCGGGGATTGCAGCAAGCCGGGATGATTTCAGATCGATGGCCGGTTCATTCGAACAGCAGCTAGACGTATTGTCGAGCGAAAGCCGGCAAAGCCCGGTTTGCCCGGCGAGTCAAAACTCGCTGGACCACGGCGACAGTGAAATGTTTTAATCAGCACAGATTTGCTTTGGTAAAGAGGTAACGGTAATGGGTATAAATATGACGGTCTCGGACGATGGAAACAAGGTAACCATCGCGGTCGCCGGCAAATTCGATTTTCAGCTTTACGACGAATTTCGTGCATCCTATGCGGATACCGTCGGCGATGGTATCGAGTATGTGGTAGATTTATCGGCTACCGATTACCTGGATAGCTCTGCGCTTGGCATGCTGTTGCTGCTACGCGAACATGCGGGCGGTGAATCTTCAAGCATAGAAATTACGCAGGCGTCGCCCGAGGTACGCAAGATACTTGATGTGGCGAACTTCGGAAAACTATTCAAACTGTAACGGGGTTGCTAAATGATCGATTACGCCGAAAAACGTGATTTTCTGCGCATGCCTATCGATTGTGAGTTGAGTTTTTCGGTGGCGGGTAGCTCAAAACAATATCCGGGCAACGTCATAAATCTGAGTAGTAAGGGAATTCTTTTTACTTCCAACACAGAATTTGAGACCGGCGCCAGACTGGATATTACCCTGACGCCAAGCAATTCGATCACGCCGCCGATGGAAGCTACGGTGGTGGTCATGCGGGCTGTCAATAACGATGTTCTGTTCGAAATAGCCTGCGAAATAGAAGATATCAAAAGTTAGCTCGCGCCGTAGTGATTCCGAACATAGGTTCTCACCAGGCCGATAAATTCCGCTGCAATATCATCCCCCTTTAAAGTCACCGTTTTACAACCGTCTTCATAAACCGGGGCCACCGGTTGTTCCCCGGTGCCCGGCAGGCTGATGCCAATATTGGCGTGCTTGCTTTCCCCGGGACCGTTCACGACGCAGCCCATGACCGCCACTTTCATGGATTCGACGCCCGGGTAGCTGTGTTTCCATTCGGGCATGGATGCGTCGAGTTCCTGCTGGATCTGCCTGGCGAGCACCTGGAAATGCTCGCTGGTGGTGCGTCCGCAGCCGGGACAAGCCGTCACGCTTGGGGCAAACGCGCGCATATCGAGCGCCTGCAGTATCTGCTGGGCGATCTTGACCTCGCGCTCGCGCGCCGCGCCGGGCTCGGGCGTCAGCGAGACCCGTATGGTGTCGCCGATACCCTGGTTGAGCAGGATCGCCAGGGCGGTGCTCGACGCAGTGATACCCTGGTCGCCCATGCCGGCTTCGGTCAATCCCAGGTGCAGGGCATATTGGCAACGCCGGGCGAGCGTTTGATAGACATCGACCAGATCTGGCACCCGGCTCATTTTGCAGCTGATGACAATGCGCTCTGCGGCAAGCCCGATGTCCTCCGCAAAAGCCGCGCTTTCGAGAGCCGAGTCGATTACCGCCTGGCGATTGATCGCCTGCAATGACAAGGGATCTGCGAGATTGGCGTTACGGGTTAACAAGTTTGCCAGCAACTGCTGGTCGAGGCTGCCCCAGTTGACGCCGATGCGTACCGGTTTATCGTAGCGGCAGGCAATTTCAATCATTTCGCTGAACTGCGGGTCACGTTTTTTGCCGCGGCCGACATTGCCCGGATTGATGCGATACTTGGCGAGCGCGCGGGCGCAGGCATCGTGTTGCCGCAGCAGCTTGTGACCGTTGAAATGAAAATCGCCGATCAGCGGCACCCGGCAGTCCTGCCTTGCAAGCAGCTCGACGATGTGCGGCACCGCCCGCGCGGCGGCATCGTTGTTGACGGTGATGCGAACCAGCTCCGAGCCGGCTTCATGTAGCTGTTTGACCTGGGTAACCGTAGCCGCAATATCCGCGGTATCGGTATTGGTCATCGATTGCACCACGACTGGTGCACCGCCTCCGATTACAACTCCGGAGACATCCACGGCTTGCCTGCTGGGAAATGGATTCATGAAATGCTGTCTGCTAACTGGTGACGGCTATAGTAAAGAACAATCGGTAACAGTTAAAGAAATATGCCGGTGGGTCGATGTTTCCCGGTGATTCAGTCTATCTCGATGGCAAGTTCATTATCCAGCCGCGGGCTTTGTTATCCCGGGGAGTATCGCTGTGGCAAACCGCCAAATATATTCTGCCCTCAGTTTCGCTAACCGGCTAAAACATTTAGAATTCGGGCCTGCGATCAAAGGAACCGCCCGCCGTGTTCGATCAAGTTACCGTCGTTGCGTTTGACCTGGATGATACTCTTTGGCCCTGTATGCCAACCATCCACCGTGCCGAAGAGACCCTCTACCTGTGGCTGCAACAAACCTACCCGCGTATCACCGAAAACTATGGTCCCGAGCAAATGCTCGATCTGCGGCGCGAGTTCAGCGCGCGCGACCAGCGTTACGCGGTGGATATGACGGCGATGCGCTGCGATTTCCTGCACCATATTGGTGAGTTACATGACTACGACGGGGAGCAGGTGTCGCAACTGGGATTCGATATTTTCTTCGAGGCCCGCCAGCAGGTTGAATTCTACGCCGATGTTTTCCCCTGCCTGCAGCGGCTGAAGCAAAGGTTTCGCCTCGGCGCGATCAGCAACGGCAACGCCAGTGTCGAACATGTTGGGCTCGGGCAGCTGATGGAACACGCGGTAAGCGCCGCGGAACTGATGGTCGCCAAACCCGACCCGCTGATTTACCAGCATTTTGCGCAGCGATTCGAGGCATCTCCCGAGGAAATCATCTACGTCGGCGATCATCCGGCCTATGACGTGGTTGGCGCTGTCGAGGCGGGTTATCACGCGGTCTGGATTAATCGCGAGCAGCTGGCGTGGCCTGAGGATTTACCCGATCCCGAGCATCAGGTTGCCGACCTGCACGAGCTGGAAGCGCTGCTTAGTGATTGAGGATTTCGAGCATGCGGGTTTCGATTTTTTGCGCCAGCAAGGGCTGCGCAATGGCGCTCGGGTGAATGCCGTCTTCCTGCATTAACGCGGGTTCGCCGGCGGCGACGCCATCCAGGAATTTCGGCAGGTAGTGAATCTCGAACTCGGCGGCAATTTTTTCGAAAATTTGCTGAAAGCGGGCGTTATAGGAGGCGCCTAAATTTGGTGGCATGCGCACGCCGATCAGCAGCACCGTGATTCCCTGTGCCTCGGCGAGCCGCACCATTTGCCGCAGGTTATCGGTACTCTGGTCGAAACCAAGCCCCCTGAGGCCGTCATTTCCGCCCAGTTCGATAATTAAATGGCTTGGACGGTGTTGCTGCAGCAGCTGCGGCAGGCGTTGCAAACCGCCGAAGGTTGTTTCACCGCTGATACTGGCATTGGTTACGCTTGTTTGCGGAAAACTTGACCTTATATTGGTGCTGAATAATTGCGCCCAGCCCCTGTCTAGCGGAATATTATGGGCGGCGCTTAAACTGTCGCCTAAAATCAGAATACTGATTGCGGAGTGATTCGCGTAACCACAGGCATGAAAGCCTAGTAACACAAACAGGACAATGGCTGAAGATAATCTCTGCATCGCTTTAAATCAGGTCGGTAAATCCGTTGATACGCCAGATGGTAAGCTCGACATCCTAAAGAATATCTCGCTCGATGTTAAGTACCAGGAGGCGGTAGTGATCAAGGGTGCCTCGGGCTCAGGCAAGACCACGCTGCTCGGACTGATGGCGGGCCTCGATCAGGCCAGCTCGGGGGATGTCTTCCTGTTCGGCGAAAATCTGACCCGCAAGAGCGAGGAGCAGCGCTCGTCGATTCGCGCCGGACGGGTCGGATTCGTGTTCCAGTCCTTCCACCTGGTGCAGGGTGCGAACGCGATGCAGAACGTCATGTTGCCGCTGGAACTGGCGGGCAAAGCAGGGGCGCAGCAGCTAGCGATGGAAAGCCTGCAGCAAGTCGGTTTAGCGCACAAGACCGGTACCCTGGTCGAACATTTGTCCGGAGGTGAGCAACAGCGGGTGGCTATTGCGCGCGCCTTCGCCGTCAAGCCGCAGGTATTGTTCGCCGATGAGCCTACCGGAAATCTCGATGCCGTCACCGGTCGGCAGATTGCGGATTTGATGTTTCACCTGCGGGACCAGTCGGGCACGACCCTGGTGCTGGTGACGCATGAAAACGAGCTGCTGGAGCGTGGCGACCGGCAGATCCTGATCGAATCCGGGAAATTACTGACCAGCCAGGCATGAAAGTCGGACGCGCAACCATTCATTCTTACTGGCTGATGTTCATCGCCACCGTGATAACGGTCAGTATCGTGACCTCGAGCCAGTTGATTACCGATCGCATAGGCCTGTTGCTCGATCGCCAGGCCAGCGAACTGCTGGCGGCCGATATGGTCATCATTTCGAGTCGGGAATTCGATGCCGATTACCGCCAACAGGCGCTGCAGCATGGTTTGCAGGTCAGCAACAGCGTCAGCCTGCGCAGCGCAATATTCATCGGCGACGATCCGCAACTGGTCGAATTGAAAGCGGTCGACGATGCCTATCCGTTACGCGGCCGACTGGAGCGGACCCGCGAGGTCACAGGCGGGCGCTCGGCCACCACCGAAATACCCGCCAGGGGCGAAGTTTGGGTCGATACCAAACTCGCGCAACTCGTCGGTTCCGCGCTTACGCTCGGCGAAGCAAAATTTGACACCAGCTGGTTGCTGACCTTTGAACCAGACCGCGGCGGCGCCATTTTTAATCTCGCGCCACGAGTGCTGATGAACCTAGAGGATTTGTCCAGGACCGGTCTGGTGGTTCCCGGCAGCCGGGTGCGCTACCGCATGATGTTTGCCGGGGAGCAGGGCGATATCAACCGCTTCAAGATCTGGCTTACGATCAACCTGAAAGCCGGCGAGGAAATCCAGGACCTCGAAAACGCGCGCCCCGAAATGCGCCAGGCGCTGGAGAGCACGCGCAAGTTTTTTGCGCTCGCAATCGTCCTGACCCTGGTGATCGCGATGGCCGCAATCGCCATCACGGCGCGCTATACCGCCAACCGCGAGGCGCCCAAGGTCGCCATGCTACGCGCTTTCGGTATTTCGCAGCAAAGCCTGTTCCGCTATTACCTGCGGCAACTCGGTAGCCTGTGGATCGTCGCGACCGTCAGCGGGATAGCGCTCGGATGGTTCACCCAGTTTCCGCTGCAGTGGGCGTTGGACGGATGGTTTGGCAAGACGCTGCCCCAGGTACACAGCCTGAAGCCATATTTTTCCGCCGGCCTGGTCGGTTTGCTGGCGCTGGCTGGATTTTCGCTGCCCTACCTGGCCAACGCGACCGCAACGCCACCGATGCAGGTATTGCGCACCGCGGTTAACCGGCGCTCCTGGATGCGTGGCCTGTTGATAACCGGCAGCGCCATCGTCGCGGTATTCGTAGTGCTGGTATTGCTGATGCAAAGCTCGCTGCTGGCGGTTGCCACGCTGGCGCTGGTACTGGCATGCGCTTTTATACTGCCGCTAATCCTGGGCTGGATGGTTAAGCTGTTGCTATTCTCCACGCAGCGCCGATTCTGGTTACGCCAGTACCTGCTGAGTCGCCTGCAGGCTGCCTCGCGTGGGGCGATCTACGTAATGTCCGGTTTCAGCCTGGTGTTGATTTCGATCCTGTTGATCGCGGTCGTCAAGGATGAGCTGCTGGGGTCATGGCAGGAGCAATTACCTGAGAATATTCCCAACTATTTCCTGATCAACATTCGCAGCGACGATATCGAAGCCGTCGGCGCCTATATGCAGCAGCACCGGATCGAGGCCTCGACACCCTATGCGCTGGCGCGGGCGCGACTCAAGCAAATCAATTCAATCGATGCCAGCGCGATCGATTTCGTGCACCCGCGCGCGGAGCACATGATCAAGCATACCTTCAACATCACCCATGCCCGGGAACTGCCCGATCAGAACGAAATCATTGCCGGGGAATGGCTCGATCCCGATAATCCCAGGCCCCAGCTTTCGGTCGAACAGGGCATGGCGGACAAACTCGGGCTCGAGGTTGGCGATGAGTTAACACTCACCGTGGGCAGCATGACGCTGCGCGCGCCGGTTACCAGTATCCGTTCAGTCGTCTGGGAAAATTTCAAACCCAACTTCTACCTGATCGCGAACCCCGAATTACTCGCGGATTTGCCGCAAACGGGTTTGCTGAGTGCCTTTATCGAGGAACAGAACAAAGCTGACCTCAAACACCTGCTGCAGCGTTTCCCGTCGATCACGCTGCTCGATATCACCGAGTTGATGGCGCGCGTGCGCGGTATTGTCGACAAGGCCAGTGTCGCCCTGCAATTCTTTTTCCTGTTTGCGCTGGCCTCGGCGTTGATCGTGCTACTGGCGGCCATTCAGACGGGCCGACACGAGCGCGAAATCGAGTCTTCGTTGTTACGCGCGCTGAGTGCGCATACCAACCAGTTGTACCGGGTGCATATCCTCGAATTCACCCTGATGGGCGCATTGATCGGTTTTTTCTCGGCCTGTTTCGCAACCGTTGCCGGTTGGGCCATCAGCGTCTATTTTTTCAATATCGAGTTTCATTTCTCGGTCGCGGTATGGGCCTACAGCCTGCTGTCTTCCTGCCTGGTGCTGACAATTGCCGGCACCCTGGTCAGCCGCCGGGTCTATAATGTCTCACCGATGAAAATTTTACGCTCCTGATACGATTGATCGTGAACAGCGTCGCTCAAAATCCTTTTATTGCCGAGGCCACCGCGCGGATTGGCTGGGACGAGCAGCTCGCGGCTGCGCACGCGTATGCCGCGGCTGCGGTGCAGGCCGACAAAAGCCTTCCCCATGGTATCGATGTCGCGCTGCGGGTGCTCGAGATGGGCAGCGACCGCGATGCGGTAATCGCAACCCTGCTGAGCGATCCCGAGCTGCGCAATGTGCTGGATAACCAGGCCATTGAAAAGCAGTTTGGCGATAAAATTGCCCAGCTGACCCAGGGGGTCAAGCAGCTCAACACCCTCAAGGACGGTTCGTCGGCGCACATCGAAAGTCCGGAGCAGGCGGAGAAGCTGCGGCGCCTGTTAATGGCCATCATCGGCGACGTGCGGGTGATGCTGATCAAACTGTGTTATCGCGTCGAACGACTGCGCCTGCTGAAGCATGGCGACTACGAGTTGCGGCGGCGGATCGCGCAGGAAACACTCGATATTTATGCGCCCCTGGCCAATCGACTTGGTATGGGTTTGCTCAAATGGGAACTGGAGGATCTTGCCTTCAGGGCGCTCGAGCCACTGGTGTACAAACGTATTGCAAAACTGCTGGAAGAAAAACGTAGCGAACGCGAAGCCTTTATCGAGAAGTTCACGACGCAGTTGAAAACGCTGCTGCGGGAGCAGGGAATCGACGCCAACGTGCAGGGCAGGGTGAAGCACATCGTCAGTATCTGGCGCAAGATGCAACGCAAGAACCTGGAATTTCATGAGCTTTTCGACGTGCGTGCGGTAAGAATCCTGGTTGATTCGGTCGCCGACTGTTACGCGGTGCTCGGCGTCGTACATACGACCTGGCAGCATATTCCCAGGGAGTTCGACGACTACATCGCCAACCCCAAGGAAAACGGCTACCGTTCCCTGCATACGGCGGTGGTTGCCGAAGACGGCAAGATCGTCGAGGTGCAGATACGCAGTTACGATATGCATGAAAATTCCGAATTGGGCGTGGCCTCGCACTGGCGCTACAAGGAAGGCGCCAAACTCGATAAGCGCATGGAATCCAGCATCGCGCAAATGCGCGACCTGCTGCAGGGCACGGCGGAAGAGGTTTCTGATGCGATCTCCGAAATATCGACCGAACTGGGCAGCGATCGCGTCTACGTGTTTACCCCGACCGGACAAATCGTCGATATTCCGCAGGGCGGTACGCCGCTGGATTTTGCCTACAGTATTCATTCGGAGGTCGGGCATCGCTGCCGTGGCGCCAAGGTCAACGGACGCATCGTCAATCTGACCACGGTATTGCAGACCGGCGACGAAGTGGAAATTCTGACGACCAAAGAAAGTCGTCCCAGCCGCGACTGGATGAACAAAAACCTCGGTTTCATCAAGTCGGCGGGCACCCGCTCAAAGGTGCGTAGCTGGTTTAACCACCAGGATTTCGAACACAATTTGCTCGATGGAAAAGCGATTTACGACCGCGGCCTGAGCAAGTACTCGATTCACGACGCCGACTTGAAACAGGTGGTAGCGCATTTCAAACGCAAGGATGCGGAACAGTTCTTCGCCGATATCGGGCGCGGCCTGATTACACCGCCCCAGATTCTGGGCTTTCTGCAATCCGAACCAGAGCAGGATCCATTCAAAAAAATCAAGAAAGAAACCAGGGCGCCCGCTTCGAAGGACGTTGTCAGTATTCTCGGGGTTGGCAACCTCATGACCCAGTTCTGGCGCTGCTGCAAGCCGGTGCCGGGAGATGCGATCATCGGTTTT
>CAMYML010000156.1 GCA_947259305.1 uncultured Gammaproteobacteria bacterium | reverse complement strand
AATTTCGCGGCGTAAACCTGGGCGATCGATGCCGAGGCTATTTCATTTTCGTCGAAAACCTTGAATGCCTGTTCCAGCGGCATGCCGAGTTGTTGCTCGATGATGTCGCGCGCCTGCTGCCAGGGGAAGGGCGGCACCCGGTCGAGTAATTTCTCGAGTTCGTCGGCGATTTCGTCACCGAACAGATCGCGCCGCGTGGCCAGCATCTGACCGAATTTGATGAAGATCGGGCCCAGCGATTCGATGCACAGGCGTAAGCGCTCGGCCTGGCTCAGGTCGTTGCTACGAAACCAGTTAAACGGATTGATCAGGCCCAGCAGGTAAAGCGGGCGGAAAAAATGCATCGATAAAATAATTTCGTCGAGGCCGAAACGCGCCAGCGTAAAATTTATCGTGATCAGGCGATTCAGGTTGCGCATTATCGCAGACGGGTTTTCTCGAACAGGTGTTGCAACCTGGCCTCGCTGCGAGCGACATCGTTTTTGAGCCTGGTCAGCCGGGATTGAAACTGCTCGAACTCGACCACTGTTGGACTGAGTCGCGCCTCCTCTCGCAGAAATTCACTACTGGTCTGCAGCAGCGAATCAGCGCTTTGACCGAGCCAGTCACCAAAACGGCGCACCCGCTGATGCAACTGAAACGCAAAAACGTCCCCGGTGTGCTGCGCCAGCGCCTCTTCCCAGTCGATATCGAGACCAGCCAGGATGCGTTGCAGTTTTTGCGCCAGCGAGACATTACCCTGAAAACTGACGCGCTCCTGAATCGAAGTCGAAATCTTGTCCTGCTGTGACGCAAGGTTTACCAGGGCTATCAACCGACCGCTAATGCTGGCATCGACATCGCGTGTCGGCGGCCTGCGGCTCAGGCGAATTCCCCAGTCTCCCGGATGGCAGTAGATCTGAAAATCGAGATCCGTGATATCGATGGCAATGCAATGACCCTGCATTTCACGGCAAGCCGCGAGCGCGACTTCGTCGTAGGTGAGCAATCGATTGCCGCCGACTTCGGCCACGGTAAGCAACGAGTTCTGTATCGATTCAAACAGGATGGTGCCGGGACTGTCGGGAGCTTGCACGATTACCCAAGGGCCTAGTACTTGAAGGCGCGATGCAGTGCGACGATGCCGCCGCTCAGGTTGTGCACTTCAACCTCGTCGAAACCACCCTGCTGCAAAATGATTTGTTTGAGCGTTTCCTGATCAGGATGCATGCGGATCGATTCAGCCAGGTACTGGTAACTGGCGCGATCGTTGGCAATTACCTGGCCTATTCGCGGCAGCAGTTTGAAGGAGTAAAAGTCGTAGAGCTGTTCCAGTGGTTCGCATACCGGCTTTGAAAATTCGAGCACGCAGAGGCGACCACCGGGTTTCAATACGCGCCGCATCGATGCCAGGGCCTTGCCCTTGTCGGTAACGTTGCGCAGGCCGAAGGCGATAGTAATGCAGTCGAAATAATTGTCGGCAAAGGGCAGAATTTCGGCGTTGCACTGGATAGTCTCGATACGGCCGACCAGTCCGCTGTCGATCACGCGGTCGCGCCCGCATTGCAGCATTTCGGCGTTGATATCGGCCAGGATCACGCGCCCGGATTCGCCCACCATGCGCGCCTGCCTGAGCGCCAGGTCGCCGGTGCCGCCGGCCAGGTCAAGCACTCGGTGACCGGGACGCAAGCCGCACAATTCGAGCGTGAAGCGCTTCCACAGGCGATGAATGCCGAGCGACATGACGTCGTTCATCAGGTCGTATTTTTGCGCGACCGAAGTGAATACTTCACCGACCCGGCCCTGTTTTTCAGCGACCGGAATTTCGTCGAAACCGAAGTCCGTGGAACTGTCTTTTTGCATGATTCGAACCATAGCAGGGTCGAAGGGCACTGTCATCCCGCGACTTTACCGCGGGCGTCAGCAAGCGTATTTAACTCTCCGCTTTACGTTTGTGTCCCGCTTCTTTCAGGCGTTCGAGATAATGTTGCCAGCGTTCATCGTAGGTAATACCCAGCTCGTAGAGGTAATCCCAGCTGTAAATCCCGGTATCGTGGTTATCGTCGAAAGCGAGTTTGATCGCATAGTGACCGACGGGTTCGACCGCGTCGATGTTGACGTCTTCCTTGCCGATTTGCAGTACTTCCTGCCCGGGGCCGTGCCCCGTGACTTCGGCCGATGGCGAATAAACCCGCAGGTACTCCACGGGCAGCTTGAAGTTCGAGCCGTCGTCGAAGCTGAGCTCGAGGACGCGCGATACCTGGTGCAGGTTGATTTCGGTCGGTTTCATTAGAGGATGTACTGTGATAAGTCTTCGTCGAGGGAAAGTTCGCCAAGATGTTCGTTGACATAGTCCGCGTCGATGACGATGGTTTGATCCACCATGTCGGAGGCATCGAAACTGACGGATTCGAGCAATCGTTCCATGACGGTATGTAAACGCCGGGCGCCGATATTTTCCTGCTTTTCGTTGACTTGCCAGGCAACCTCGGCGATGCGCGCGAGGCCTTCGTCGGTATACTCCAGGCTGATGCCTTCGGTCTGCATCAGCGCGGTATATTGCTCGGTCAGGCTGGCACTGGGCTCGCGCAGAATGCGCACGAAGTCGCCGACGGTCAGGGCCGACAGTTCGACGCGTATCGGCAAACGCCCCTGCAGCTCGGGGATCAGGTCGCTGGGTTTGGCGACGTGGAATGCACCCGAGGCGATGAACAGGATATGGTCGGTCTTGATCATGCCGGCCTTGGTCGAAACCGTGCAACCCTCCACCAGCGGCAACAAATCGCGCTGCACCCCCTCGCGCGAAACGTCGGCCCCGCTGGTTTCCTGGCGTCTGGCGACCTTGTCGATTTCGTCGATAAAAACGATGCCGTTCTGTTCGGCGTTTTCAAGCGCGGTGAGTTTGAGTTCATCCTCGTTTATCAGTTTTGCCGCCTCTTCATCGGTCAGCACCTTTAACGCGTCCTCGACGCGTAGCTTGCGCGTCCTGGTTTTCGCATTGCCGAGATTCTGAAACAATCCTTGCAGCTGATTAGTCATGTCTTCCATGCCCGGAGGCGCCATGATTTCAACCCCGAGATTCGGCAACTGCAGATCGATTTCGATTTCCCTGTCGTTGAGCTTGCCTTCGCGCAGCATCTTACGGAATTTCTGGCGCGTACCGTCGCCTGAGCTGCCCGCTTCATCGGCAAAATCATTCGGTCGCGGCAGCAGTACGTCGAGCACTTTTTCCTCTGCGGCATCCTCGGCGCGGTGACGCACGCGCGCCACTTCGTCCTCGCGTGTCTGCTTGACCGAGACGTCGACCAGATCGCGGATGATCGATTCGACATCGCGGCCGACGTAACCGACCTCGGTGAATTTGGTCGCCTCGACCTTGATGAAAGGGGCATTCGCGAGGCGCGCCAGGCGGCGCGCGATTTCGGTCTTGCCGACCCCGGTGGGGCCCATCATCAGGATATTTTTTGGGGTAATCTCGTTGCGCAGATTCTCGGCAACCTGCTGCCGGCGCCAGCGGTTGCGCAGCGCGATGGCAACAGCTCGCTTGGCATTGTCCTGGCCGATAATATGATTATCGAGCTCCTGTGAGATTTCGCGCGGGGTCATCGGCGACGGGGTTATGTGATTGCTGTCCATATCGGCTACTGGTAATCGATTTGTTCGAATGTATGATTGAGATTGGTAAAAACACAGATTTCACCGGCAATCTGCAAACCCTTCTCGACGATTTCGCGAGCACTCATTTCGGTGGTATCGAGCATTGCGCGCGCCGCCGCCTGGGCATAGGCGCCGCCGGAGCCGATCGCCATCAGGCTGTCTTCAGGCTCGATTACGTCACCGTTGCCGGAGATGATCAGCGAGGCTTCTTCATTGGCGACGCAGAGCAGCGCCTCGAGCCGGCGCAACGCGCGGTCCGAACGCCATTCCTTGGCCAGCTCCACCGCGGCGCGAATCATTTGCCCGCCGTGTTTGTCGAGCTTGCCCTCGAACAGTTCGAATAACAGGAATGCATCGGCGGTGCCACCGGCGAAGCCGGCGATGACCCGGTCCTTGTAGAGGCGCCGTACCTTGCGCGCATTGCCTTTCATGATGGTGTTACCCAGGCTGACCTGGCCATCACCACCGATGACGACGCTATTGTTGCGCCGCACCGATAGTATCGTGGTGCCGTCGAATTGTTCCAAAACCCCGTCCCGGAAAGATTGCCTGAGACATTGTGATATATGGGCGTCCGGAAATAAATACAAGATTTGCAAACACCGGGGATGCCCCCTCGACGAGACGTGAAACTTTCCCGGTCGTCAGGACTTACGTTTGGCGCGCGGGTGCGCCGCGTCGTATACCTGGGCCAGGTGCTGAAAATCGAGATGGGTGTAAACCTGGGTGGTCGCGATATTGACGTGACCGAGCAGTTCCTGCACCGCGCGCAGGTCCGAGCTGGATTCGAGCATGTGGGTAGCGAAGGAATGGCGCAGCATATGTGGCGACAGATGCTGATCCAGCGCCTGGCGCTGGATCAGGGCCTTGAGCCGGTTTTGCACGTTGCGCGGCGAAATGCGCCTGCCTTGCTTGCTCAGAAACAGGGCCTTTTGCTTCGTATCCTGGCAATAATCCTGACGTAGTTTAAGCCAGCGCCCTGTCGCGACAACCGCCTTGCCGCCAATTGGCAGATGCCGAGTCTTGTTGCCCTTGCCGGTAACGATCAAATGTTTTTGCGCCAGGTCGATATCGTCCAGGTCGATATTGACCAGTTCGGCGAGACGCAGGCCCGACGAATAAATCAGCTCGAAAATGGCGACGTCGCGCACCTGCAGCCCGTCACTATCTTGCGGCAATTGCAGCAGCCGGTCGATGGTTTCCGCGTCGCAGGTTTTTGGCAGCGGGCTGTCCGTTTTGGGCGCACGCACTTCGAGCGCGGGATTTTGCGCAACCACATTGTTGCGAATCAGGAACTGGTAAAAGCTGCGGATCGAGGAAAGCTCGCGCTGGATGGTGCGACTCTTGCGGCCCTGACGATGACGCTGCGCCGCAAAGCCGCTGACCAGGTTGTAGTTAACCTTTTCCCAGGAGTCGATATCCCGTGCCGCCAGATAGGCCTGGAACTGGTTCAGATCGCGGCGGTAGTTCAGGCAGGTGTGCGGAGAATAGTACTTTTCGCTGCGCAGCATCTGGATGAACTGGTCCAGATATTGAACCACCGCGATCAGGCCGCCTGCAGCAGATTTTTCAGACGGTTGCTGACCAGTTCGCCCAGCTGTTGCAGAAAGATCGTACCCATGGAAAGGCCGAAGCGGTCGGCGCTGACGCTTCCCAGGCATAACAACCCGAGGCCGTTGGTGTGATAGAGCGGAATCAGCGCGCTGGAGCCGATGCGTATGTCGGGGCCGAACAGTTCGCGGTTGATCTTATCATCCTGGTGCCCACAAACGGGTTTGCGCGCTTCGATCCAGGGTTTGACGCTGTTGACAATACCGCTCTGGCCGTCGAGATATAGCCCGTCCAGGATTTTACTTTCGACGCTGATTTCCGGCAGGAAGCGAAAACAGACAAAATCGGTATAGAAAAAGGTTTGCACCTGGTCCTGGACCATGGCGAGCACGTCGTGCAGTTGATCGGCATTCATCAACTCCAGCGCTAGCCGGTGAAACCGCTGATTCAATTCCTCGTTTTCGCGCGCGATACCCACCAGCTCATCGATTTTGGACTTGAGCTTCTGGTTTTCTTCTCGTAGCAGCCTGAGCTGGCGTTCTACCAGCGAGGTCGCGGCACCCGTTGCGTGGGGAATCACGAGCGTCGAGAAAATTTCGGGATATTTCATTAAAACTTCGGGGTTATCCCGCAGGTACTGGATAACCCTTGTTTCGTCGACCGACTCGGATTGCTGCGGTTCAGCTGATACTTCACTCATATTCGATTTCGCCCTGATAAACCATTGCAGTTTCGCCCGTCATCATAACGGGCTTTGCCTCGCCATGCCATTCCAGATTGAGCTCGCCGCCGGGTAAAATCGCGCTTGCGCGCGCTTCCAGCAAGTCGAGCTGTACACCCGCGACCATGGCCGCACAGGCGCCGCTACCGCAGGCACGGGTTTCCCCAACGCCGCGCTCGAACACGCGCAACTTGAAGCATTGCCGGTCGATGACCTGCATGAAGCCGATGTTGGCGCGCTCGGGAAACATCATGTGGGATTCGAAATAGGGCCCCAGGGTCGATACCGCGGCGCTGTCGACGTCGGCGACCTGGATCACCATGTGCGGATTGCCGATCGACATGGCGCTGAAGCTGACTTCATCGTCTGCGTAATCGCATTGGTAAAGGTCTTGCCGGGTTTCGGCGCGTAACGGAATTTCGGCGGGTTCGAATTTCGGGACGCCCATGTCGACGCGATAGCGGGTGGCATCGATCGCCTCGAGTTGCAACAGACCGGTATTGGTTTCAACCGGGATAAGGTCGAGATCGGTCAAACCCTGCTCGCGCACGAAACGTGCAAAACAGCGCGCCCCGTTGCCGCACTGCGCGACCTCGCCGCCGTCGGCGTTGTAGATACGATACTTGAAAGCCGCCCGCTCGCTGTCCGGTTTTTCGACGACCAGCATTTGATCGAAGCCAATGCCGTCGAAGCGGTCGGCCCAGCGGCGCACCAGTTCGGGATGCGGCTTAAAGCGCTGGTTAATCGCGTCGATCACGACGAAGTCGTTGCCGAGACCGTGCATCTTGGCGAACTTTAGTTTCACGGCAGCAGGGATTCGCCGCGAACCAGGTCTTCGAAGCGTTCGCGCTCGCGCACGCAGTAGTGCAGGTCGCCATCGACCATGACTTCGGCCGCGCGTGTGCGGGTGTTGTAGTTTGACGCCATGCCGAAGCCATAAGCGCCGCAGGAGCGGATCGCGAGCAGATCGCCCTGCTGCAGGCTCAAACCACGATCCTTGCCCAGAAAGTCGCTCGATTCGCAAATTGCGCCGACCACGTCATACAGCATTTCCGGCGCGTCGCTGGCCTGCTCGACGCGGATGATTTCCTGCCAGGCGCCATAAAGCGATGGCCGGATCAAATCGTTCATCGCCGCATCGATGACGGCAAAATTCTTGTCCGGCCCGTGTTTGAGATAGTTGACCCGACTCACCAGGATGCCGGCGTTGCCGGCGATGGCGCGTCCCGGTTCGATCACGATGCTGCCGTCGAATCCGCTCAGGCGATCGTGCAGCGCGCTGGCCCAATCGGCGGGCAGCGGCGGTTGCTCGTCGCGGTAGCGGATGCCGAGTCCGCCACCGAGATCGAGATGATGGATGCCGATACCCTGCGCGCGCAGTTTTTCGATCAGCGCCAGCAGGCGATCGAGCGCGTCGATGTAGGGCGACAGTTCGGTTAGCTGCGAGCCGATGTGGCAGTCCATGCCGATGATGTCGATATGTTCGAGTTTAGCCGCCTTCAGGTAAACCGATTCGGCGTCGGCAAAGGCGATGCCGAACTTGTTTTCCTTGAGCCCGGTGGAAATATAGGGATGGGTTTTGGCATCCACGTCCGGATTGACTCGAAACGAAATAGGCGCGATTTTGCCCATGGAACCGGCGATTTCGTCGATGCGGTAAAGCTCCTGCTCGGATTCGACGTTGAAGCAGAGAATATCGACCTCGAGCGCGGCTGCGATTTCGTTGGCCAGCTTGCCGACGCCGGAAAAAACGATGTTCGAAGGCTTGCCGCCGGCTCGCAGCACGCGCTGTAACTCACCACCGGAAACGATATCGAAACCCGAACCGAGCCGCGCCAGCAGGTTCAGTACGGCGAGATTGGAATTAGCCTTGACCGCGTAGCACACCAGGTGATCATGCCCGGCGAGCGCGCTGTCGAAGGCGTGCCAGTGACGCTCGAGCGTGGCGCGCGAGTAGACGAACAGCGGCGTACCGTATTTCTCGGCAAGCTCGACGATAGTGACGTCCTCGCAATAAAGCTCCCCCTGTTTGTATTCGAAATGATCCACCTTACTCGTTCTCGCTTTTGGTCTTTTTCTCTGCTTCCTCGGGTAGCACCAGCGGTCCCTTGTTGCCGCAACCGGACAATGCCAGCAGCAGGCAGCCGCATAAAATAATGCTGCTCAGCCGCCGCCGACTCATGCGGCCGAGATCACGCGCCTGGCGCTTAATGCCCAGGCCCCGGCGAAGCACAACAGGCCGCCACCGGCATAGCTATAGGCTTTTTGCGCGCGCGGCGAGGCCAGAAAACGCCTGATCGAGGCCGCGAACAGGGCGTAGCTGGTAGCGCCGATGGTGGCGAGCACGACGAAGGTCATTCCGAGTATCCACAGCTGCGGCGGCACGGGGTGCGCCGCGCTGATGAACTGCGGCAGCAGCGCGATGAAAAATACGATGCTCTTGGGGTTCAGCGCGGTGACGATGAAGGCGTTGCCGAACAGCTTGCGCGGCGACGCCTCGGGGGCCGCGGCGGTCTGCATCGGCAGTGGTTTCCTGGCGCCGCGCAGCAACAGGATGCCGAGATATAT
>CAMYML010000155.1 GCA_947259305.1 uncultured Gammaproteobacteria bacterium | reverse complement strand
TTTACGTCGGCATCGCGCGCCAGATTTACTCGATCACGGTAACCAGCAGTCGCGGCGGCAACGACCAGATCTACGTAACCCGGGCGATCGTGCAGGTGACGGGGCAGTCCAAGCCTTACCAGATACTCAAATGGCGCAACAACCATGGCTAGTTCGGGACTCAACAATCGCACTGCATCCAGTCGACTATTCGAGGCGCTGGCCGATGCCATCGACTGGTGGCTCGTGGAGTTGCGTGATCTCGCTCGCCAGGCGCTGCCGTTCAGTAATTTAAAACCCCTGCGCCTCCAGGTGGCTTCGAACGACGGACTGACGCCGGTCGATCCCGGGATGAATCGAATCGGCGGCGGTCGCAAAAACGTCCAGCTGCAACTCGATGACAATTCTTTTCTTTATCGCAAGATAAAACTACCGCAAGCCGTCGGCAAAAATATCGAACGCGTCGTCGGTTACGAATTCAACAAGTATTTTCCGATGAGCATCGAGGACGCGCTGTTTTCCTGCCGGGTGGCTGCCGTACAGCCCAACGCGAACTCGATCGAGGTTGAAATCTGGGCCATCGGGCGCAATCAAATCGATTTGTACCTGACGATGATCAGGCGGCAATTCGAACTCGACGTGCGCCTTTTGTTCATCGCCGACAGCAGCGGCCGAACCCGGATCACCCGCAACCTCGAGCAGGAAAGACGTGGCCAGGCGGATCCCCGGCAGGTCCTGTTCGGACGTGTGCTGAACCTGGTGCTGGCAGGGCTGGTAGCAGCACTGGTCGCCTACCCCGTAGTCAGGATGGACGCCTACCTCGAAACCCAGCGAGAGGAAGTCAAACGGCTCGAGAGTAAAGCGCGGCCGGTGATCGAAACCCGCGAAAAAGTCATGGCGCTGGATCAACGGTTCCAGCAACTGGTGGATCGCAAAAAGGCTAATCCCGCCACGGCGGACGTCTGGTCGTATCTGACCCGGGCCGTCGGCGACCAGGCGATCCTGCAGCGCATGATGATCAGCGGGCGCAAGGTTCAGCTTGCCGGCAAGGCGCCGTCGGTAGAGCGGCTGCTGCGCAGCCTGGAGAAGGAAGCACGCATCAGCGAGGTCAAAATCGTCGGCCAGGTGACCGCGACCAAGGACAATGCCTTCGAACTGCTCAAGCTCGAGCTGGAACTGCGCGAGTAACGCGGCATGCCTGACGGTTACCATAAACCCCTCGCCCTCGGCATCCTGTTGCTGCTGCTTGCAGGCGCCTGGTTCCTGCTCGGTGATCCCTACGTCGACCTGTGGCAAGACCGCATCGCGCAGGCCGAGCGGCTGGAACGCAAGCAGCGTGCGCTGATTCAACTGATCGGTGACCGGGAAGGCTACGAGCTGCAGTACAGCGCGCTCAGCGACAGCGCGGGGTTGCAGCAGGTGTTTCTCGACGAAAAAAGCGGCGCCCTCGCCGACATCAAGCTGCAGGGAATCGTCAAGCAAATCGTCAGCGACAGCGGCGCCAGGTTGATCCAGGCCGTGATCAGGAAAACCAGGTCCGCGCGCAATTCGAAATCCCGCGCCGACAGCGAAACGAGGGAAGACAAGCGAGTCACGGTACAGGTTACGATGCAGGGCAGCCTCGAGATGATTTACTCCGCCCTGCGCGCGCTGGAGAACAACCGGCCGCTGATACTCGTCGATAATCTCGAGATCATCCATATCAAGGCGCGCTACCGGGTAGCGCAATCCAGCGACGCCGATACTTCTTACAGGGCCAGCTACGATGCCACTTCTTTCATCCTATAACGCCAGGCTGGGGCTGGCGCTGCTGTTGCTGGCGGCCCTGGCCGCGGCGCACCTCGCCGACTACGGCAAACTGGTCGAGCGGCAGACGCAAAAGCGCAGCGACCCGGCGCGGACCACGGCCACCACCATCGACGAGGCAGTCGCCCAGTACATCAAGGGATACGGTTACGATGCCTACCGCAACGTCTTCGAGCAGAGCAATTTCGCGGTCAACCCGCCGCCGCCGCCACCGAAACCGAAGCCGGTCAAGGTCGTCGAGCCTCCGCCGCCGCCACCGAAACCCAAACCAAAACCGTTCACCGCGAACCTCGAGGTCACCGGTATCGCGATCACGCCGGAGCGCAAGCTGGTGATGGTCTGGGACAAGAACCGGGAAGTCACCCACGTGCTCGGCGAAAGCGAGAGAGTCGAGCGATGGCGCGTTGTCAGTATCGACAGCCAACGGGTGATCCTGCGTCATCCGCTCGGCGGACGCTACGAATTCATCGTCAATGAAGATACACTGATCGATATCGAGAATTAGAATAATCAGCCATGCGTATTATCTGTCGTCAATTTTTTATCCTTGTTGCAAGCGTCAGCCTTGCTCTGTTGGTAAACGCCTGCGCGACGACCCCGGGCAGCGACGACACGGACTCGGCGACACCGTCCGAGACCGTGGTTACGAGCGCCGCCGATGACAGGGGCCCTCCGGACGACGGGCTCAGCGCCTCCTTCGAGACCCTGCCCGAGATCGAGACCGGCATTGGCGCGATCCAGGGCGATCTCGAGTTTCTCAACACCGCCGAGGGCGACCTGTTCGACGTCGAGGCGTTCCGCCGCCAGATCGAGGCCGAGGAACGGCCGAGCGGCATCGTGTTCAACTTCGAAGGCGCGGACATCAAGCGCGTGGTCGCGATTGTGATCGGGCGCATCCTCAACGAGAATTACCTGATCGATCCGAATGTCAAGGGCACGGTCACGCTGAAAACGGAAAAGCCGCTGAACCGCGACACCGTATTCTACATGCTCGAAAGCGTGCTCGACCTGTACGGCGCGAAGATCTCGCGGCGCAAGGGGCATTACCGCATCTACCCGAAGGAGGCAGCCGGCTCGTCGGTGCTCGGCTTCGGCGACATCGACGCGCGCATCAAGCTCGGCTTCGGCTACCGCGTGGTGCCGCTGGAGTACGTCTCCGCGAGCGAAATGGTCAAGATCCTCGAATCGGTCTCCGGCGAGGAACGCGATATCCGCGCCGACGACACGCGTAACCTGATCATTCTCGGCGGCACCAGCGAGAACGTCAGCAACATGCTGAACGCGATCGAGCTGTTCGACGTCGACTGGATGCAAAACACCAACGTCGCGCTGCTGCGGATCAACCACACCGATGTCGACGATATCCTCGATGACCTGCGGGTCATGCTCGCCGCCAACCAGGGCGAGGTCGAGACCGGCGGCGTGCTGCGCCTCGAAACCATCGAGCGGCTGAACTCGATCCTCGTCATCACGCGGCAGCCTGCCTACCTCGAACGGGTGCGCGACTTCGTGCGCAAGCTCGACGTGCCGGCGCAGGGCGCCGGCAGCCGGCTGTACGTCTACCCGGTCAAGCATTCGACCGCCGACGATCTCGCCGGGTTGCTGGAGACCCTGTTCGGCTCCGAAGTCG
Organism: uncultured Gammaproteobacteria bacterium; assembly: GCA_947259305.1. Lineage (GTDB taxonomy): Bacteria > Pseudomonadota > Gammaproteobacteria. Next base: position 8,240 of record CAMYML010000155.1, on the reverse strand, counting down.
AGCAAGAGGAAGATTTCGAAGCTGAAGAAGACCTGACCGGGCCGGGATCCTACCCGGTGACGTTGAGCCTGGCACCCACCAGGGAAGAAGCGGAGCCGATCGTTGCCGCCGAGACACCGCTGACCGACAGCGGCAGCGGCGACGGCAGCGAGGCGCCGCCGCCGGCGCAAATCCGGATCGTGCCGGTAGCCGACACCAATTCGCTGTTGATCTCCGCCACGCCGAGCCAGTTCTCGAGCATCGAGCTCGCGCTGGAAGAACTCGACACGCCGCCGCTGCAGGTACTGATGGAGGTGACCATCATGGACGTGCAGCTGACCGGCGACCTGGCCTACGGCATCCAGTGGTTCCTCGAGAACGGCAGCCCCGGCGAGAGCGACTCGGTGACGCTCGGCGACCTGCTGACCTTTCCGCAAACCTTCAGTTATGCCGGCGTCCGTGACGGCGGCGACATACGCGCGATACTCGGCCTGCTGTCCGCCGACGGCAAGGTCGAGGTGCTGTCGTCGCCGTCGGTGCTGGTGCGCAACAACCACAGCGCGTCGATCCGCGTCGGCAACCAGCAGCCGGTCGGCACCGCGGCACTGAATCCCGACGGCACGATCATCGCCAGCTCGGTCACCTACCGCGATACCGGCGTGCTGCTCCAGATCGAGCCGTCGATCACGTCCAGCGGCACGGTCAACGTCGAGCTGACGCAGGAAGTCACCGATGTCGGCGAGATCGACGACGCCACCGGCCAGCGCACCTTCCTCAACCGTAACCTGAACACGACGGTTTCGGTCAACAACGGCGAAACCATCATCCTCGGCGGCCTGATCCGCAGCAACAAGGCCATCACCCAGAGCGGCGTGCCAGGCTTGCGTGACATCCCGCTGCTTGGATATCTGTTCGGCAAGACTATTACCTCCGAAGTGCGCGTCGAGCTGGTCATGATGCTGTCGCCGCGCATTATCCGCAATTCTGACGAAAACAACGAAGTCATTCGCGAATACAAGGCCAAGTTTCAGAACATTAATTTCGACCAGGACTGAGAGACTCCCGGGCCTGCGCACCTCCGTATTCGGCTATAAATGGCCGCCGGGCGACGAATCGCCGGTCAGCCCTCGCTGCAATCGGCCGGTATCCGACCGACCGATTCGCGGCGCGAAGAAACCTGTCCTAAGTACTGTTTTTACCTATACCTAAGCACAGGTATCCGTCCGACCCAATGCCGTTATCCACACCGCGGATTACCCGAAAAGTTCGTACAAATCAGGAACCTTCCACAGCCGACGGGCGTGTCGCACCCGGGTTGCTCGATCATGTTTGCGACGGCGCCGATCGTGGCCGCCGGGCCTCGACGGAACCTTTCGCCCGCGGGCATCGTTACTGAGGTTAAAGGGGCGGACACGATCCCGCCCGTAATATTAAGGTGGACAATATGAACTCAGTAAACAAATTGGTCGCAATCGGTTTCGCGGCGCTGTTGGGCGCCTGTGATTCGGGATCGCCGGGTAACGAATCCGGCATAGGCGGCATAGGCGGCAGCGGCGTCTTCAGCCTCAACGTCACCGACGCGCCGATCGACAAGGCCAACAAGGTCGTGGTCGAATTCATCGGCGCCGAGTTGCGCAGCGGCGATGCCACCGCGCCGCTGGTGTTCGACTTTGCGCCGAAAGCCATCGACCTGCTCGATCTGCAGGGTATCAGCACCGCGACGCTGATCGATAACCAGCCGGTCCCCGCCGGTACTTACCGCGAACTGCGGCTCAAGGTCAACGTCGACGAAGACGGCGAGCTCGAATCCTACATCGAACTCACCGACGGCTCGCGGCACGAACTGATTATCCCCAGCGGCGCTCAGTCCGGGCTTAAAATCAAGCGCGATATCGTCATTCTCGACGGTGACGCCAGGGTGTTTACAGTCGATTTCGACGTGCGTCGCTCGATCGTCGTCGCCGGGCGCATCGGCAAACCAAATGTGAAGTTCCATCTCAAGCCAGTACTGCGCCTGGTCGACAATACGGACAGCGGCGATATTACCGGTCAAATCGATAGCGATCTGCTGAACGCGCCGACCTGCTCCGACGCGGATCCATTGACCGACAACGCGGTTTACGTCTATGCCGGCGCCGACGTCGTACCCGACGATATCGACAGCGGCGACGATACCGACGTCGAGCCGCTCACCACGTCGCTGGTCAGCGACAGCGGGCGATATGCCGTCGGTTTCCTCGACGCCGGGGAATACACCGTTGCTTTCACCTGCAATGCCGGCGACGAGGATGTCGATCGGGACGACGACCTCCAATTCGCGGGCAGCCGCAACGTCACCGTCGTCGAGGGCCTGGTGGTTACCGCCGACATCGTCCCCTGATTGCGACACAGGTCACAATAACAGCACTTACTCTCCGGTTATACCTCGCAAAAATAGGGCTTTTAGCCGAAATCTGCTAGATTTCAGGTTCCGGCAGGCGTTGCCGCGGAAGCCTCGCGCCCGAGGTTCAACCCGGCATCCGCCCTGCTTCGGTCCGGCCTTTGCGGGTGACTTCCAAGGATATCCCGAGCCGGCGACGGAGCGCCGGTTAACGACTGATTTTTAACCAATGGGATTGCATCGATCGTGAGCATAATCAACCTGTTCAGGAACAGGACGAAGCCGGCGGACCGTTTCGAGCGCCTGCTGCGCCCGCACATCGACCCGATGTACCGCTTCGCCTTCCGCCTGTGCGGCTCTCGCGACGACGCCGAGGAACTGGTACAGTCGTTCCTGACCCGACTCTACCCGAAACTCGAAAAGATCGAAATGATCGAAAAGCTCTCGCCATGGCTGTGTCGCGGACTCTACAACCTCTATGTCGACGGTTACCGCCGGCAACAGCGCGAAAACTCGATTTTCGACGCTAACGAAATGATCGACGAGGCTTCGGACGACACCGACACGACTTTTGTCGGGGCAAGCAATGTGGAATTATCCTCGCGCATCGAGTCAGCGCTCGAAAAGCTCAATCCGAATCAGCAACTGGTGGTATTGCTGCACGACTCCGAGGGTTATACGCTGGACGAGTTGTCCGAAATCCTGCAGGTTCCACTGGGCACGCTCAAGTCACGCCTGAACCGCGCCCATACCCGGTTGAAAAAAATACTGTCGACGGAACCTTTCGACGATTCCGTTCGTGTAACGGATATAGAGAGGTATAATCCGTGAAATGCAGAACCGCAAAAAACCTGATGCAAGACGCCGTCGATGGAAATCTGAAAGGCGCTGACACGGGCTTTATCACGGCGCACCTCCAGGAATGCGCTGCCTGCCGTGAAGATTACCGGCAAACCTCTAACATGCTTAAAATGTTGAGGGGTATCCCCGTACCGCCGCCATCGGCAGGTTTCGCGGATCGGGTCTTGAGCAATACGACCCGCTCGCGTCCGGCCACGGCAGGCAGTCGCATCAAATACGTGACGGGCGGTATTGCCGCCAGCCTGGTCGCGGTATTTCTCATAATATCGTCGAGTACGGGAACAGGGCCGGGTCAGCCGGATCCGGACGTCATGTTGATCGGCGGCCAGGTCAAGACAATCCGGGTTGCGATCGAGTCACCTCGGGTCGTAGAGGGCATCAAGGTGACAATCCGTGTCTCCGACAACCTCGAGATCGAGGGCTACGGCAAGCAGCAGGCGATCAGCTGGACCACGCGCCTCGAGCAGGGTGTTAACCTGATCGCGCTGCCGGTTAACGCGATTGCCGCCGGTGACGGCGAAATCGTCGCGCGGGTGGGCCTCGACGGCCAGGAAAAAGTCTATCGAATCCGCACCCGCTACCAGGCGGGGGGCAACGTCAGCAGCGATTACAGAATCCTCGCCGCACTCCTGACCCGGCAAAACGGGGGACGCCTGTGATGCGTCACCCCTTCAACGCGGCAGTCCTGTTTGCCGGCATCCTGCTGTCGGCACCGGCTTACGCCGCCGCCGACGAGGTGCTGCTCGATGAAATCACGATTCGGGTCATCGAAAACGAAGATTCACCGATCGATGTTAACGATATAGCGCTACCCCCGTCTGGTGATAAACCTCGCGGACCGTCGTCCAAAAAAGCCAGCGAGGGTGCCTCGCAGGGCGCAGGAAATTCTGGGAATTCTGGGAATTCTGGGAATTCTGGGAATTCTGGGAATTCTGGGAATTCCGGGAATTCCGGGAATGCCGGGAATTCCGGGAATGCCGGGAATTCCGGGAATGCCAGGAATGCCGGGAATTCCGGGAATGCCAGGAATGCCGGGAATGCCGCTGAAAACGCCGCCAACGCCGCCGGGAATGCCGCTGAAAACGCCGCCAACGCCGCCGAAAATGCCGCAGAGGCGGCGACCAACGCAGCCGAAAACGCCGCCAATGCAGCCGAAAATGCCGCAGAGGCGGCGGCCAATGCAGCCGAAAACGCCGCCAATGCAGCCGAGAATGCCTCCGAGGCGGCGGCCAATGCAGCCGAAAACGCCGCCAATGCCGCTGAAAACGCCGCAGAAGCCCGCGAAAAGGCCGAAGAGGCCGCCGAGAACGGCAAGGGCAAGGGCAAGGGTAAGGGACGAAACAAATAATCCTGTAGAAGGCCAGGGCTGGCTGACCCTGCTGCATACTCCCTTCCGTACACATTCCGCTAGTTCGATGTCGACCCGCCGCCGTGTAATAAATGCTCATGCGCTTTGGCTCATCTTTGCCATACTCATTGGATGCGATATCGTTTATTAATCCTGCTGTTGGTGTTGCCGTTTTTGTTTTCTCCGATGACGGCGCGGGCGTCGCCCGCCGACTACGAGTTCGAAGCAGGCGTACGCGCCTTTGGCGAGCAGGACTATCGGCAGGCGCTATATCATTTTACGCGCGCAGAAAATGTCGGCATGCGCGACGCGCGGCTGGACTACAATCTCGGCGCTGTTTTTTATCGACTCGAACACTATGCAGAAAGCCGCCGTTATTTCGAAAAACTGCAGGGTCACCCGACACTCGGCGCACTGGCGTATTACAACAGGTTCGAAAAATGCGCCGAGCTCAGCGATGATGACAACCTGGGACAACTCGCCAACCAACAGATCGCGAAGCTCGGCGGGCGTCAACCGAAACCCTGGTTCGGATACTTCTCGGCGGTTTACGGTTACGACTCGAATATTACGCTGCTGCCGTCGAGCGACGCCGCCGACGAATCGGGCGACTTCGTACAGGCGCTCGCGCTCGGCGAATATACGCTGCACAAGGCCGCTTCCGATAGTTATCATCTAACCGCCCTGCTGCTCGCGACCGACTTCCTCGACACCGGCGATTTCGACGATGACCTGCTAATACTCGGCGCCGAGTACCGCCGGCGCGCCGACGACTGGCGGTTCGACTACCGCATCGAATTCGGAAAATCCACCTTCGCCGGCGAGGATTACGTCGACACGGTCGCCGCGGCGGTAAACGGGCGAACCGAACTCGATCAGAATCGCGAGCTGCGCCTGCGACTGACGCTCGAGGATATTTCGGAGGGCGCCAGTGAATTCTCCTTTCTCGGAGGCAGCCGCGCGGAACTGTGGGCCTCCTACCGAATCGACGTCGACCGGCGCGAGTACCGCTTCGAGTACGGCCTCGAGGTCAACGACCGCGAAAATACCGAAACCGAGAGTTTTTCACCTACCTATCACCGTATTCGATTGCGCTACTTCGACCAAATTAGCGCACGCACCAAGCTCGGCGCCAGCTTCGAATTCCGCGATAGCGACTACAAGGGCGTTGCTGGCGGCTCGCGCCGCGACGAACGCACGCGCCTGCGGCTCGAGGGCAGCTACGAGCTGGATAAGACCTGGACTACGCAGGCGGAGCTGACTTACACCGACAACGACTCGACGGCCGACGAATCCGGCTACCACAAGTACCAGGCGCTGGTGTCGATCAACGCGTTGTTCTAGTCCGCCGCCAATGCCAGATCGAAGCAATTGTGTTACCTGAAACAAACGGCACACATAAACAATCCGGCGACCGGTGCAGAGTACCGGTCGCCAGCGGGTTTTGGATTCTCATGACGTCGACAAATACTTACGGACAGCTGATTCGCACTTACTACCCATCTCCATTGGTTGGAGTCGACGGGGAAGCGAACTGCACCCCGCCTGTTACACGATTCGGGTTTGTGGCAACCGGCGTCCAATTTTTAATATTCGAGCTGAGGGTAATTCCCGTTTGTTATAGCCCGTAACTCGGCCTCTGCGAGAATAAGAATATATTCATAGGTACAGATTAAACCTGAACTAAAGTACAGGCAGATGCGGTATTTTAATTCTGCTTCGGCAGGGATCAAAAGCGATCAATCCTGGTCAACCCGGGACAGCGAACTGAAATCGCGCCGATATGGAGTGATTCGAGTATCGTGCTGTTTCGCGACGAGGGGTCACCAGGTAACTCGGCAGTCCCATCCAGGCCGACCGGGCAAATTTCTGTTTTTGGTTAAATTTCTGACAACGCCACTTTATCAGGCCACCATAAGCGCGGCCTCGGTGCGATTCTTGACCTCCAGCTTGGCGAAAATCGAGCTAACGTGAAATTTGACCGTGCGCGTGCTGATATAAAGTGTTTCGGCGATTTCATTGTTGGTCATGCCCTTGCCGATGAGGCGCAGGACTTCACGCTCGCGTTTACTCAGCACGGTGCCCTGGCGCTGGCGGTTGCGCGCGATCTGTTCGAGTAATATCTTGGTAACCGAGGGTTCCATGCTCGACCTTCCGCAATTCACAGCACGAACGGCTTCGAGGACATCGGCAATTTCCGCTCGCTTATGCCTGAAACCCTGAATCCCCAGACCCAGTGCCTTGACGATCAGGTTCTTTTCCTGGCACGAGGTGAAAACGATGACTTTCAGATTGGATGCCAGTTCCCGCAGTCTGCACAGGCATTCCAGTCCGGAACCTTCTTCACGATCGATATCGACGATTACGACATCGGTATCGTTCGCGTCGATTGCCTCGAGCAACTCGTCGTAGTGCGCGGTACTGTTGACGATTTCCATATCGGAGACCGAATCAATAATTTTGCCAAGTCCGAAACGGATGATTGGACTGCAATCACAAACGGTTACCCGTATTACATCAGACACTATGGTATCCCCCTTTTTTTTTCTTCGTGTACCCTATAAGGTAGAGAGCAACCTTCGTGCCAAAACCGCGCAGTGCTGAAAAATTCTCAACAATGGTGCGTTTAGATTTTGATCATTGCAAAATTGCAGCAGATCGCTGCATTTTTATCAAGATGGTTGCATTATTGAATCAGGATTTTCTCGAGAGTGAGGGAAATGATTAATTATTCCAATAAATGAGAGAGCAATCTCTCCATTTTTCCCAAAAATGATTTTTTTGGGCGCTCCTCGAACTAAAATGAAGTCCAGTGGGAATCAGAGTATTGGAATCAGATGAATCAGTGAATCAGAGTAATCAGAGGGACACACACTTTAGGAGGGTAATCGGAATCAGAGGGACACACACTTTAGTATTTAATCAGAGGGACACACACTTTGGAATCAGAGGGACACACACTTTAGTATTGACATCCACTTATCCATAGACGTAGGATTTTAGGATCTCAGACTAAGGAATGGACTGATGACTCGACCCAGGAAGGTATTGATCTCGCTGGCTGATACCCCTTATTACCACATTACCTCGCGTTGCGTTCGCCGCGCTTATCTGTGTGGGATTGACCATTATTCGGGCCAGAATTACGAACATCGACGACAATGGATCGTGGATCGCATACGCCTGCTCTCATCACTGTTCGCAATCGATGTCTGCGCCTATGCCGTCATGAGCAACCACTATCACCTGGTGCTGAAACTTCACCCTGAGCAGCTTGAGAACCTTTGCGACGACGAAATCATGGACCGATGGTGCGCCTTGTTCAAGGGCCCACTACTTGTTCAGCGCTATCGCGACGGAGACAGCCTCGAGCCTTTCGAACGCACCACCGTTTCAGACATCGTCAACGTGTGGCGTTCAAAACTCGCCAGTATCAGCTGGTTCATGCGCTGTTTAAACCAGCCCATTGCCCACCAGGCCAACCGGGAAGACAAATGCACGGGGAAGTTCTGGGAATCCCGGTTCACCTCGCAAGCACTCAAGTCCGAAGAAGCCCTGCTCTCCTGCATGGCCTATGTTGATCTTAACCCGGTGCGGGCCGGAATCGCGGATACGCCGGAGACCTCCAGCCACACCAGTTTTCAAGAACGCCTGCAGCCCGAATTCGATTTG
>CAMYML010000154.1 GCA_947259305.1 uncultured Gammaproteobacteria bacterium | reverse complement strand
CGCGGCCCGGGCTGGTATACGGTCAAAAAAAGCGACACGCTATATTCGATTGCCTGGCGCTACGACCTCGACTACAAACAGCTCGCACACTGGAACCGGGTCGATGTGAATGCACCGATCCATCCCGGCCAGCGTCTGCGACTGATAAATCCCGATAACGAATCCATCGCCGCTACTCCCGAACGGAAATCTGCCGCCGATACCAAAACGGTTACTGCCACGAGTAACAGTACCGGTCAGACCGGTAACCGCGATCCGGACAGGTGGATCTGGCCTACCAGCGGAAAACCGTTAAATACCTTTCTTGCTTCCAGGCTGGATCGTCGCGGTATCGATATCGCCGGCAAGCTTGGCCAGTCGGTGCGCGCCGTTGCCGATGGCAAGGTGGTATATAGTGGTAATGGTTTGGCTGGTTATGGTAATCTGATCATTATAAAACACAGTGATACCTATTTGAGTGCTTACGCGTATTGCCAAAAACGCCTGGTACAGGAAGGGGTAGCAGTGAAAGCCGGGGAAATGGTCGCAAAAATGGGGCGCAGGGATAACACGGTGAAACTGCATTTTGAAATTCGACGAAATGGCAAACCCGTAGATCCAATGAAACATCTACCCAATCGATAAAGGAACCTCTGGATGACCAAATCTACCGATAAGTCGCTTATCGAGGATACCGAAATAGCGCCCGAAGACCTGGTGGAAAATCTTGTCGAAGATGCAGAAGCTGCCGAACTGGCGGACGACGACGATGATGAAAACGTAACCGTCATCGAGGCCGCGGATTCCGACGACGACGATGAAGACGACGCTGAAGATGACGATGCAATCGAGGCTGCAAAGTTTGTTGAGCGCCGCAAGCCGGCTGACCGCCGCAAAGTAGGCACGCGCCGCTCCTCCGATGCCGATCCCACCCGGCTTTATCTCAAGGAAATCGAAGTCTCCCCGCTATTAACCGCCGAAGAGGAAGTCTACTACTCACGTCTCGCGCTGAAAGGCGACAATACCGCGCGCGACAAGATGATCGAATGCAATCTGCGACTGGTAGTCAAGATTGCGCGGCGTTATATGAATCGTGGCCTGGCGCTGCTCGATCTAATCGAGGAGGGCAACCTCGGCCTGATCCGCGCGGTGGAAAAATTTGACCCGGAACGTGGTTTCCGATTTTCTACCTATGCCACCTGGTGGATCCGGCAGACAATCGAACGTGGGCTGATGAACCAGACGCGCACCATCCGTCTGCCAATCCACGTCATCAAGGAGTTGAACACCTACCTCCGGGCGGCGCGCAAGCTTACCCAGGAATTGAATCGAGAGGCGACGCCGGAAGACGTCGCCAGGCTGCTGAAAAAGCCGGTCAAGGACGTGGAAAAAATGTTCAAGCTGGCGGACCGGGTTTCTTCCTTCGACATTCCGATGGGTGGAGAAGGCGAGCGTCCGCTACTGGATGTCATCCCTGATGATAGCAATGCCGATCCATCCAGCATCCTGCAGGATGAATCCGTGATCAAGCATCTCGACAGCTGGCTCGACGAGCTCGATGAAAAGCAGCGTGATGTCGTGGTGCGTCGCTTCGGCTTGCGCAATCACCCGCGCGGCACCCTGGAAGAAGTCGGACTCGAGCTCGGTGTCACCCGCGAGCGCGTGCGCCAGATCCAGATGGACGCGCTACGCAAGCTGCGCCGTATCCTCGAGCACAGCGGCTACTCCCGCGAAAACATCATCGAAGAATAAATTCCTCCAGGCTGTTATCACCGAGTCAATAGTTCGGTCCGAGCAATCATCCCAATCGGCAACCGCAGGCGTCACTCGCGACTGACTGGGTGGCCTGGCGGCTCCCCGAAAAAGGGCGTTTTTTTAAGGGCAAGGCGAGACTCGCCTTGCCCATAAAAATTTATCCTTTTTCGGGAAGCCGTAGGCCAATCGGTCAGTCACAGGAAGTGCTGTCGGTTGCCGATTGGGATATTCCTGCGGGCAGAATCGGGGGTCAGGTGTTGAGGATGACGGCGGCGGTGACGGCGCGGTCTTCGGCGACGAGGATGTTGAAGGTGCGGCACAGGGCGCCGTTGTCCATGACTTCGAGGCCGATACCCCGTTCGCCGAACAGCGCGAAGGTTTTAGGCTCGGGGAAGCGTTGTCGTTCGCCGGTGCCGAGCAGAACCACCACCGGTTGCGTGGCGAAGATGGGCGCCAGGTTTTCGGGAATGAGATCTTCGAGCGAGCGCACCGGCCAGGGGCAGTGAATTCCGCTGGCGGTCAGCACCAGGCTTTGTCGATAGTCGACCTCGTTTATGGTCACGGACGCGGGGCCATAAGAGGTGAAGCGGTGGCTGCTGGTAACGATATCTTCGGCAAGAGGCATGCCCGGCAGAATAAATTAAATCATCTTATTGATCAATGCCGATTGCGCTTGCTCGTGGTTGACACCCGGGTATACATTTCTTAAGGTTGCGCGTTCTAAAATTCCCCTGTCTAGGCTTCTGGAGACTTGATTTGAAACCGGTAAAACTGGGTTTGCTCGGTGTGGGTACCGTGGGTGCCAGCACCGCACTGGTGTTAAAGAATAATGCTGCCGAAATAGCCCGCCGCGCGGGCCGCAGCATTGAAATCATCCAGGCGTCAAGGCGTAATATCGCCGCGGGTATGCCGGCGGGTAGCAGTGATATCGAGCTGGTCAGCGATCCCTTTGCGGTGGTTAACAATCCGGAAATAGATATTGTTATCGAACTGATCGGCGGCTACGATCCGGCGCTGGAGCTCGTGATGCAGGCCATCGAAAACGGTAAACACGTGGTAACCGCGAACAAGGCCCTGATCGCCTTGCATGGCAACGAAATTTTTGCCGCGGCCCAGCGCCAGTGCGTTAACGTCCTGGTCGAAGCCGCAGTTCCCGGCGGAATTCCGATCATCAAATCGATCCGCGAGGGTTTGAGCGCAAATCATATCGAATCGGTCGCCGGTATCATAAACGGCACCGGCAACTTCATCCTCACCGAGATGCGTGACAAGGGCCGGGATTTCGACGATGTGCTGGCCGAAGCGCAGGCACTGGGCTATGCCGAGGCCGACCCAAGCTTCGATGTCGAAGGAATCGATGCCGCGCACAAGCTTTGCATCCTGTCTTCGATCGCCTTTGGCATTCCGCTGCAATTCGATGCGGTTTATACCGAAGGCATCAGCGGCGTTTCCACCGAGGATGTCGTCTATGCTGGCCAGCTCGGTTATCGCATCAAGCACCTGGGCGTCGCTCGCCGCAGCGACCAGGGGATCGAAATGCGGGTGCATCCTACGCTAATTCCGGAAAAGCGCCTGATTGCCAACGTCGACGGCGTCATGAACGCGGTGCTGGTGCAGGCCGACAAGCTGGGTCCGTCGCTCTACTACGGCGCCGGCGCCGGTGCCGATCCGACTGCCTCGGCGGTGATTGCCGATATCATTGACGTCGCGCGCACGATTACGACCGATGCGCAGAACCGGGTTCCGCACCTGGCTTTTCAACCCGATCAGATTGTCGATATACCGATCTTGCCAATCAGCGAAATTCAAACCGCCTACTACCTGCGCATGCGGGTCGACGATCGCCCGGGCGTGATGGCGGAAATCACCCGCATCATGGGCGACAACGATATTTCCATCGAGGCGATATTGCAGAAGGAACCCGAATCCGGCGTCACCCAGGCGACGATCATCATGCTGACGCAAAAGATTCGCGAACGACGGATGGACGCTGCCATCGCCGCCATTACCCGGCTCGATGCGGTGCACGGGGAAGTCCACCGTATCCGGGTCGAGACGCTGGATGGCGATTGAATCGGGAGTGTCGGGATCATGCCGATTGGCCCGATAGTCAGGCTGCGACCCGAGCATCTGAATCAACTCGAAGCCTTGTTGGCTGGCAACGATCTGCCGGCCGAGGATTGTGCCGAGCAGGGCGACAATTTTTACGGTATCTTCGATCAGGATGAACTGATCGCCGCCGGCGGGCTGGAAGCGGCTGCCGACTATTCCCTGCTGCGCTCGATTGTCGTGAAGCCGCATTACCGCGGCCGCGGGCTGGGGCGTGCGATAGCCGAATTTCTACTCGAACAGGCGCGCTCGCAGGGCAGGGTGGCGGTTTACCTGCTGACCGAAACCGCGGCGGAATACTTCGAAAAAATGGGGTTCAGCCATGTGGCGCGTGCCCATGTACCGGCGGCGATCGCCTCGACCCGCCAGTTTTCTTCACTCTGCCCGGACAGTGCCAGCTGCCTGATGACCGATCTGCCGCGCGACTGTCCGAGACTAACTGAGCCACGATGAATCCACGTGCTAGCGCCAGCACAGCCCCCGGATTTGCCGAGTTCGTGATTCTGATTGCGCTGATGATTTCACTGGTCGCGCTGTCGATCGATGCGATGCTGCCGGCATTGCCGGAAATTGCCGCCGACCTGGGCGTTACCCGAACCAACGATAGCCAGTACGTGATCCTGGTGTTTTTCGCGGGCATGGCGTTTGGACAGCTTTTTTTCGGACCCTTGTCGGATTCTATCGGTCGCCGACCTGCAATCCTGGCGGGATTGTTGCTGTTCGCCGCCGGTTGCCTGTTATCGATTGTCGCCGTCGATTTTACACAAATGCTGCTGGGTCGCTTGCTGCAGGGACTGGGTGCAGCGGGGCCGCGTATCGTTTCGATCGCGCTGGTACGCGACCAGTACAGGGGGCGCGAGATGGCGCGCGTCATGTCCTTCGTCATGACCGTGTTTATACTGGTACCGGTGCTTGCGCCGGCGGTCGGTCAGGGTATTTTGCTGATAGCCGACTGGCGCTATATATTTATGATGTTCCTTGGCCTGATCCTGGTCGTCGGATTATGGTTCTGGCAACGCCAGCCGGAAACCCTGGCGCGAGAGAACCGCATCGTGTTTTCTTGCGCGCAGCTGATGCTCGATATCAGGGGCATTTTGCGCATTCGCGCAGCGCTCGGGTATACGCTGACGATGGGTTTCGTCTTCGGCGCTTTTCTTGGTTATCTGAGCAGTTCGCAGCAGATATTTCAGTTGCAGTACCAGCTGCACGATCTGTTTCCACTGTACTTCGGAATTCTCGCGACCGCGATTGGCTGCGCCTCGCTGTTCAATGCGCGCCTGGTGATGCGTTTCGGCATGCGGCGGTTGTCGCGAATTTCGCTGATATCGATCTGTCTGCTGTCATTTCCCTTTTTCCTGCTGTCCCTGGTTTTTGACGGGCATCCGCATTTGATCCTGCTGATGCTGTACCTGCTGATCCTGTTTTTCTGCTTCGGGATCCTGTTTGGTAATTTGAACGCGCTGGCGATGGAGCCGCTGGGCCATATTGCCGGCCTGGGGTCGGCCGTGGTTGGCTCGATTTCGACGCTGATTTCGGTCGCCTTCGGCGTTATCGTGGCCGACTCCTATGACAACACGGTGCTGCCGCTGGTGCTCGGCTTCGCGATTTCAGGTCTGGCCGGATTGCTGGCGATGCGCTGGACCGAGGCGGGGCTCGCAGCGGAAACCTGAGATTTGCTGTCTAGGTTTCGAGAAATTTCAGAATTTCAGCCTCGATATCCTGCTTTTCGACCACGCCGGGATGCACGACCGGTTTATCGAACAGCTCGGCGATCACTGAAGGCACGGCGATGTTGGCGCGCGCGGCGATAGAGGCCAGTGCAGCACGATCGCTCTGTCCCCGATTGCCATTGATCGCGGCGTCGATGACCGGCGCAAACTTGGTCCACTCGGCGGTCGAGTAGATAATGTTTACCTGGTCGGCGAATGCTGCCGAGCGGCAGGTTTTAAAACAGGTGGAGGTGTGGGGATCCAGCAGGTAACCCCGTTCGAAAGCCTGTTTGATGAACTGCATGCTTTCCTCGTCGGAGCAAAAATCGGCGGCAAAAACAGCCTTGATTCGATCATGTTCATCGGCTTCGAGCTGGTAGCAGCCGTTGTCGTCGAGCTGTTGCATCAGTTCGCGTGTGCGCGCCGCGCCGAACAGGTCAAACAGTACGCGCTCGACGTTGGAAGACTTGAGTATATCCATCGCTGGCGAGGTGGTGGCGATCAGCTCGCGTTTGCTGAGATCGTAACGCCCATGTTCGATCCACTCGGTGAGCACGTTATTGGCATTCGAGACGATGACGATTTTTGCCAGCGGTAATCCCAGGCGCTGTGCATAGTAAGCGCCGAGCGCGTTGCCGAAATTTCCGCTCGGGATATGCAAAACAACCTCGTCGCCGAGCTCGATTTCCTGCTGGCGCAGCAGTGACAGGTAGGAGTGAAACTGGTAAAGCATCTGAAAAATGATGCGTCCGAAATTGACCGAGTTTGCCGCAGACAGAGAAATATCCAGTTCGCGCAGGCGCCGCTTGAAAGTCGGCGAGGCCAGTAACGACTTCAGCGCGGATTGCGCATCATCGAAGTTGCCACGTATACCGATGACTTTCAGATTATCCGCCGTCTCGGTGACCATTTGCAGGCGCTGCACGTCCGAGGTGCCGCCATCCGGGTAGAGACAGGCGACGCGAATATTGGCGCGGTCGCGAAAGGTTTCGAGCGCCGCTGGACCGGTGTCGCCGCTGGTCGCGGTCAGAACCAGGTACTGCTGATTGTTGCGTTGCGCCAGGTCCGACAGGATCAGGCCAAACGGCTGTAATGCCATGTCCTTGAACGCGCGGGTAGGGCCGTGATAGAGCTCGCTGACGAACAGTTTTTCGTCGATTTTCACCAGCGGCGCGGGATCGTTTGCATCGTCGAAGCGACTATAGAGTGCGAGCGCCTGCCGTAGCACCGACTCTTCGATATCGATATCGAGATGCTGCAGCAGCGCCAGCGCCAGTTCCTGGTAAGTACTGTTCAGGTGGCGCGCCAGAAAATCGGCCGGGATCGGACTTAGCTGCGCCGGGCTGTATATACCCCCGAAGGAAGAAATCGGTGACAGTAGCGCCGCAGCAAAGCTGACGCGGGCATCGCGAGTGCCGTCGTTTCCGCGGGTTTCGGTGAAGATCATCAGGGGCAGGCGGTCTCGGTCGACCGGTAAAAACGCGAATTATATCCGGCTACCCCGACCTAACAAGCTGTTTTACGACAAATTCGGGACAAATGCCCCCAAATAGCGGAAGAGAGGAAGCATTTCACTTCTACTGGACCAGATTTATGCGTAAAATTCGTCGCTTGACCCGGCAGCCAGTCATTGCCGGGGTATCTTGATTGGCTGAGCCAGAGTATCTGTATTCAATCCGATGTCGGTGACCGCAAAAATTAATTTACTCGATTACAATCGAGCCGCGCTCGAGGCGTTTTTTATCTCCAATGGGGAAAAACCGTTTCGGGCGAAGCAGTTGATGCAGTGGGTGCATCAGCGCGGCGTGACCGATTTTGCATTGATGACCGATATGTCGAAGCCATTGCGCGAGTTTCTGCAACAGAATTGCTGCATCGAGCGCCCGCGGATCCTGACCCAGCAGAAATCAGCCGACGGCACGCGCAAGTGGCTGCTGAGCGTCGATGACAGCGACAACGCCATCGAGTGCGTACTGATTCCGGAAAAATCACGCATGACCCTGTGTGTGTCTTCGCAGCTGGGCTGTACGCTGAACTGCAGCTTTTGCTCGACCGCCAAGCAGGGATTCAACCGCAACCTCACGACCGCCGAGATCATTGCCCAGTTGCACTTTGCGCACCACAGCCTGCTCGCGGAAGGATACGAACAGGGCGTAACCAATGTCGTCATGATGGGCATGGGCGAGCCCCTGCTGAACTTTGACGCCGTGATTGCGGCGGTAGACATGATGTGCGATGACTTCGGTTACGCGCTCTCCAAACGTCGGGTTACGATCAGCACCGCCGGCGTAGTGCCGGCTATGCATAAACTGGAGCAGGTAACCGACGTCGCGCTTGCGGTATCGCTGCATGCGCCCAACGATCGCCTGCGCAATCAACTGGTGCCGCTCAACCGCAAGTACCCGATTCGCGAGTTGATGCAGGCTTGCCACAGCTATATCGATGGCTACAGGAGCCGCAAGATCACCTTCGAATACGTGATGCTGGATGGTGTCAATGACGGCCTCGAGCACGCGCGCCAGCTGGTCAGCTTGATCGGCGAGATGCCCTGCAAGCTGAATTTGATTCCCTTTAATCCCTATCCACATGCCATTTATCGCTGCTCGGATCAGGCCGCTATCGATCGTTTCCGGGATTACACCGTGGGCAAGGGGATCGTGACCGTGACCCGACGCGCGCGCGGCGACGATATCGATGCCGCCTGTGGACAGCTGGTGGGCGCCTTCCACGACCGCAGTCGGCGCAGCGCCAGGTACCAGTTGAGCCTCGACGAAATCAAGGGGGTGACGCTTGCGCATTAATAGGATTAGCGCACTGATTTTACTGCTCGGACTGTTGCAGGCCTGTGTAACCGTTGATCAACGGGAAACCGACGAAATAGCAGCCAGCAATATAAATCTGGAGTTGGGAATCGGATATTTTCGGCAAAACAACTTCGAACTGGCCACCGAGAAATTGCTGAGGGCTTTGCAATACAATCCAAAAAATGTCGAGGCCAACTACGTC
>CAMYML010000153.1 GCA_947259305.1 uncultured Gammaproteobacteria bacterium | reverse complement strand
GAAAAGGGGACGGAGGGATTAAATTTTAACCAATCTCGGCCCTGACCTTTTTCGGTCGCCCACGCTTTGACTGGCCAAGTTTGATTCCGTATTGTTTCTCGATCATTTGCCTGAATCGATCGTCGCCGATGGGCTGACTATAATGTGCTGCCTCACGAATCTGGTGCAAATCAGCCTCACTTAACTGATCCCTGAACAATTCGCGATAGGCGTGGCACCTGTCGGCGGAGGTTTTACCCAGGCCGATATACTCCGCATGTGGTGTTATCCAGGCCTTATCACCCCAGGCATGCACGCCATAACTGCTCCACCGGTATTCTTCCGGCCGATTAACCATACCCGCTCTCACCGGGTTGAGTTCTATGTAACGCATGCAACGTAACAGGTATTGATCAGATTGCACGAGGCTCGATCGATGGCGGCCTTCCCATAACGTCCCGGTGCGTTTGTACTTGAGATTGATATATTGTGCGTAACGACTTCCAACCACTTTCATGGTATTCGATATGGCGGTCTCAGTATCTGGAGTCACCAAAAAATGGATGTGATTAGTCATCAGGCAATACGCATGAACCAACGCGCCATATCGCCTGGACAGCGCCTTCCACAATTCCAGATAAAACTGATAATTTTCGGATTCGATAAAACAGGGCTCTCGATTATTACCCCGTTGAACGACATGATAGGGCAAGCCCGGCAGGTACATCCGTGCACGTCTTGGCATTTGCATCTCCTTTGCGTTGCCATTACTTATTACTCACGAAGTATAAATGAAATGAGAGATGGTTAAAATTTAATCCCTCCGTCCCCTTTTACCTCCTTTTACCTCTCGCTTTAACCAACTGGCAATCCGTTTAGCTCACCACAACGAATTGCCCCATCATGCCGGCATCCTCGTGCTCGAGAATATGGCAGTGGAACATGTACGGCGCTTTTGCGTCCGCATAGTTTTCAAATTGCATGATGAGTCGAACGCGCTCACCGGAATTCACCAGCACGGTATCCTTCAAGCCCTGCTCGCTGGCGCCCGGCGGTCGACCGTCGCGCTCGATAATGCGGAATTGAACGTCGTGAATATGAAACGGGTGGGCCATCGGCGAAGTGTTGGAAATTTCCCAGACCTCGATGTCTCCGAGCGGCACACGCGCATCGATACGCTTGATGTCCATTGACTTTCCATTGATGCTGAAGCCGCCGCGTCCCATACCCATACCCATACCCATACCCATACCCATACCCATGCCCATGTTGAGATTGAAGCGCCGGGTTCGAACGGCTTCGTTGTAGGCCCAGTTGCGCGGCTTAATGAGCTGTGTCGGGAATCGCTGTGCTGCGGATGTCACGCGGGAAGCATCGCAGCGCATAATCGGAAAAGGACGATCGTTCGCGGCCATCATACCGCTCATCATCCCCATCATGCCGCCGCCCCCGCCGGGACGTCGGGGCAGGGGTTTGTGGCGCAGCATGACGCTTTCGCCCGGCGCAAATTCGACCAGGATTTCAATCCGCTCACCGGGAGACAGTATACTGCTGCGCATTTTTACAGGTTGCGCCAGCAAACCGCCGTCGGTCGCAATCTGCAGGAATTCACGCTGGTCTTCGAATTCCAGGTTATAAATCCTCGCATTCGACCCGTTCAGTATCCGAAAGCGGGTCAGGGATTTTTGTGCCTCGAAGCGCGCGAACGCGGTGCCATTGACCAGCATGGTTTGCCCCATCATGCCCATCATTCGATCGTGCATCGAACTGGCGTAGCGTAACGAGCCATCCTGATTGAACGAGCGGTCCTGCAATACCAGCGGAATATCGTCGACACTGTATTGCGACGGTAAATTCAGATTTTTGCTGTCTTTGTCGTCGATATAGAACAATCCGGCCAGGCCAAAGTAAACCTGAATCCCGGTGCGGTGATACATGTGCGAGTGATACCACTGGGTGCATGCGCCCTGACGAATTTTGTACTCCGACGACCAGGTTTTTCCCGGCGCTATCACCTGATGCGGTCCGCCGTCCATGACGGCGGGAAGGTTGAGACCATGCCAATGTAACGTCGATGGTTCGGAAAGCCGGTTAGTGACCCTGAACATTACGTCATCACCCTGTTGAACACGGAGCACCGGGCCGAGATAGTTAGCATTGATGCCGACCGTCGGAGTTGGCCGGTCACCCAGAAAATTACTGACGCCGTATTGCAGGGCTAAATCAAATCGGCGTGCGCCATCGATCAGACGCCCTTCCTCGAGCGGCGGTAGCGCGAGAGGATTCTGGAACCAGGAGTCCATCTCGGCGGCAGCAACAAGCTGCTGAACTCCGGGAGCCAACAGGCCGAATCCGCCCAGCGTGACGCTTTGCAAAAACTGTCTTCGGTCAATCGTCATTTTATATTTTGGCCTTGCGCAGGCGCAGCGCGTTGGTGATTACCGATACCGAGCTGAAGCTCATCGCCGCCGCGGCAATCATGGGCGATAGCAGCAAGCCAAATATCGGGTAGAGCACGCCGGCCGCGACGGGAACTCCCAGTGAGTTGTAAATGAACGCGAAGAACAGGTTCTGGCGGATGTTGCGCATCGTGGCCCGGCTCAGGCGCCGGGCGCGCACGATACCGCGCAGATCGCCCTTGACCAGGGTCACGCCCGCGCTTTCTATGGCCACGTCGGTGCCGGTGCCCATGGCGATGCCGACATGCGCCTGCGCCAGGGCAGGGGCGTCGTTGATGCCGTCACCCGCCATTGCGACCGTATTACCCTCGGCCTGCAGCTTTTTGACGATATCCGCTTTTTGATCCGGCGAGACATCGGCCTCGACCCGGTCGATGCCAAGTTTGCCCGCGACTGCCTGCGCGGTGGCCAGGTTATCGCCGGTTAACATGACGATCCTGACGCCCTCGGCATGCAGGTCGCGAATGGCTTCGGGCGTGGATTGCTTGATCGGATCGGCGACGCTGATCAGGCCCGCGGCTTTGCCGTCGATTGCGACCAGCATCACGGTTTGTCCCTCGGCGCGGGCGGCATCGGCCTGCGTCGACAATTGTTGTGCGTCGACCGCAAGCGCCTGCATCAATTTGAGATTACCGAGCGCAACGGCTCGTCCCTCGATACTGCCAGTCACACCCTGTCCCGTGATCGATTCAAAATGATCGGTGCCGGCGAGGCTGATCTCTTTTTCCTCGGCGCCACGCACGATGGCTTCTGCCAGTGGATGCTCGCTCGCGCGTTCGAGGCTGGCGGCAAGGCGCAGTACCGTTACTTCGTCGAAATCGTCGTTGGCGACCACGGCAACCAGGCGGGGTTTGCCTTCCGTCAGGGTGCCGGTTTTGTCCACCACCAGGGTATCGATCTTTTCCATGACCTCGAGCGCCTCGGCGTTCTTGATCAATACGCCCAGCATTGCACCTTTACCGGTACCAACCATGATCGACATCGGTGTCGCCAGCCCAAGTGCACAGGGGCAGGCGATGATCAGCACCGCGACCGCGTTAATGATCGCATAGGCGAGTCGTGGTTCGGGTCCGACGAGACCCCAGACGATCATGGTCACGATCGCAATCAGCACGACCGTCGGCACGAAATACCCCGCGACGACGTCTGCCAGCTTCTGGATCGGGGCGCGTGAGCGTTGCGCTTCGCTGACCATGGTGACGATCTGGGCCAACAGCGTATCGGCGCCAACCTTTTCGGCGCGCATCAGCAAACTACCGGTACCGTTCACGGTTGCGCCAATCAGGGTATCCCCTTCGTTTTTTTCAACCGGTATCGATTCGCCGGTGACCATCGATTCATCCACGCCGCTTGTACCGCTGGTGACAGATCCATCGACCGGTACTTTTTCTCCCGGTCGGACGCGCAGGATATCGCCGGGCACGACCTGATCGAGGGGAATGTCTTCCTCGCTGCCATCGTCATGCACGATGCGGGCGGTGTTCGGGGCCAACCCAAGCAACAGTTTGATCGCAGCATTGGTATGGCTGCGCGCGCGCAATTCCATTACCTGTCCAAGCAGTACCAGCGCAGTAATCACCGCCGCTGCCTCGAAGTAAACCGCGACCGTGCCGTCGGCATGCATCATATCGGCCGGGTAGATTCCGGGAAACAACAATGCGACAACGCTGTAGCCCCAGGCCACACTGACACCGATACCGATCAGCGTGAACATGTTGAGGTTCCAGGTTTTGACCGATTGCCAGGCGCGCACGAAGAAGGGCCAGCCACACCAGAGCACCACTGGCGTGGCGAAAACAAACTCAATCCATTGCACCGTTTTCATCGCCAGGCTGTCCGGCAGCAATGCGGGTGCCAGGTCTGCCACCATGGCTAACAGGAAGACCGGCAAGGCCAGCGCGACGCTGATCCAGAAACGTCGGCTCATGTCGATCAACTCTTCGTTCTTTTCCTCGATTTCGATGATGCGCGGTTCCAGCGCCATGCCGCAGCTGGGACAGCTGCCGGGGTGGTCCTGCACGATCTCGGGATGCATCGGGCAGGTATATTCGGTGCGGGTGTTCAAAACCGGTGCACCGGCGACCTCGAGCGCCATGCCGCAGATCGGGCAACTGCCGGGATGGTCCTGCTCGATCTCCGGATCCATCGGGCAGATATACAAAGCCCCGGGGATGGGCTCCTGCAAAGCTGCGGCATTTTGTGCCTCACCGCTCAGATACCCAACCGGATCGGCGCTAAATTTTTTCTGGCAACCCGCGCAGCAAAAATAATACACGGCACCCTCAAACTGGTAACTGTTTTCAGCGTCTTCGGATACCGTCATTCCGCAAACCGGATCGAGCAATTTATCCAGGGTGGGGTTGAGTTTTGAATCTCCCATCGTTTAATCCAGCCTTTGAAACGAGCTCGAGTATAAAGCTTGTAGCTGCTACAGGCGCAAGTAGATCGTCAACCCCTACTTGACTTGAGTCAATAAAACCGCCTTTTTGAATGAGTGGCCAGGTCCTGACCAGCTTATTCCTTGATAGCGAGAACATTTTTCATTCCTGCTTCGAAATGCCCCGGTATATTGCAGGCAAAAACGACGGTTTCCTTGCCCATGAATTTCCAGGATAGCGTTGCGGATTCACCAGGCGTTAGTGAAACGGTATTTGGATCATTGTGCTTCATATCCGGCATTTTTTTCATCATCAGCGCGTGTTTCACCTGATCTTCCGCATTGCCGATAGAAAACTCGTGTTGGATCTGGCCGTCGTTCCTGACCTCGAATCCGATGGTTTCGCCATGCCTGAGCTCACCCAGGGCGGGTTCAAATACGAAGCGCATCGTATCCCGCATCGATACCGAAATACTGCGATCAGGAATCCCTTTGCCGGGTTCACCCACGCTGAATTTCATATTGCCGTGACTATGGTCGTCAGTGCCACCCGCCATTAACGATGACGAAAATAATGCCAATACTATTGATCTTGTTACGCATTTCATGTGCTAGTTATCCTTGAGTTGTTTAATTAGATAAGAATTAGCCGAAGAACTAAAACCAGAACCGTATTCCCGCGACCAGCTGTGTTTCGCTGCTATCTGTGCCTGCCGCTGCAGCAATATCCTCGGTATCGCCAAGCAGTCGTTCATAGTTGATGCCTACATAGGGCGCGAACTCGCGATTGATTTCGTATCGCAGTCGGAGCCCCGCTTCGATCTCGGCCAGTCCAGAGCCGATCCCCAGTCCATCGTCATCCTCGCTGAACCAGTTGACTTCGACCTCGGGTGATAAAACCCATTTTTGCGTGAGCATGAATTCATACTCGGCTTCAAAGCGTAGATTTACCTGCCCATCCTCTTCGATAAAAAGCGCGCTATCGATTTCAAACCAGTAGGGGGAAACCCCGTTAAAACCAAACACAGCCCAGTTGCGTTCCGGGTCGGGATCCGCGTCGTGACGCAGGCCGAACTGCAGGTCCCAGTTCGCGTCGATTGCACGACTGTAGAGCAGTTGAATCTCGGCACTTGCGGTACCTTCGCTGGAGCGCTCACCTTCGGTCTTGACCCAGAGCTTGTTCAGGTCCTTGCCGATCCACAGATGGCCCTCCCATGCCGTTACGCTGCCATCGTCGGTATCCCTGGCTTCGAACTGATCGGCCTTCAGCATATATAGCACAGGATCATCTTCTGTGGCCGCGGACACAGAATTTGTGATTAGCGCCAGGCAGATCGACAAAACGGCGCAGGTTAATTTATTTCTCACGTGATCACCACCCGTCGAAACATGCCCGGCATATGGTATTGAAGATGGCAGTGATAGGCCCAGCTACCGAGGGCGTCGGCGGTGACCCGGTAACTGATTTTGGAACCCGGTTGTACGATTACCGTGTGCTTGCGCGGAATGAATTTATCGTCGCCGGTTTCGAGGTCACTCCAGACCCCGTGCAGGTGCATCGGGTGATTCATCATGGTGTCGTTTACCAGCGTGATGCGCAGGCGCTCGCCATACTTCATCATCAGCGGTTCGGCATCGGCGAACTTGATGCCGTTAATCGACCACATGTAGCGGCGCATGTTGCCGTTTAAATGCAGTTCTATTTCCCGCTCGGGTTCTCGCGGATCAGGCGTGGGATCGAGATTGTAAAGGTCGGCATAGGTCAGAACGGTTCTGCCATTATTGCGCAAACCGACGCCGGGATCGTCGAGACGATACTGGGGATTCTCGGCAAGCATGTCGATATGGGCTCCATACTCGGTCGCGGCATGCTGTATACCACTGCCCATCATCATGGCCATCATCTCAGGGCTCATATTGCTATGGTCCATATTGCTATGATCCATGCCACCCATGCCCATATCGCCATGGGTCAAAATCGGGGCCGTATCTATAGGCGGTAAATCCGCCTGTAGTGAAAGATCCGAAGTCAGTCGCCCGATCGCGTAGCCGGAACGATCGATCGACTGCGCGAAAACGGCATAAGCCATATCGTCATCCGGGGTCACCAGAACATCGTAGGTCTCGGCAACACCGATACGAAACTCATCCACGGAAATCGGCTCGACATATTGCCCATCCGCCGCCACTACAGTCATTTTTAAACCGGGAATCCGTACGTCGAACAAGGTCATTGCCGAGGCATTGATAAACCTCAGTAACAGGCGCTCACCCTTTTTAAATGTGCCGGTCCAGTTATCGGCAGGCGTATTTCCGTTCATGAGAAAGGTGTAGGTGTAGCCGGTGACATCGGAGATGTCCCGATCGCTCATGCGCATGTCGTTCCACATTCCCCGGTCATTCCAGGTCTGACTCAGTGCGTTCGCGTGTATTGTAGTAATGACTCATTTTCTTGAGTTTGGCGTATATATCTTCCGGGTCTTCATCTGACCAGTCTGACAACACGACCACGTGTTCGCGTTCATAGCTGGTATAAAAGGGTTCGATGGGATCGATTATTATCGCGCCGTAAGCACCGGTTTGTTCCTGAAATCCGGAATGGCTGTGATACCAGTAGGTGCCGCTCTGCTTGACATCAAACTCGTAACGAAAGGTTTCACCGGGCTTAATGCCACTGAAGTTATCACTTATGCCAGGTACGCCATCCATTGCGCTTGGCAGGATCAAACCATGCCAGTGAATAGAGCTATCCACGGCCAGGTTGTTGGTGACATCGAGAATCACCCGTTCACCCTGTTTCCAGCGTAAAACCGGTGCCGGGACGCTGCCGTTGATTGCGGTTGCTACTCGATCCTTACCCGTAAAATTGACGTTTTTGTAGTCGAAGGCCAGCGAAAAGTGATTCCCGGAGAGGATTTCAGGCTGCTGATAACTCGCCCTTGCGCTTGACGAGAAACCGAGACCCGATGCCATGAATGCGCCGCCCGCTGCTACTCCCTGTACGAATCGTCGGCGGGATAAATCAGTCGTGGTTCGAGTTGAAAACACTTCGTTGCTACTTGCCGTCGCAGTATTCCTGCATTTTTTGTAAATCATTCTTAACTCCAGACAAATTGATATTTAGCCCGCACACACGTCGGGCATTTCCAGGGATGTCAGGAGATCCTTTTTGGGGGTTTTAACGGGGGGGCGGTATCGTCGAGAGGAATACGGGCCTGTCTGGGGGACAGGATGGTAGTTGAAAGGTTAAAGCGACCAGGTTCAACAATTGACAAAATTCGTAAATTCTTCAGGTCACAACCAGTATGTACAACAATTGAGCATAGTTCCGTGCCTGGACAATCCGGTGTGTTCATATGCTCGCAATCCATCGCGGAACTGTCGATATTACTGCTATTAATCTGTTCGTCCAGGCCGTTACTTCCAGCAAACACGACTGCCGCTGGTTGAAAAACCAGTACCAGGATGAGATTTATAGTGAGCAGTTTTCTTATCATGCAACTTTAGAAGACAATGGAGCCAGCTAAAAGTTTCCAGAAAGTACAGCAATTCAAACCTGGTAGCTAACTTATTTAGCCGTAGTAATAGAAATTTGTGGAATATTGGTGTGAGCTTCCCGGCTTCGAGGCTGGGTTGAGCGCTGTCGCTACCAGCTGGCACACGAACATTCGCCGCGGACAAGTAGCTTCAGGCTCTCAACAGCGTCCAGATACCGATGCCGACAAAACCGATGCCGGCAATGTAGTTCAAATGTTTTTCGCTGACGTAGGCCGATATTGCACTGCCGGCGAGTACGCCAATCGCCGAAGCCAGAATAAGTGCCAGCGAAGCACCAGCGAATACCGTTAACTTGCTCACTTCCTTGTCGGCCGCAAACAACATTGTGGCCAATTGTGTCTTGTCGCCAAGTTCCGCGATGAAAACGGCAACAAAAACAGTTAACAGTACTTTGTATTCCATGGTGACAGGCCCTGGTAGATTTTCCTACGTGCATCTTAAAAGACATATCGGCGAGGCAAAAGTGATAATTTGGAGTGCGTATGGAGGCTTCCACGGTTTCTCGCGACCAGCGCTGATCGGTCCAGCCTGGTTTGACGACGTACACGCACAGGTTTTTGCGGATGTGCACGGAGAGTCGAGCGGGATGAAAGCAGGATTACAGATATCGTCCGCTGTCGTAGTGCTGGAGAATTACGCTATGCTGAAGACTGCCTTGCGTAACCGTGACCAGCCCGGCAAAATTAACGAGTAGATTGAAAACTGATAAAGAGCATTCGCCGCAATCCGGGCTACGGCAACGGCCACGATGAAACCCGGCTCGAATTCCTGGCTATCCCGGGCAGATGGAAAATTTTGGAAGGCCAGGTTAGGTTTAACATCCGGTATCGGTTTTCGATGCCGCTAGATACCAGGTGTCGCCGGGCAGTATGAAAAGGACTTCATCAAGACCTGGATGACCCATCGGTCCAGGCAGGACGCATGATAGCTTCCAGCTTTGGTTGACGAATTTCAGGAGGCGCGAATGACTGCAGGCATAAAACAAGACGCGGGAAACGAAAATTTTTTCAATATAGATGCGCTCGACCAGGGTATCGGCAGGCAGTTGGCTGACGGCATGTCGACGCGGGTATTCCCGGGTGAGGAGGCCATGATTTCGGTAGTGCGAATCGAACCGAATAAATCCGGCAGCCGGCATTCACATCCGCAGGAGCAATGGGGTTTGTGCGTTCATGGCTCAGGTCGGCGCTGGCAGGATGGCGCAGAGGTCAGGGTCAGAGCCGGAGATTTCTGGCGTACGCCAGGCGGAATCGAGCACGGCTTTAGCGCGGGACCCGAGGGCGCGATTATTTTTGACGTGTTCGCGCCCCCGCGTGAAGAGTACACCAGGGCTGGCAGTGGTTTTGGCCCGGCCTCGGAGCAGGAAGGCTGAAAAAAGAAGGACCGGGAATTGCCAGATCCCCGCTTGCGCGGGGATGACTCCGGCCAGGCGGAATTGGCGTCGCCTGTTTTAGCGGATGACGAGAACCGAACACTTGGCGTGGCGCACGACCTTGGCCGCGGTCGAACCGAGGAAATAATCCTGCAAGCCCGGGCGGTGCGACGCCACGATAATCAGGTCGACCTCTTTTTCTTCGGCGACATCGAGAATCGTGTTGTAAGAATGCCCGGTGCGAATTTCGACATCCATCTTCCTGCCAGTGGCGTTCGCGATGGCTTTCAATTCCTCATGCGACTCTGCCAGTGACCTGTCGATGAGATCGGCGGGCAGCGAGATCGCGGCCCAGTTGGGGATTTCTTCGACGACATAGAGCAGAATAATTTTGGCATCCTCGGTCGCATGCTCTAATGCGTCACCGACATTCTTCTTTCCCTCAGCCACGTGAGCCATATCGATGGGTACTAGAATTTTCTTATACATAGTTAGCTTTCCCCTTAGTTAGCGGTTTGTGGATTTCCGATTCACCCACAAATAATCGAGTTTAACTATGATCGCATAGTCCGGTCTACACATTGATTCATATCAATCGGCTGTTATTCATCGGCAACGCTGATTCTGACCGATAAACCGGCCGGCAGTCTGCCGTTCGTCGCAAACTTTACCTGCAGGCTTGTTGCCGGATGATTGTTGTCACCGCTGGTGACCCGCCTGCCGATGCCGATAACCCGCCCCTGGTAGGTCTGCTTCTGGAAGCTCACCCGGGCCTTTCGCTGCAGCAGTTTCTCGCTCCATTGCTCCATGGGCAGCAACGCGGTAACGATCATGGATTTGTTATCGACGATCGTGAGCAGCGTCTGGTTGCTGACCCGGGTGTTGATGTACTGCCCGGGGCGCGCTTCGATAGCCAGCACGATACCGGATATCGGTGCGCGGATTTCTGCCTGCGACAGGCGGTATTCCGCCCGCACCAGATTCGCCTGGGCGGCCTGCAACTTCGCTTGCGCGATTGTATGATCCTGTTCCGCGTTCTGCAGTTCCACCTGGGCGAGCGAATCGCGATCGAACAGCTCCTGTGCTTTTCCCAGTTCGGTTTTCATTTTTTCGACCCGGGGCGCCAGCGCGTCGGCCTCGGCCCTGGCCATGTCCGCACTCGCCCGCAAGCTGGTTGTCTCCAGCGTTAATAACAGCTCACCCTGGGTGACCTGCTGGCCGACCGCAACGGCTATCGATTCGACGCGGGCGCTGACGCTACTGTTCAGGTGCAGGCGTTGGGCAAAATCGGTTTGACCGTCCAGATCGAACGCAAAAACCGGCGAAGATCCGATAACGAGCAAAAGGGTCAGCAGGAAACGCATGTTGATCTCCATTTATTGAGACGAGGTTGGCTGATTCAGAAATTCGCTACCGACCAGCGCGGACAGGCGCTGATAAGCGAGTTCGTAGGCATAAAGCGAGCGCAGGCGTTGGCTATTGCTGCGCGAATACAGCACCATCGAATCGCCGAGATCGGTCTTGAATTCGAGCTCGTACTCGGCGCGGCTGCGGTCGAGGTACCTGTCGCGGTAGTCCTGCTCGATGGCGTGCCCCTGGATTTTCAGCTGGAGTTGCTGGATTTTCTGCCATAGCTCGAGTACTTCGAGACGCAGATGCGATTGCGACTGTTGCTGGTCTGCCAGGGCAAGCCGGTGTTTTGCCTGCGCCAGGTCTATTTTATCCGCAGACGCCGCCGAGTAGATCGGGATCTCGAAGTAGAGGCTGGCGCGCCAGTCGTCGCGCAGCCGGCTATCGCGTTCGTAGCTCGAGACTTCGAGTTCGAGGTCCAGGCTGGGATTGTTGGATGATTCGGCGATGCCGATCGCCGTCTGGGCGGCCCGCGCCCGCGCGTTGGCGAGCCGTGCCTCGGGGCTGTGGGTCAGCGCCTGTGCGATCAGGGTGTCGAGTTCGTCGGGCAAGTTTCGCTGCCAGTCGATCAGCGGAATTTCGAGATCCGAAGACAGCTGGTCGGGATAACCCATGACCTCGGCCAGCAGGCTGCGCGTCAGGCGCTGCTGATGCACTGCCAGCGAGCGCCGCTGGCGAATCAACTCGTATTCAGACTGCAGGCGCAGCACCTCGATTTCCGCCACCAGGCCGAGCGCCTGGTCTTCTACCGCGTTGTCATAACGGATGAAACCGATCGCGAGGGCTTCGTTTTCGGCAATGAAATCATTGTCGGCGTTGAGCACGGCGAAATATTTTTCCATGATGTTTAGCCGGCGTCGCTCGAGCATCAGGTATTTCTGCTGTTCTAGCGCCTGCAATTGCAAAGTCAGGTAGCTCTCGCGCGAATTCTGCAGGCCAAAATCATACAGCGGCTTGGATACTATCAGGCTTGCCGCATTGTCACCGTCCTCGTCGCCGGGAAGCGCAAAATCAGAAGTGCCGACTTCGCGAAACCTGCCTTGCAGGGCGACGCTAAAACCATATTCACCCTGGTTGATTCCCAGTTCGGCCCTGAGTGCGGCTAGCTGTTGTTCGATTTGCAGCAGGTCGAAGTGTGCCGGATTGCGGGCGGTATTGAGCGCGGCTTCGAATGTCAGCGGTTCGGGAAGTGGATCGGCAGCAGCCAGGGTAAGCGGCAGTAAGGCAAGCAACCAAAACAAACCCGATCGAGTGAATGCGGTTAAGGTCATTGTCTCGACTTATACCCCGGTTCAGTGAAGCGCAGCGATGGCTGGCTATTGTTTTAACGCAAACGCTTTAAAGCGTCTTATTCTTCTTCATCCGTTTGTAACGTGCGAATTTGATGTTACGGCCCGAATCGTCTTTTTGCAGGTAAACCTGGTTGGCAATGTATTCACCCATCCACAGGAATTCCTGCATGCCCGAGGTTGCGCCGACGTACTTGAAGATGCGCTTACCTTCTAGATCGTAGAATGCGAGCATCGGCGTTGCGCGTACGCGGCTTTTGCTGGCAAATTGCTTTTGCGTGGTATCGGTACCGTCAAAATCGACCAGCTCGAGGTCACCCTCGATATCGATAGTCAGCGAATGGAAATTCTGTTTAAAAAATTCCTGGACTTCGGGCTGGTTGAGCACGGTTTGTTTCATGCGATGGCAAAACGGACATTCGTCCATTTCGAAGAAAAGGAAAACTCCCTGTTTTCCTTCTTCACGTGCGATTTCGAGCTCCTCGGTCAGATCGCCCAGGGATTGTTCAAAGAAGAACTGGTACGGATCCCGCGGGCTTGACGCCTGGAGCAGGGCTGGTACGGCCCAGAAAAGAATTGCGAATGCGAGAAGCTTTCTTGCCATCATCGTTGTGTTTCAGATCAGGCGTCCAGCTTCCCATTTTTGCATTCGCATTTCAATGATTACATTACTGCTGTGCTGGCGCCTGAGCCGGAGCCGGAGCCTGAGCCGGGGCCTGAGCCTGAGGTGTCATCATGCCGGTCCATGCATTCGGATCGAAAAAGTTGAAGCTGGCGTTCGGATTTGCGTAGCCGGCTGTAGCACCACCCGGAATGTATGCATTAGGATTCATCCAGGACATGTAGGTGTTCGGATCCATGAAAGTCTGGTAATTGGCCGGATTCATCGGTTGCATGTAAGTGCCGGGGTTCATGAACTGCATGTAAGCCATCGGGTTCATCATGTTCATGTAGCTGGACGGATTCATGTAAGCGCTGTAAGCGCCCGGGTTCATCCACGCCATCATGTTGTTCGGGTCAGCGAACTGCATGTAAAATTGAGGCGTCATGAACTGACCATAAGTTGCCGGATTCATGAATTGCGGGTAATTCATCGGATTCATGAAAACGCTGTAACCCTCAGGACGCGCCAGGTTCATCTGTTGAGCATTGGGAACGCCGGCATTCATCGTGCCCATCCAGGCAAACGGGTTCGCCATTGCGGCTGACGGAGCGGGAGTAGTTGCAGGTGTTTCTGCCGCAATTGCGCTACCAGTCCCCAGGCTTAAAGCTAATACTAATGGAATAATAATTTTGTTGATCATGGTTTAGATCCCCTTAAAATGAGCCGCCATTGTATTAGTAAAATCTAATATACGAATATATATTCTGGGATAGATAGTGGGGTTATCGGGTATATACCCGGTTAACGTCCGGTTTTTTCCTGATTTTGGGTTGCAGCCCCAATCGCAGGGCTTAATATGTTCGTCTAATCGAGCCAATTGCAATGAAGACCATTATCGACAAACCCTTCGGGCTGTTAACGATTTTTGCCAGTTTACTGGGCATCGAACTGTTTATTTTTTACCTGCTGGCCGATAGTGGCCTGCTGCCGGCGCTGCTGGCCGAGGATTACAGTTTCATCTCGCGTGCGATTCTGCTGATATACCTGTGCGCCAGCCTGCACGTGATGCTGGTGTCTTACACCCTGTCTATCGAGGGCAATGATCTCCATCAGGGCGCCACGGATCGGGCCTCGGGCAGTAACGTGCAACGTTATTTCTCGCTATTGCGAGGAACGGACAGGGATCCGGAAGAATCCGGTGAGCTGCTGATTGACGTGCTCGACGGGCGCTGCCGCGGGCAGTATCGGTTTGGTTACGTGGTTGCCGACCTGATGCTGAAGCTCGGGCTGCTCGGCACCGTAATCGGTTTCATCTTCATGCTGGGGGCACTGGTCGATCTGAACAGTATCGATATAAACGTGATGCAGAAGTTGCTCGCGCAAATGAGCGGTGGCATGAAAGTCGCGCTGTTTACGACCCTGACCGGTATGAGTAGCGGGGTGTTGTTGAATATCAAGTATCAGCTGCTCGACTGGAGCGTCGATAACCTGCTCGACGACGTGCGCGAACGGACTTACCGCTACAAGACCAGATGAAAGCAAACCGTCATAGTCACCAGCTTTCCGATCCCTTCACCGATCTGCTGTTCAATACCTTGCTCGGTTTCACGCTACTGTTTTTCATTTCGATCATATTCATGAACCCGATCGCGAAACTCGGCAACATCAACTACAAGGCCGAATACATCATCACGGTGAGTTGGCCCGAGGATCAGCCCGACGATATCGATCTGTGGGTGCAGGATCCTTACCAGGAGACGGTTTCCTATCTGCGCAAGGAGGCCGGCTGGTTGAATCTCGACCGGGACGATCGCGGTGATTTGAATGATACGGTTATGATCAATGGCAAGAAGGTGGTACATCCGATCAACCAGGAGGTCGTCACCATTCGCGGTATTATTTCGGGGGAGTATATCGTCAACCTCCATTACTACGAGTCACAGACCAGTAACCCGGTCAAGGCGGTCATCAAAATAGAAAAGGTCAATCCGGTGTTGCGCCTGGTCTATATTGATCAACAGGTACTGCAAAAGGTCGACGATGAAAAGACTATACTGCGCTTCGAGCTCGACGGTAACGGCGAAATCATCGGCATGAATCAGATCGAAAAAATCCTGACGCCTTACCGGCTCGACCCCGAGCAACTGTTGCCGGATTCGGAGCAAAAAATTTGATTACGTCTATTCTGTCGCTGGCATTGGCATACGTATTCCTGCTATTCCTGGTATTGCTGGCAATTCTGAAAAGCGAGGTTGGCGCGGGGCTGAAACTGGTGCTGGCGGCCCTGTGCCTGGGCTTTTACCTGTGGCATTACAGCCTATTGCAGGCCTACCTGGGCTGGCCGGCTGATGATGGATTACCAGAGAATTTCGAGCTGGTCAGCGTTTTCACGGTAGAGCCGGATCTGAAATCCGACGATGCAGGCGGCATTTATCTCTGGGTCAGGGATCTCGATAGCGATCAGCTGGTGCCGCGATCATTTCGCCTGCCGTATCAAAAGCAGCTGCATCAGCAGGTTGACAACACCATGAACAAACAACGACAGGGTGAGCGCTTTGTAGGATCACCGGTCACGGGTGGCGCCGGCAACAGAACTCAGATCTAATTTGAGTCGGTGCGGCGCGACAGCCAGTCGCATAAATCTGTGCAGCAATGACGAGACATTCGAATAATGCCGGAGAATCCGCACTTCGCGTTTCCATCTTCATGGGCTGAAACGCCGGCCCTGAATACGCCGAGGCGGCAGCGTCACTAACCCTGCTGATCGATCCGCAGCATGATGAAACTGCCGTAAAAATAGGGGGAATCCAGCATTTCACGGCTTGCTCGTTGCAGCATTTGCCGGGCCTCCCGCCTGGTTTCCGCCGCCAGCCCGGGAACCGCCAGGGCGACTTCCAGCCACAGCGTCATCGGTGAGTAAAAAACCAGATCGGGGATGATCCACTTGCCCGGGGCAAGCGGAATCAGGGAGCGGGATTTCTGCTGCCAGCGATCGTTTTTCAAAAATAACAAGTGGGCGTTTTCAGTCAAACGCCGCGAACTATCGATGGCGACTTCGTTGTCAAAGCGCCTGCCGTAGTTGAGAAATGCGTGCGCCACCTGGGCATAATCCTCCAGCACCGCGTCGGCGACCCCGGCATTACCCGCGAAACGAATCAGCGCTCCGTTATCGTAAAACTCGGCCCGCATGCTGTGGAACAGGGTTGCGGCAGGTTTGGCAAAGCGCTCGTCGTTGTCCGCGGCAAGGGTAAGCGCTTCGAGCATCATCGCATTCCAGCTGGCCAGGCGTTTGCTGTCGGCAGGCATGCTTGAGCTGCCGCGCCGTTTCAACTTGCCGAGTATGCTCGCGTTGCGCCCGGCTTCACCAGATGCGGCAGGCCCGCTGAGCGCCGCGATCAGGAACTCCTCGGTATTGGTATCGAACTGCCCCTGCCGCGCCAGGTAATCGACTTCGTCCCGGGTCAGCTGGTTTGCGAGCTGATCACGCGTCCACAGGTAGGCGCCGCCTTCCTTGTCGCTGCGATCGACGGCAGACAGGCTGGATATGTAACCGCCGTCCGGGTGTTTCAGGTTGGTTTCGACAAAATCCAGCGTACGGCTGGCGATATCGGCGTAACCCTTGTCCGGCCACAAGCGGTGCGCCCTGAGGTATAGCGTCGCGAGCTGGGCGTTGTCATACAGCATTTTTTCATAATGCGGGGTTTGCCAGTCGGGATCGGTGGTATAGCGGAAGAAGCCGTCGTTAACATGATCATGCAGGTTCTTCGTCGCCATCGAGTGCAGGGTTAACTGCACGAAGTCGGCAAGGTCCTGGTCGAGTTGTGGATAGCGGCTAATAATATCCAGCAGTGCGTCCATCTGCGGCACGTTCGGAAACTTGCTGGTATTGCCAAATCCGCCCTGCATTTCGTCCGCGGCCAGCATGGCCTGCGAAACAAAAGCATCGACCAGCTGCTTAGCCGGTATATCCGGCGCCATAAAGGCCTGGTTTTCGAAGTCCTGCATCTGCGTCAGGAAGAATTCCTGCGCCGCCGCGGAAATCTGGGCATGTTTGCTGCGCCACTCAACCTCGAGTTGCTGCAGTACGTCGATGAAACTTGCGCGCGGCAGATAGGTGAATCCGGTAACCGGATATCCGTCCGGGGTCAGGAAGACGTTCAACGGCCAGCCCGCCGAGCCGCGTATTTTTTCGACGAAACTGATCAGGCGCTGGTCGAGGTCGGGGTCGAGTTCGCGATCGACCTTGACCGCGATGTAGCTGCGGTTGAGAATGGCGGCGATCGATTGATCGCTATAGCTCTCGCGCTGCATGACATGACACCAGTGACAGGAAAAATAACCGATCGACACTAAAATTAGACGATTCTCGGCTTTCGCGCGGGTGAAAACCTCGTCTTGCCAGGTCTTCCAGTCGACCGGATCGTCGCCGTGCAGGGCGAGATAGGGCGAAGGATGCCCGCGCAGCTGATTGGCCGCAAGCGCGCTACTCGCCGCGGTCAAAATCAGGAGCGGCAGTAAGATAAGCCGTAAAACACGCAAATGATGCATCATTTGTCCACTATCAAGAAGATATTGAAAGTATATTAGAAATCTCTAATATGCTTGCGTTCATTTCTTATAACCCTTGAGTTGAGAGTCAGACATGCGCCTGTTTACAAAAATCCTGGTTTTGCTTGTCGGGATGATTCCGGCAGCGATTTTTGCGGGTGAAACCCTGCAAACGGTGATCTCCGCGCGGGTATCGATGCCACTTCAGTACCGGGTTGACGGCGTCGTCGAGGCACGTCAGCAGGCTACCCTGTCAGCCGAAGTCGCGGGCAAGATTGAAAGCGTCAATTTCGATGTCGACGATTTCGTCGAAAAGGGCGAAGTCATCCTGCGCATACGCGATCTCGAATATCGAGCGCAACAGCAAAAGGCACAGGCGGCACTGGACGAGGCCAACGCGAATCTGCAGGACATGCAACTCGAGTTCGAACGTAACCAGAACATGCGCCAGCAGAAGCTGATTTCGCAGTCCGTGTTCGACAAGGCCCGCGCCAACCTCAAAGCGGCCAAGGCACGTAAGGCATCTGCCGAAGCCAGCCTGGCGCAGGCCGACGAGCAGTTGGACCATACCGTCCTGCGGGCGCCTTATAGCGGGGTCGTGGTGGAACGTCATGTCGAACCAGGGGAGGCCGTCAATCCCGGGCAGCCCATTATGACCGGCTACGGGCTGGGAGAATTGCGGGTTGCGGCCCAGGTGCCACAGTCGATAATCGGTGGGCTGCGCCAGTATCGCAGCGCGCAGGTGGTTCTGCTGGAAGACGGGCAGACGCTGGAAGTCTCGAAAATAACCATCCACCCGTTTGCCAACCCGCAGAATCATTCGTTCCCGGTGCGCCTCGACCTGCCTGCGATGGAGAACAGGCTGTACCCGGGTATGCTGGTCAAGGTCGCCCTGTCCATTGGCAGCACCGAGCGACTGTTGCTGCCGCAGCAGGCGTTGGTATCGCGCTCGGAAGTCAATGCGGTTTACGTGATCGCCGCCGATGGCAGGCTTTCCTTCCGCCAGGTGCGCCCTGGTAATCTTTATGGCGAGCAGGTGGAAATCCTGGCCGGACTCGATGAAAACGAAGTCGTTGCGCTCGATCCGGTACGCGCCGGAATCGAACATAAACGCCAGCTGGAAACGGCCAAATGAGCAACTCCCTGGGCCCGTCCGGCTGGGTGGCGAAGACTTTCCTGCAGTCTGAAATTACGCCCTTGTTGGCCCTGATAGGGTTATTGCTGGGTGTATTTGCCGTGCTGGTCACCCCGCGTGAAGAAGAGCCGCAGATCAACGTCACCTTCGCCAACGTCTTCATACCGTTTCCCGGGGCAACCGCTTACGAAGTCGAGCAGGTCGTCAGTACGCCGGCCGAACAGGTATTGTCGGAAATTACCGGAATCAAGCATGTCTACTCGGTGTCGAAACCCGGTATCGCTATTCTTACGGTGCAGTTCGAAGTCGGTGAAGATCGCACGCAGGCAATCGTAAGGCTGTATAACAAGGTCTTTTCCAATGTCGACTGGTTGCCGCGTAACATGGGCGTGGGGCAGCCGATCATCAAGCCGCGAGGCATCGACGACGTTCCGGTTGTGGCCCTGACGCTATGGAGCCAGAATCCGCAGCAGACCGGGGTCGACCTGTTACAGGTTGCGCATTCGCTCGAGGCCGAATTGAAGCGGGTTCCCGGTACGCGCGATATCTATTCGCTGGGGGGAACTCCGCGCGCGGTGCGGATTTTGATCGATCCGGTCAGGCTCGCCGGATTCAACATTGACCTGGAGCAGATAAAAAGCGGGATT
>CAMYML010000152.1 GCA_947259305.1 uncultured Gammaproteobacteria bacterium | reverse complement strand
AAGCAAGCCTTTTTTACCTTCGAATGGGAAGGCTCGGATCTGCAGAAAGAGTTCAAGAAGGAAGGCCGTTTTGTCGGCATTCACCATAAATCCGACTGGGACGTCATCCGCAAGATCGACACCGCCAACGGCGTCAGCTACGACTGTAAGTAGCAATTGGAGCCACGCAATAGGGACGAGCCACGATGAAGAATCGTGGCTCGGCTTTAAACCTGCCCCAGTTGCGGGCAGATTCGCGCATAAATTCATTGGGTACCGCAAATGCTTCGCATCGAAAATCTCGAAAAGCAATATAAAACGGGGGATCACGCGCTCAAGAACGTTAACCTGGTAGTCCCAAAAGGACAGGTTATGGCGCTAATCGGTCCATCCGGGGCCGGTAAGAGCACCCTGATACGTTGCGTCAACCGGCTGGTCGAACCCACCTCGGGTAGAATTTTTCTCGGCGATCTCGAACTGGCGCACCTGGGTTCGACCGAGTTGCGCCGGGCGCGCACGCGCATGGGCATGATCTTTCAGGAATACGCGCTGGTCGAGCGCTTGAGCGTAATGGAAAACGTACTCTCCGGACGACTCGGCTACGTTGGCTTCTGGCGCAGCTTTTTCCGCAAGTTTCCGCAATCCGACATCGATGAAGCCTTCAACCTGCTCGAGCGGGTCGGGCTCGAGCACATGGCGGACAAGCGCGCCGACGAATTATCCGGCGGACAGCGTCAACGCGTGGGTATCTGCCGCGCCTTGATCCAGAATCCCGATTTACTGCTGGTCGACGAACCAACCGCAAGCCTCGACCCGAAGACATCGCGCCAGATCATGCGCCTGATCTGCGAGCTTTGTGACGAAAGACAGCTGGCCGCAATCATTAATATTCACGACGTGCTACTGGCGCAGATGTTTGCACGTCGCATTGTCGGTCTGCAACTCGGCAGCATCGTCTATGACGGCCCGCCCGAGAACCTCAATCCGGAAGTGTTGACGCAAATTTACGGCGAGGAAGACTGGGAAGCCACGATCGAAAAGGTCAAGGAAGAAGACGAGGAACTCGATACAGCCGCGCTGCTCAATATCGCCAAGGTATCTCCGCCGTCATGAGTCAAGGCGCCGCAATTCGACGCTGGAAACGGCCGCCGTTCATCAAAAACCCTACCCTTCGCTGGGGGCTCTGGGTGGGTGCTGCGATTTATCTCGCGTTGGCGTTTGGCACAATGGAGATTGACTGGAACCGGGTCGCAGAAGGTCTGACCCGCGGCGAACGCTTCCTCATGGCATTTTTTCCACCCGATTTTAGCTCGCGCTGGGACTCGATCCAGGACGGCATCCTCGAAAGCCTGTGGATGACGATCACCTCGACCGTCATCGGCATCATCCTGTCGGTCCCGGTCGGGCTCGGCGCCGCGCGTAACCTGGCCTACAGGCCGGTTTACCTTTTCTGCCGCGGCATTCTCGCGGTCTCGCGCACCTTCCCCGAGATCATCCTCGCCATTTTTTTCGTCAAGCTGTTCGGCTTCGGACCGTTTGCGGGTTTCCTCGCGCTCAGCGTCGGCACCATCGGCTTTTACGGCAAGCTGCTGGCCGAAGATATCGAGGATATGGATCCGGTGCAGGCCGAGGCCATCAAATCGGTCGGCGCCGGCTGGCTGCAGTGGTTGAATTACTCGGTGCAACCACAGGTCATGCCGCGCATGATTGGCCTCGGAATTTATCGCCTGGATATCAACTTCCGCGAATCGGCGGTGGTTGGAATCGTCGGCGGCGGCGGCATCGGCGCGACGCTGTTAACCTCGTTCGACCGCTACGAGTTTGACTCCGCGGCCGCGATATTGCTGGTCATCATCAGTATCGTCATGGTCATGGAATACAGCTCCGGATATATCCGGCGGTGGGTGCAATAATGCCGGTGCGGGAAATCGCGGATAAGAAAGTCTGGCAGCGGCGCACCACGCGCGCGCAGTTCGGCACCTGGTTCGGCTGGTTACTCGGCGTCGCCATCTTCGTCTACTGCTGGCGCCTGATCTCCGACAAAACCATCTGGTTTTTCGTGGCTGACGCGCCCAAGCAGGCCGCCGACATGGCGCAACGCATGGTGCCGCCGAAGTGGTCTTATATGGAGGTTCTGTGGGCGCCGGTCTGGGATACGGTCAATATCGCCACGCTGGGCACCATGATCGCGATCGTGATCGCGGTGCCGGTGGCGTTTTGCGCCGCGCGCAATACCACGCCGAGTGTACACTTCGTGCGCCCGGTGGCGCTGTTCATTATCGTTTCCTCGCGTTCGATCAATTCGCTGATCTGGGCGCTCATGCTGGTGACGCTGATCGGGCCCGGCGTGCTCGCCGGCGTTATCGCGATCGGCCTGCGTTCGATCGGATTTTGCGCCAAGCTGCTGTACGAGGCGATCGAGGAAATCGACCAAAGCCAGGTGGAGGCGGTCATCGCCACCGGCGCGGCGCGCAGCCAGCAGTTGAGTTTCGGTATCGTGCCGCAAATCATGCCCGCCTTTGCCGGCATCTCGGTGTTTCGCTGGGATATCAATATCCGCGAATCGACCGTGCTCGGGCTGGTTGGCGCCGGCGGTATCGGCCTGCAGCTGGATGCATCGATTTCGACCCTGGCCTGGACCCAGGTTTCGCTGATATTGCTGGTAATCCTGGCAACGGTAATCGTCAGCGAATGGGTATCGGCGCACATTCGCCACGCCATTATCTGAGCGGCACAGCATGACAGCTTATTCTTCGATCGATCCGGAGCTCGAGTACAACTACAACAATATGGCGCGCCGCCCCGATGCGCCCGAGCTGCTGCTGCAGCTGTCCGAGCTGAGCGCGGTTTATCGCGGCAGGGCCGACGCCGTCCTCGACTGCGTCTACGGCAACGGCGCGCGCGAACGCCTCGACGTGTTCCGCTGCGGACAGGCCGAGGCGCCGCTTTACGTCTATATCCACGGCGGCTACTGGCAGCGCGGCGATAAATCGATTTACAGTTATATCGCGGAAACTTTTAATAACGCCGGGGTGGATGTGGCGCTTATCGGTTACCCGCTCTGTCCCGAGGTTACTATGACGGCGTTGCTTGGCTCGATCAGGAAGGCGCTGGTCTGGCTGTTTCACAACGCCGCAAAGCTTGGCATCTGCGCCGAACGCATCAACCTGTCGGGCCACTCCGCCGGCGGCCACCTGAGCGCAATGGGGATGGCGACCGCCTGGTCCGATTTCGCGGGCGATCTGCCGGCCGACCTGCTGCAGAGCGCAATACCGATAAGCGGCCTGTATCAGCTGGCGCCGCTGCTGCCCACGACCATCAGCGAGGTTTTGCATTTAACCGACACCGAGGTCAACGGGCTCAGCCCCGCAAGCCTGCAGGTGGGACATACGGCGCCGCTGCTGGTGATCGTCGGCGGCGCCGAAACGCCCGAGTTTTTTCGCCAGGCCGACAGCCTGATCGAAAACTGGTCACGGCCGGGATTCGTTATCGACAGGCATATCGAACCCGGGGCCGATCACTTCGACGTGGTCGCACGCCTGGCCTCGGCCGAAAGCGAAATCTTCCAGCGCATTATCGGCTGGCTCAGGTGAAACACCGCGGAGCGGCAGCGCAACCGCTCAAGCCCGGCCAGTCCTCGATTCGAGGTATTTTTCGTAGTCCGCCATAAATGCCGGCGATAAACCCCGCAGTCGTTCCATATCGACCCGCCCCGAACGCGTCAGGTAGCTGAAGGCGAACTCCTGCAGCGGCAGCTTCATTTTCTCTCGAAAGCCCTCGTACCATCGCGCCGAGGCGTTGGCGGCATCAAACAGTTTGCGCGCTACCGGCATGCGTTGTTGCTGAAACAGCGCGAGCGCCGAAGGTAAATCCTTCTCGCGGGCGAGCGCATTCACCAGCGCAATCGCATCTTCGAGCGCGAGCCGGGTGCCCGAGCCGATCGAAAAATGCGCGCTATGCGCGGCGTCCCCCAGCAAGACCCGCTTGCCGCTAATCCAGCTGTCGCACCACAGCCGGGGAAACTGGCGCCACGCGCTTCTGTTCGTCTGCAGCGGCGCGCCTTCCAGCGTATCGGCAAACAGTTCGCGGCATTTTTCCGCGCTGTGTTTTTCATCCATCCCGGCAAATCCATAGGCGTCGAAACTTGCATTATCGCATTCGACGATGAAAGTGCTCAGGCCCGGCGCATAGCGATAATGATGGGCGTTGAGTTCGCCATTCGGACCGCGAATAAAGGTTTGCGCCAGCGTGTCGAACGGTCTTGTTGTACCGAACCACGCAAAATAATTTCCGAAATAGTCCAGCGTCGGCGAAAACGACGCCTCATGGCTCCGGCGCAGCAGCGAATTCAGCCCATCGGCGCCGACGATCAAATCGGCGGCTGCCTCGATCTTGTGCAACGATTCCAGCCTGTGGCCGAATCGCATTTCGACCCCGACCTCGCGCGCGCGCGACTGCAACAGCTCGAGCAGGCGCAAGCGGCCAATCGCGGAAAAACCTATGCCGTCGAGCGTGATCATTTCGCCATGCAGCGAAAGCCTGATATCGCGCCAGCGTTCCATCTGCGGCGCTATCAACGCGTGGGTCTGGGGATCGTCGGATCGCAAAAAATCGAGCGCCTGGTCGGAAAACACGACGCCGAAACCGAAAGTGGCGTTCGCCGAATTCTGTTCCGTGACGCAGACAGCGATGCGCGGAGACAGGTTTTTCAACAAAATGGCAGCGCACAACCCGGCCGGACCTGCACCTACAATCTCCACGCGGCTTAACTTAACCAAGAGTTTTGCCTCTAACTAACGAACATCGTCATAGCCTCGGAAGTGGACCCTTTCGCCCGGCCGCTGCAATCGGTTCGGCATATCCGCTGGCAGGAGTCTGGCGCACAGGTAATTCGACCTTTTGCTCATATGCCGAGATAGCGGGCTTTCAACTCGGCGTCCCCGGTAAGCCCATCGGAATCGCCCTCCCAGGCCACCTGCCCCTTTTCGATAATGAAATGACGGTCGGCGATAGGCGCCATTTCGTCGATGTTTTTGTCGATTAGCAGAATCGTTAAACCGGATTCTTTAAGTTGCTCCAGGCGGCGCCAGATTTCCTGGCGGATCAGCGGCGCCAGGCCTTCGGTGGCTTCGTCCAGAATCAGCAGGCGCGGATTCAGCATCAGCGCGCGACCGATCGCGAGCATCTGCTGTTCGCCGCCGGAAAGCTGGTTGCCCTGGTTGTCGAGGCGTTCGTGCAGGCGCGGGAAGAACTCGAGCACCTTGTCGAGCGTCCAGGGATCGCTGCTGCCGCTGTAGTTGGCGGCCGTGGCGATCAGGTTTTCGCGCACGCTCAGGTTTGGAAAAATCTGCCGTCCTTCGGGCACCAGGCCGATGCCGAGCTGCGCCACCTCGTAGGCCGGCTTGCCGGTGACGACTTCGCCGTCGAAGCGGATCTCGCCGCCGCGGCTGGCAAGCGTGCCGATAATCGTGCTCACGGTCGTGGTTTTACCCATGCCGTTGCGGCCGATCAGGGTTGTCACCTGGCCCTGCTCGCAGCGCAGGCTCATGCCGAACAGCGCCTGAATCGTGCCGTAAAAGGTTTCGACCTTATTCAACTCAAGCATGGCCGTCGCCCAGGTAAGCCCTTTGCACCTCGTCGTTGATACGTATATTTTCCACCGTATCGGTAGCGATGATATGGCCGTTGACCAGCACCGACAATTGATCCGCCAGGCTGAAGACCGCATCCATGTCATGCTCCACCAGCAGGATCGTCATATCGCCCTTGAGGCGCTTCAGGATTTTGACCATCATCGCGCCCTCTTCCTTGCCCATGCCCGCCATCGGTTCGTCGAGCAACAGCATGCGCGGTTTCATCGCCAGCGCCATCGCCACCTCCAACTGCCGCTGTTCGCCATGCGAGACGTTGGCGGCGATCCGGTTGGCCCGATCGTCGAGGCCAACCTCGGCCAGGCTCGCCATGGCCGCGGCTTTCATCGCGCTGTCATTGCTGACCGGCGCCCAGAAGCGGAATGAGTGCCCGCTGCCGCCCTGCACCGCGAGCATGACATTCTGCAACAGCGTCATCGGCATCACCACGCTGGTTATCTGGAAGGACCTGGCCAGGCCCGCGCGCGCGCGCCGCGCCATGCCGTATCCGGTAATACGCTGACCATCGAATTCGATCTCGCCACTATCCGGTTTGATCTGTCCCGACAGTTGCGCGAGTAGCGTGGTT
This sequence comes from uncultured Gammaproteobacteria bacterium, assembly GCA_947259305.1. Taxonomy (GTDB): domain Bacteria; phylum Pseudomonadota; class Gammaproteobacteria. The sequence goes on along the minus strand of CAMYML010000152.1, from coordinate 2,454 downwards.
TTGCCGGCGCCGTTAGGCCCGATAATGGCGTGGATCAGGCCCTTTTCGACCGCCAGGTTGATCCTGTCGGTGGCGACAATGCCGCCGAAGTGCTTGTTCAGATTGTGAATCTTCAATAAATGTTCAGTCATGCCCGGCACCCTTGCGATCCAGCCGGCTCAGCCAGCCGTGAATCCCGCCCTTGCCGAACAGCACCAGCGCCACCAGCATGATGCCGAAAATCAGGTGCCAGTAGACCGTTATCAGCGACAGGAACTCTTCCAGCAGGATATACACGATGGTGCCGACCAGCGGGCCGAAAAAAGTGCCGGCGCCGCCGATAATGACCATGAAAATCAATTCGCCGGAGCGCGCCCAGCCGATCATGTCGGGGCTGATGAAGCCGGTGAAGTTGCCCAGCAGCATGCCGGCCAGGCTGCAGATCATCGCTGATATGACATAACACACCAGGCGGTAACGATACGTGTTGAAACCCAGCGCCTGCATGCGTTGTTCATTGAACTTGGAACCGACGATGACGCGACCGAAGCGTGAATGCACCAGTCGGTGAGTGAAGAACAGGCTCAGCAACAGCAGGGCGAAGATCCAGTAATAGAGGCTGGTGCCGCCGTCCATCGTCAGCCACTGCGGAAACTCGCTGCGTGAATAAATCACCAGCCCGTCATCGGCGCCGTATTCCTCGAGGCTCAAAAAGGTGAAATAAGCCATCTGGCTGAAAGCCATGGTAATCATGATGAAGTACACACCTTTGGTGCGTAGACTGATAGCACCGGTTATCAGCGCAAAGCTCGCGCTGACCGACAGCGCCAGCGCCAGGTGCAGCCAGCCATTGTAATAGTCATAGTAAGAGGGAATGCCGACAGCATAGGCGCCGATGCCGATGTAGGCCGCATGACCGAGACTGATCATGCCGCCGAATCCGAGAATCAGGTTCAGGCTGACGACCGCAATCGCGAGAATCAACGCACGGCTTAGCAGGTCGAGATAAAAAGGCTGGTTGATCCACTCGAAAACAAATGGCGCCGGCGCGAGTATCAGCAGTATCGCGGCATAAACCCGGCCGGAAATCGATTGCGGAAACCAGGTCATTATTTCATCCCGGCAGGCGGGAACAGGCCCTGTGGGCGAAACGCGAGCACCGCGGCCATCAGGATGTAGATCAGCATCGCCGACAACGCCGGCGCCGCGGTCTCGGCATAGGCTACCGGCATTGCGAGATTCAGAACGACATCGAGATAGGAGCGGCTCATGGTATCGATCAGGCCGAGGATCAGCGCGGCGTAGAAAGCACCCTTGACCGAGCCGATGCCGCCGACGATGACGACGACGAAGGCGACGATGATGATGTCGTTACCCATACCGATGCTGGCCTCGGTAATCGGCGCAATCAGCATGCCGGCGAGCCCGGCCATCGCCGCGCCGAGCGCAAAGACGATCAGGAACAGGCGATTGATATTGACGCCGAGCGCCTCGACCATGGTGCGATTAGACGCGCCGGCGCGGATCAGCATGCCAAGCCGGGTTTTGGTCACAAGAATAAACAGGATTAGCGCCACCAGCAGCCCGGCGAAGATAATCAGCGCGCGGTAAACCGGGAACACCAGGCTGCCCAGCGTGAACTGCCCATTGAGCACGTCGGGCAGCGGGATCGCCATTCCCCCGGCGCCCCATATCAGGTGCACCAGCGTATCGAAAATCAGGATCAGGCCGAAAGTGACCAGCACATGGTCGAGGTGGTCGGAGCGGTAAAGCTTGCGCGCGATGAACCACTCGACCAGCGCGCCGACGATAAACATGCCGACCAGGCCAAGCAGGATTCCGACCAGGAACGAACCGGTTTTCGCGACCACGGTGCCGCAGAAATAGGCGCCGATCATATAAAACGAGCCGTGCGACAGGTTGATGAAATCCATGATGCCGAAGATCAGCGTCAAGCCGGACGCCAGCAGGAACAGCAGCAGCCCGAGCTGCAGTCCATTCAGCAGTTGTGTTATCAGCAGGTTCCAGTCCACGTCAACGGCCTAGAAAGACAGGTCCAATAAAAAGCGCCCGGTTGAACCCGGGCGCCTTCGCTTAGATTACATCTTGCACTCTTTGGCGTAGGGATCCTGGTGGTTGGTCAGCACCGTGGACACGATCTTCGTCGTCCAGCGGCCCTGGTCGTCCGCGACGACTTCACGCAGGTAGAAATTCTGAATCGGCATATGATTGTTGCCGTAGCTGTAACGGCCACGCACCGAATCGAAATCGGCTGCCTTCAGTGCCGCCCGCAATGCATCCTTGTCCTTCAGGTTGCCATTCACCTTCTCGACCGCGCTCTTGATCAGCATGATCGCATCGTAGGATTGCGCGCCGTAGAAAGACGGGTACTTGCCGTGTTTCTTCAGGTAGTCGCCGACGAAGCGCTGGTTGGCGGCATTTAGAATATCGGGCGACCATTCCTGGGTATTCTTC
>CAMYML010000151.1 GCA_947259305.1 uncultured Gammaproteobacteria bacterium | reverse complement strand
AGGTGTTCGTTGCGGTTGAAACCAATAACAAGCGTCCGATCAAAACCTGGTCGCGGCGTTCGATGATCGTGCCCGAAATGGTCGGGTTGACGATTGCAATCCATAACGGGCGCCAGCATGTGCCGATATTGATCAACGAAAATATGGTCGGCCACAAGCTCGGCGAATTTTCGCTGACGCGTACCTACCGCGGCCATACTGTCGATAAGAAAGCGAAGAAAAGGTAAGTCTTATGCAAACCAGTGCCAAACATCGTCACGCTAAGATATCACCGCAGAAATGCCGTCTGGTCGCAGACCAGGTGCGCGGACTGCCGGTGGAAAAAGCGCTGACTTTGCTGACCTTCAGCAACAAGAAAGCCGCTGTCCTGGTGCGCAAGGTGCTCGAGTCGGCAATTGCCAATGCCGAGCACAACGATGGCGCCGACATCGACGAACTCAAGGTTTCGTCGATTTACGTGAATCAGGGTCCCGTCATGAAGCGCATGCGCGCACGTGCCAAGGGTCGTGGCAACCGAATTTTGAAACGCACCAGTCACATTACCGTGACCGTCGCGGATAGTTAAAGAGGCAAACATGGGACAAAAAGTTCATCCAACAGGTTTCCGTCTCGGGATTGCCACCGACTGGACCTCGAAGTGGTACGCGGATAGCGGACAATTTGCTGATTTTCTCGATGAAGATCTGAAGATTCGCGAATTCCTGAAGAAGAAACTGGCGCAGGCTGCGGTCAGCCGCATCCAGATTTCGCGTCCGGCGAAGTCGATCGCGGTAACCATTCATACCGCACGCCCCGGCATTATCATCGGTAAGAAGGGCGAGGACATCGAGAGGCTGCGCCACGAAGTCGCGTCGCAGGTTTCGGTGCACCTCAACAATGTCAAGATCAATATCGAAGAGATTCGCAAGCCGGAACTCGATGCGCAGCTGGTTGCAGAAGGCATTGCCTCGCAGCTGGAGCGCCGCGTGATGTTTCGCCGTGCCATGCGTCGCTCGGTTACCAACGCGATGCGTATCGGCGCCGAAGGCATCAAGATCAACGTCTCTGGCCGTCTGAACGGTGCGGAAATTGCGCGTAACGAATGGTACCGCGAAGGCCGCGTGCCGCTGCATACCCTGCGCGCGGACGTCGACTACGGTTTTGCCGAGGCCCTGACTACCTACGGTATTCTCGGCGTAAAGGTCTGGATCTACAAAGGTGAAGTCTTCGACCTCGAAAGCAAGGACTCGGGTTCCAAGTCGGCGGCAAAGTAAGAGATAAGAGCAATGTTACAGCCTAAAAGAACGAAATTTCGCAAGCAATTCAAGGGACGCAATCGTGGCCTGGCGACGACTGGCAACAAGGTCAGCTTCGGCGAATACGGCCTCAAGGCCATCGAACGCGGCAGGGTTACCGCGCGCCAGATAGAAGCCGCGCGACGTGCGATGACGCGTCATATCAAGCGTGGTGGCAAGATCTGGATTCGTGTATTTCCGGACGTGCCGGTTTCCAAGAAACCGCTTGAGGTACGCATGGGTAAGGGTAAGGGCAATGTCGAATACTGGGTTTGCAAAATTCAGCCCGGGCGCGTGCTCTACGAAATGGAAGGAGTTAACGAAGGTATCGCGCGCGAGGCGTTTCGCCTGGCGGCTGCCAAACTTCCGTTCAAGACAACATTTGTTTCCAGGACCGTAATGTGATGAACGCAGCAGAATTACGTCAGAAATCCGAACAGGAACTGCGCGATGAATTGCTCGCCTTGCGCCGCGAGCAGTTCAACCTGCGCATGCAGCGCGGGGTGAATCCGGACGCGGTGCGTAACGATCAGGTTACCCAGGTACGCAAGAATATCGCGCGCGTTAAAACCGTAATGAATGAAAACCGTGGTGGTACCGAGTCATGAGTGAAAAAGTCTTAAGAATCCAGACCGGCGCGGTAGTCAGCGACAAGATGGATAAATCCGCGGTGGTTTTGATCGAGCGCAGAGTGAAGCACCCGATCTACGGCAAGTTCATGAAAAAGTCGACCAAGCTGCATATCCATGACGAAGACAATGTATGCGGTGTCGGCGATACCGTGCAGATTACAGAGTGCCGTCCAATTTCCAAGACCAAGTCCTGGAAGCTGGTAAAGGTCGTCGAGAAAGCAAACTAGAGCGCGCAGGGTGTAGCTATGATTCAAATGCAAACAGTTTTAAACGCCGCGGATAACAGCGGTGCGCGCAAAGTGCAGTGCATCAAGGTACTGGGCGGTTCGAAGCGCCGTTATGCCGCAATTGGCGACATCATCAAGGTCAGCATCAAGGATGCGATTCCGCGCGGTAAGGTCAAGAAAGGCGAAGTCTACAACGCCGTTGTCGTGCGCACCGCGCATGGCGTGCGGCGCCCGGATGGTTCGGCGATCAAGTTCGACGGTAACGCAGCGGTTATTCTGAACAATAACCTGCAGCCTATCGGCACCCGTATTTTCGGACCGGTAACCCGTGAATTGCGTAGCGAGAGATTCATGAAAATCATCTCGCTGGCGCCGGAAGTGCTTTGAGTCAAGCAGGATAAGAGTTATGCAAAAGATTAAAAAGGGTGACGAAGTCATTGTGATCGCGGGCCGCAGCAAGGGCCAGCGCGGCAATGTGCTGAAGCGTCTCGACGATGGCCGCCTGCTGGTGGAAAACGTCAATATGGTGAAGAAACACGTCAAGGGTAATCCGCGCAGCGGCGAAACCGGTGGCATCATAGACCAGGAATCACCGATCCAGCTCTCTAATGTGATGCTGTTCAATCCGCATACACAGAAGGCTGACCGCGTTGGTATCAAAACCCTGGAAGACAGCCGCAGGGTGCGTTACTTCAAGTCCAACGGCGAAGTCGTGGACATTTAGGACTCGATTATGACCAGATTAGAACAACATTACCGGGATACCGTGATCAAGAGCCTGCAGGAGCAGTTTTCCTACAAGTCGGCCATGGAGATTCCACGCATTACCAAGGTTACGCTCAATATGGGCGTTGGCGAGGCCTCGCAGGACAAGAAGGTTATCGATCATGCGGTCGAAGACCTGTCGCTGATCGCCGGGCAAAAGCCGGTGGTTACCGTGGCCAAGAAGGCGATTGCCGGATTCAAACTTCGTGAAGGTATGACCATTGGCTGCAAGGTAACGCTGCGCCGCGACAAGATGTATGAATTTCTCGATCGCCTGGTCAACTTCTCGATACCGCGAATTCGTGACTTCCGCGGGCTGAGTGCAAAGGCCTTCGACGGACAGGGTAATTACAATCTGGGAATGACCGAGCAGATCGCTTTCCCTGAAATCGACTATGACAAAATTGACAAGCTGCGTGGGTTGAACATCAGCATTACCACCAGTGCGCGCACCGACGACGAAGGCCGCGCGCTGCTGGCGGCATTTCAATTTCCTTTCAGAGGATAACGAGGATGGCAAAGAATTCCATGGTACAGCGTGAATTGAAGCGTAGCCGCCTGGTGGCGAAGTACGCCGACAAGCGCAACGAGCTGAAGGCACTGATCAAGAGTGTCGACGTCGAGTATGAAGAAAAGATGGCGGCTGTCGAAAAACTGCAGAAGTTGCCGCGTGATTCAGCCGCGGTGCGTCAGCAAAACCGTTGCCGTATCACCGGAAGACCCCATGGTGTTTACCGTAAATTTGGCCTGTGCCGTAACAAGATCCGTGAAGCCGCGATGCGTGGCGATATCCCGGGCCTGGTTAAGGCTAGCTGGTAAGAGGACAGAAATGAGCTTACAAGATCCGATCGCAGACATGCTGACCCGCGTACGCAATGCGCAAAAGGCGAATAAGGTCAGCGTTGTAATGCCCGCGTCAAAGCAGAAAGCCAGAATTGCGGCCGTGCTCAAGGGCGAAGGGTATATCAGTGATTACAAGGTATCGGAAGATAACCTGAAGCAACTGATTATCGAATTGAAGTATTACCAGGGCAAGCCGGTAATCGAGGAAGTGCATCGCATTTCTCGTCCCGGCCTGCGCATTTTCAAATCGAAAGACGATTTGCCATCGATTAACGGTGGCCTTGGAATCGCGATTATCTCGACTTCGAAAGGCGTGATGACCGATACCCAGGCACGTGCCGCTGGTTATGGTGGCGAAGTCATCTGTTCGGTGGTTTAGGTAACACGAAATGTCCAGAATAGCGAAACAACCAATCGAATTGCCGAACGGCGTGCAATTCAGCATCAACGGCCGCGAAGTCTCCGCCAAGGGTCCCAAGGGCTACCTGTCGGTAACGCTGCACGATGCCGTCGAGCTGAAGCAGGAGGACAATGTCCTCACCCTGTCGCCGAAGGATGAGCGTCAGTCTTCACTCGCGGTTACCGGCACCATGCGTTCCGTCGTCAGCAATATTGTCGAGGGCGTGGTTAACGGCTTCGAAAAGAAAATGCAGCTGGTTGGCGTTGGTTATCGCGCCCAGGCGCAGGGTAAGCAACTCAACCTGTCGCTCGGACTTTCGCACCCGGTAAACTACCAGGTGCCGGAAGGCATCGAAATCGAAACCCCGGCGGCGACGGAGATTGTCGTACGCGGTTGCGACAAGCAAATGGTCGGTCAGGTGTGTGCGGAAATTCGCGCTTACCGGCCACCGGAACCTTACAAGGGTAAGGGAATCAGATACGTCGACGAGCAGATCGTCCGCAAAGAAGCGAAGAAGAAGTAGGCACTATGGATAAGAAACAATCCCGAATCAGACGTTCACGCCGCGCGCGTGCCAAGATTGCCGAGCTGGGCGTTAACCGCCTCAGCGTGCATCGCACTCCGCGCCATACTTACGCCCAGGTTTTCTCCGGCGAGACCGGAAAGGTGATTGCCTCGGCCTCGACCCTGTCGGCCGATGTCAAAAAGGCAGTCAAGTACTCGGGCAATGTCGATGCGGCCGTCGCCGTTGGCAAGCTGATCGCCGAAAAGGCACGGGCTGCCGGCGTCGAAACAGTTGCCTTCGATCGCTCGGGTTTTAAGTATCACGGTAGAGTCAAGGCACTGGCCGACTCCGCGCGTGAAAACGGTTTGAAATTTTAAGCGCGCCAATCCAGGAGATTCCAATGGCAGATCCAAGAAATTCACAGGCTGGCGACGATTTGATGGAAAAACTGGTCGCAGTTAATCGCGTGGCCAAAGTTGTCAAAGGCGGACGTCAGTTCGGTTTTACCGCGCTCACCGTGGTTGGCGATGGGAACGGCAAGGTCGGTTTCGGATACGGCAAGGCGCGCGAAGTGCCGCTGGCGATCCAGAAGGCGATGGAAAAGGCGCGCTCCAACATGATCACGGTTTCGATCAGGAATGGAACCCTGCAGTACCCGCTGAACGCGCGTCATGGCGCAGCCAGGGTTTACATGCAACCGGCCTCGGAAGGTACTGGGGTTATTGCCGGCGGCGCGATGCGTGCCGTGTTCGAAGCGGTTGGCGTGCACAACGTGCTGGCCAAATGTAACGGCTCGCGTAATCCGATTAACCTGGTGCGTGCCACCATTAACGGATTGAAAAACATGAAAGCTCCCGAGGAGATTGCCGCCAAGCGTGGCAAGACCGTGGAAGAAATTACGGGTTAAGGTAATGACTGACGAAGAAAAGACAGTTAAGAAGGCGGCGAAAGCCACTGCTAAAAAGGCCGCTGTAAAAAAGGCCGCTGTAAAAAAGGCAGCGACCAAGAAAGCCACGGCGAAAAAGGCGGTTGCCAAGCAGCCGGCGCCCAAGGCTGCGGCAAAGACAGTTGCCGAGAAGGCCCCGATCGAAAAGGCGGCGCCGAAGAAAGCGGCTGCTGCAAAGGCGGGCTCAGGTGTCAAGAAACTGAGTGTGACCCTGGTGCGTAGCAAGAATGGTCGACTCAAGTCGCACAAGGCCTGCGTTGCCGGTCTGGGATTGCGCCGTATGCACCAGACCGTGCAGGTGATTGATACGCCGGAAAATCGCGGCATGATCAACAAGGTTCAGTATATGCTGAGCGTCGAGGAAGTCTGATGTACCTGAATAGTTTAAAACCCGCCAAGGGTTCTACCAAAGCAGCCAAGCGTGCCGGTCGTGGGACTGGCTCCGGGCTGGGCAAGACCGCCGGACGCGGCCATAAAGGCCAGAAGTCCCGTACCGGTGGCAGCGTGCGTGCCGGTTTCGAAGGCGGGCAAATGCCATTGCAGATGCGGCTGCCAAAATTCGGTTTTACCTCGCGTAAATCGCGTTTCTCGGCCGAGGTTCGCTTGAGCGAAGTTGAAACCTCGGGCCTTGACGCTATCAACCTGAAAGCGCTGGTCGAAGCTAACCTGGTGCCGACGCAAACCCGCAAGGCCAAGATCATCCTGTCGGGTGAACTCAAGCGCACGGTCAGCGTTGACGCAAGCGTTGCGGTCACCCGCGGTGCGCGGGCGGCAATCGAAGCCGCCGGCGGCAAGGTAGCGCAGGTCTGACGTGGCCGGTCCCTCCGCACAACAAGTAGCCAGCAGCCTCTCGGGAGGCTCGTTAAGCGAACTGCGCAAGCGCGTCTTTTTCGTGATCATCGCGTTGATCATATTCCGTATTGGCACGTTTATTCCTGTGCCCGGAATAGATATTAACGTCATGCGGGAAATATTCGATCAGCAACGTACCGGTATCCTCGGTATGTTCAACATGTTTTCGGGTGGTGCGCTTGAGCGTATGTCGATTTTTGCGCTCGGTGTTATGCCTTATATTTCAGCGTCGATCATCATGCAGTTGTTGACGGTTGCGGTGCCTTTTCTCGAGCAGTTGAAGAAGGAAGGCGAGTCCGGTCGACGCAAGATTACGCAATATACGCGCTATGGCACGGTGGCGCTGGCAACCTTCCAGTCGATCGGCATCTCGATCGCCCTGTCGAGCCAGAGTGGCAGCGGTGGCGCGGCGTTGGTGGTTAATCCGGGCCCGTCGTTCATTTTTACCGCGGCGGTAACGCTGGTTACCGGCACCATGTTCCTGATGTGGCTCGGCGAACAGATCACGGAACGCGGCATTGGTAACGGTATTTCGATTCTGATTTTTGCCGGTATCGTCGCCGGGCTGCCGTCGGCGATCGGCGGCACCTTCGAACTGGTGCGTACCGGTGAATTGAATTCGCTGGTGATTCTGGCGCTGTTCGCGGGTGCGCTCGCAGTGACTTATTTCGTCGTCTTCGTCGAGCGCGGGCAACGCCGAATAACGGTGAACTATGCCAAGCGCCAGCAGGGGCGCAAGATGTACGCGGCGCAAAGCAGTCATTTGCCGCTGAAGCTGAATATGGCGGGTGTCATACCACCGATTTTCGCTTCCAGTATCATCCTCTTCCCGGCGACGCTGGGCAGCTGGTTCGGGCAGGCTGAAGGCATGCGCTGGCTGCAGGATATTTCCGCGACCCTGTCGCCGGGGCAACCGCTGTACGTCATGTTTTACGCGGCAGCGATTATCTTCTTTTGTTTTTTCTACACCGCATTGGTGTTCAATTCAAAAGATACCGCGGAAAATCTGAAGAAATCAGGTGCGTTTATTCCGGGCATACGTCCGGGTAACCAGACCGCCAATTACATCGATGGTGTCATGTCACGCCTGACCCTGGTCGGCGCGATGTACATCACCGCGGTGTGTCTGTTGCCGGAGTTTCTGATTTTGTTCTGGAATGTGCCTTTTTACTTCGGCGGCACATCCTTGTTGATCATCGTTGTCGTGGTGATGGATTTCATGTCGCAGGTGCAGGCGCACCTGATGAACCGTCAATACGAAGGACTGATGAAAAAGTCGAATTTTAAGGGGTACGGCGGCGCCGGTGTGGTGCGCTAGTCCCGGGATTAAGGTAAGGCCATGAAGGTAAGAGCTTCAGTTAGAAAAATGTGCAAGAACTGCAAGGTGATTCGCCGTAACGGTTCGGTACGCGTAATTTGCAAAGACCCGCGACACAAGCAGCGTCAGGGTTAGGTTTATTTATTGAATTTTGGGCGGTCGACAGCTAAAATCTGCGCCCATTTTGGCCGAACGGCTTAGGAGATAGGTTTTTTATGGCTCGTATTGCAGGTGTAAATATACCGGATAACAAGCATACCGTGATTGCTTTGCAGTCAATTTTCGGCATCGGAGCGACGCGCTCGGCCGAGATCTGCAATGTCACTGGAATCGATCCCACGACCAAGGTGCGCGAACTCTCCGAAGAGCAGCTCGAAGCAATCCGTAGCCGGATCGACGGTATTACTACCGAAGGCGATCTGCGGCGCGAAATTTCGATGAATATCAAGCGTTTGATGGACCTCGGAACTAATCGCGGCATTCGTCATCGTCGCGGTTTACCGGTGCGCGGGCAGCGTACCAAAACCAATGCGCGCACCCGCAAGGGACCGCGCCGTCCGCTTAAGCGTTAGGCCAGGATTAACAGGTAATATCAATGGTAGATAAAGCACGTACCAAGAAGAAAACCAAACGCGTCGTCTCCGACGGCGTGGCGCATATACACGCGACTTTTAACAACACCATCGTAACCATCAGCGATCGCCAGGGCAATGCATTGACCTGGGCAACCGCGGGTGGTTCGGGTTTTCGCGGTTCACGCAAGTCAACCCCGTTCGCGGCCCAGGTTGCGGCCGAACGAGCCGGGCAGGCAGCCCAGGAAATAGAGGCGGTCGACCCGATCCCTGACTCGAAGTCATGGTCAAGGGACCGGGGCCGGGACGCGATTCGGCGGTACGTGCCCTGAATGCGATCGGTTTCAAGATTTCGCGTATCGATGACGTGACGCCGATTCCGCATAACGGTTGTCGTCCGCCGAAAAAGCGTCGCGTATAGGCAGGAAAGAACATGGCAAAATACATCGGACCAAAATGCAAGCTAATGCGTCGCGAAGGTGCAGACCTCAGTCTGAAATCTTCACGCCGCGCTGTCGACACCAAGTGCAAGATCGACAACCCCCCGGGGATGCATGGCGCGGGCACACGCAAACCACGTGTGTCGAACTATGGCCTGCAACTGCGTGAAAAGCAGAAACTGCGCCGCATTTACGGCATTCTCGAGCGCCAGTTCCGCAACTACTACAAGCACGCCTCGCGTATCAAGGGCTCTACCGGTGAAAACCTGTTGCAGTTGCTCGAAACCCGACTCGACAACGTGGTTTATCGCATGGGATTCGGCTCGACGCGTGCCGAAGCCAGGCAACTGGTCAGCCACAAGGCAATCCTGGTTAATGACGCGATCGTCAATATTCCTTCGTACGTGGTCAGCCCCGAGGATGTGGTCAGCGTGCGTGAAAAATCACGCAAGCAGGCGCGTATTGCCGAAGCGCTGGCGCTGGCGGAGCAGATTGGATTACCCGCCTGGGTCGATGTCAATCAAACCAAGTTCGAAGGTATTTTTAAGGCAGTTCCAGATCGCAGCGAATTGCCGCCGGATATCAACGAGCAGCTCGTTGTCGAACTTTATTCCAAATAATTAGCGGGTTATTTATGTCTAAAATGTACTCTGATTTACTGAAGCCGAAGCATGTCAAGGTCGAAGAACAGCAGACTTACCATGCCAAGGTTTCCATCGAGCCGCTGGAACGCGGCTTCGGTCATACGCTCGGCAATGCGCTAAGACGTATCCTCCTGTCTTCGGTGCGCGGTTGCGCGATCGTCGACTGCCGCATCGAGGGTGTGCTGCACGAATACACCACCATCGACGGTGTGCAGGAAGACGTGATCGTTATCCTGCTCAACCTCAAGGGTGTGGGTATTATCATGCACGTCAAGGATGAAGCGACCCTGACCATTTCCAAGAAGGGTCCCGGTGTCGTAACCGCCGGCGACATTCAGCTCGACCACGATATCGAGATTGTCGATCCCGATTACGTCATTGCGACGCTGACCAAGGGCATTAATCTCGAGATGTCGCTGCATGTCATGAAAGGCCGCGGTTACCAACCGGCCAATACCCGCCAGACTTCGGAAGAAGACGCCGCGCTGGGTCATTTGCAGCTCGACGCGTCATTCTCGCCGGTGCGCAAGATCGCCTATAGCGTCGAGGCGGCGCGCGTCGAACAGCGTACCGACCTGGACAAGCTGATTATCGATATCGAAACCAACGGTACCATCGATCCGGAAGAGGCGATTCGCATCGCCGGCAGTATTCTCAAGGATCAACTGTCGGTGTTCGTCAACCTCGAAGGTTCCGAGGAAGAGACCGAAACCGAACCGGAATCGCATATCGATCCGATCCTGTTGCGCCCGGTCGACGATCTGGAACTGACCGTGCGTTCGGCCAACTGCCTGAAAGCGGAAAATATTTACTACATCGGCGATTTGATTCAGCGTACCGAAGTCGAATTGCTGAAAACCCCGAATCTGGGTAAGAAGTCCCTGACCGAGATCAAGGACGTGCTGGCATCCTATAGCCTGTCGCTGGGGATGCGTCTCGAAAACTGGCCGCCTGCCAGTATCGACAGTGACAGCAAGCTGGCAAGTTAAGAGGTTTAAACCATGCGTCATCGTAATAGTGGGCGGCAACTCAACCGCAACAGTTCGCATCGCAAGGCGATGTTCAGAAATATGGCCGTGTCGTTGTTCGATCACGAAGTGATTCGGACGACCCTGCCCAAGGCCAAGGAACTGCGGCGTGTTGCCGAGCCCCTGATAACCCTGGCCAAGGAAGACAGCGTCGCCAACCGTCGCGTGGCTTTCAGTCGCATCCGTGACAAGGCCGCGGTGGGCAAGCTGTTTGTCGATCTTGGACCGCGTTACAAGGAGCGTCCCGGCGGCTATATGCGAATCCTGAAATGCGGTTATCGCCCCGGTGACAAGGCCCCTATGGCTTACGTCGAACTGGTCGATCGTCCCGATGTCGATAACGATCGCCACCGCTGCGCCTGTCGTCGAGGAAGACGTAATGACAGCGACAGTCCCGCTCGCTGCAATTTGCGAGCGGTAATTCCGGCGCTTCTCTGGCAAGAAATACCTGCCCCGTCAGGCTTGCTATGCGGTCACATGCATTCAGCCCCGGACGTATCCTGACCGAACGCCACTTGGTGTCTGAGGCCGTATCGGCATCATCGTTCGACCTGCCGATTTTTTTGAACTGGGTGACGCTCGCTCCGTAATCGTAGGGTTTGAATACCAGGATGACGACGATAACCAGTATGCACATCAAACCAATGCCAAAAATGATTGAGGTCATGGCGACTCGGTCACATCGGTTGGGAAGCCTGGCTTAAGACGGGTAAGGGATGCCAATTTGATGTTTTTTCTCACTATTCAGGTCGCTACTGGTCGGCAGCATGCCTTAGTTTTGCTGCCTGGTTTTATACGCTCTGGCCTTTTGCGGCGGGCCAATAACAGGTGCACGGGCGAGATAAGCAGTGCGTCTACCTTCCCCCGGCGGCAGATCCTGCGTAACCTCATGCGACATAGTTACAGAAGCGGCACCCGGGCCGCATCACCCATTTGGGTTAAAATGCGGCAAGAAACCATGCCTGATGGCTGGATCAGGCATGGTTTGGTCTATGCTCGCAGCCTTGCCCCGCTTAACCGGGACTGTGGCTGCGTGGTTGCAGTGGCGCAATCAGACTAACAGCCGCTGGTGCATTTTCCCTTGTTGTTGAAGCTCATGCTGCGGCCGCTCAGGGGAATGTGCACCGGCACCTTGCTCATCTTGCTGAAGGTATCGACGCGTGTGCCTTCGATCACCTTGCCACCCTGGGTTGAAGGCTGGTTGGCGTGCGAGGGGATGACCGCTTTCGGCTTGATCAGTTTGTTTACCACCCAGGCCGCTTCACTCGGGCCGGTAGTAAAGGTGTCGCCGATATTCATGACAACCAACTTTGCCGCGTAATGATCGCGTACCACGGTTTCCTGTTCTGCCGTGATACCCGTGTCTCCCGACAGGTAGGCGACCAGTCCGTTTGAAAAGGTCAGCACATAACCCGTGGGTGGTCCCGCATAGGCGGTCAGGCCCGCGGCATTCAGCATGTCACCCAGTTCTCCGCCGATCATGTGACCGGAAACTCCATTCGAATGGACCGCGGGAACGGTTGTAATCGTTACTCCACCGACTTTAGTCGATGCGCCGAAACGAACCAGCTGCGAGTTCTTGGGATCGCCCCCGAGTGCCTTCAATTTACCCGCGAAGAACCTGGGCATTTCACTACCAGTAATGATCTTCGCACCCTTTGCCAGTGCGATATTTACCGTATTCGTGTTGGGTAAATCATTCACCGGAAACTTGGTACTTTTGCAGTCGCCATTGCCGGT
>CAMYML010000150.1 GCA_947259305.1 uncultured Gammaproteobacteria bacterium | reverse complement strand
ATCCGGCCAGGTTCGATATCGATATCGCCGCAACACATCATTTGCAGAAAGCGCAGTGCATCCGCGCCGCTGACCTCGATCTTGGTAAACGGGCTCAACTCGAACAGGCTAACCTGCCGCTGGCAATGCAGGGCTTCACGTTTGGCGGCGGGCCACCAGGGCTGCGCGCCGTAGCTATAACCTGGTTCGGCTTCGGCTTCATCGGTAGCGTACCACAGCGGTCGCTCCCAGCCGGTCGGGGCGCCGAATACCGCGCCCTGCTCGGCCAGCCACCGGTGCCAGGCCGAGCGGCGTAATCCGCGGCCGGTCTGATACTGCTTGTAAGGCCAGTGCATGGCAAACTGGTTGTGTACTGCTTCCGGCAGGCGCGCTAGCAGGTAGTCATCCCTGCCCTGCAACGGATCTAGCCGGGCGATATCGACCTCCCACATATCGAGCGGCGCTTGATTGTCGCAAATCCACTGCGCCATGACCTTGCCCACCCCGGCCGATGACATGATGCCGATCGAATTGAATCCAGCAGCAACGAACAGGTTACGGCAGGTCGGCGTCTCACCCATGATCTGCCGGGTGTCCGGGGTAAAACTCTCGGGCCCATTCATGAAGTGGGTAATGCCCTGCTCGGCGATCACCGGCGCGCGCCGCATACCGGCCTCGAGCATTGGTTGCACATGATCCCAGTCCTCGTCGAACATCAGGAAGCCGGCATCCTGCTGCCGCGGTTTCCAGATTTTCGGGTTCGCTTCGAAAGCGCCCAGCAGCAGCCTGCGGTTATCACCCTTCAAATAGATCCCGGCATCGAGGTCGCGGATGATCGGACAGGGCCGGGGTAATTCATCGACCACGTCGGTCACCAGGTAAATATGCTCGCAGGCGGCAAGCGGGATCTCGACCCCGGCCAGCGCGCCGAGCTGGCGCGACCAGGCGCCGGCACAGAGCACCAGCTTGTTGCATTCGATGCGGTTTCCATCGGCCAGCGCCACCGCCCTGACCGCGCCCCGATCGACCTCGATCTCGGCGACCCGGCTGTGCTCGCGAATCTCCACGCCCTGTGTCCTCGCCCCCCTGGCGTAAGCCATACATAAATCAACCGGATTCACCTGGCCATCCTGCTCGACCCACAGACCGCCGACCCACAGACCGCCGGCCAGGTCATCGCTATGCAAAAACGGCAATCGCTCGCGGATTTGCGGGCCCGACATAACTTCGGTTGCGAGCCCGGCACGGTCGCCCATCGCCTTGATGCGTTGCAACTCGACCATGCGTTCCGGTCGTTGCGCGAGCCACACGCCGCCGGTTTGCTGGTAGCCGGTGGCCTGCCCGGTTTCGGATTCCAGCTCGGCGAACAATTCGAGCGCATACTGCGCCAGCTTAGTCAGGTTCATGCTCGCCCTGAGCGGGCCGACAATGCCCGCCGCATGCCAGCTCGTGCCGCTGGTCAGCCGGTCGCGTTCCAGCAGCAGCACGTCCTCGAGGCCCAGATGTCCCAGGTGGTAAGCCACGCTGAGCCCGATCGCGCCCCCACCGATCACGACGACGTTTCTACGTTCGCTAGTCATTCAAGCTTTGAGCCAAAGGCAAAAAAAGGAGTTCGAAGTTCAGCTTTGACATCTAGTAACTACGGTCGGGCATCGCGGACTTGCGGCGTTCGACGTAGTCCTGCAGTGCTTCGAGTCTGGCCGCATCGAGCGGCGGTTGCTGGTAATCGGCGAGCAGTTGTTTCCAGATTTTATTGGCGCGCTGCGCGGTTTGCTGACTGCCTTCGTCTTGCCATTGTTCGAATGAATTCGCATCGCCGATGCTGGAGCGATAATAAGCGGTTTCAAAGTTGTTCAGCGTATGCGCGCTGGACAGAAAATGGCTGCCGGGGCCAACCTCGTCGATGGCTTCCATCGCCTGCGCGTTTGCAGACAAATCAATGCCCTTGCAGAATTCGATCAATTTGCCGCAGAGGTCGGCATCGATAACGGTTTTTTCGTAGCCGGTGCACAACCCGCCCTCGAGCCAGCCGGTGGCGTGATTGATGAAATTGGCACCGGCCAGAACCGCCATGATCAGGCTCATGCTGCCTTCCTGCTGCGCCTGGCCGTCGGGAACCTTGGACGAAGTCAGGCTGCCGACGGTATGAAACGGCAGCCCGAGCCGGCGCGCCAGCTGACCGGCGGCAAGCACGGTCCTGGCTGCTTCCGGCATGCCGAAAGTCGGCGCGCCCGACTGCATCGACATCGCGGTCGCGAAGCTGCCCATCAGGCACGGCGCGCCGGGCCGAATCAGTTGCGTCAGGGCACAGGTCGCGAGCGCCTCGGCCAGCAGCTGCGCCAGCGTGCCCGCCTCGGTGCAGGGGCTCATAGCCCCGGTAATCATCCACGGGGTGCAGGCAACCGCCTGGTTATTGCGCGCGTAAACCTTGAGCGAGCCCGACATGGCGTCGTCCATTACCAGCGGTGCATTGGTATTGGAAACTCCGTAGAGCACGGTGTTGTGATCGACGAACTCATCGCCGAACAGGATCTTGACCATCGCCACCGAATCCTCGGCGCGCTCGCTGCCGATCAGGGCGCCGAACAGCGCGCGGTCACCGTAGGTGATGTGTGCCAGCATCATGTCGAGGTGACGCTTGTTAACCGGCAAATCGACCGGTTCGCAAACGATGCCCCCGCAGTGATGCAGATGCGGAATCATCTGATGAATCTTGTTGAGCCTGACGAAGTCGTCGAAGGTGGCGTAACGCCGGCCCTGATCGATATCATGCACGAAGGGCGGGCCGTAAACCGGGCTCAGCACGGTGTTGTCATTGCCGATCTCGACATTGTTCTCCGGGTTACGCGCGTGCTGGGTGTACTGCCGTGGCGCCGACGCCTGGATGATCCGGCGGCACATGCCCGGCTCGAAGCGCACCCGCACCCCGTCGACATCGGCGCCGGCTTCGCGGAAGTAGTCGAGAATCTCGGGATCATTATGAAACTCCATGCCGATATCGCGCAATATGCGGTCGGCGTTTTCCTCGATCAGGCACAAACCCTCTTCGCTCAGAATATCGTAGGTAGCTATGTTGCGCCTGATATAAGGCAGGCGTGGTGTCGCCGCGGCACGGGCCTGGCCGCGCGTCCTGCGCTTGCGCCTGCCTGCCGATTTATCCCGAGTAGCTGCCACCATTGTTCCTGTCGCTAAACCGGGGTTCATTTTGACAGAGATCAGGCATGAAACAACCACCCTGCGGCGACTAAAGTAAAATCGACAAACGCCATAAGAATGACTCGATCCGTGCTTTGCCGATTGTTTCGGGGTCGCGCATCGGCTATGTTCGGCCAGACAATATCCGGGCGGAGATCGCGATGACTTCACAATTCGACCACGACCAGCATGAATTCGAAATCGACTGGGACAGCGACGCCATCGTCGCGCGGCGCAATACCTATTACGCAGCCTCGCAACGCGCCTTCGTGCCCTACCAGCAGCCGCTGATATTCAGCAAGGGCCAGGATAACTACCTGTGGGACGAAAAAGGTAATAAGTACCTCGATTGCCTGAGTCAGAACCTGACGATCAGCATCGGTTACAACAATCCCGTGGTTACGCGTGAAGTGATCAAGCAGGCGCAAACGCTACAGCACTGTACGACGATGTTTTTCCACCCGGTCCCGGCGCATTTTGCCGAAGAGTTGACGCGCACCATGCCGGCCGGCGAGGACTGGACCGTGCACCTGATGAACAGTGGCGCCGAGGCGATCGATATGGCGATTTTGCTGGCGCGCAGCTATACCGGCAACATCGATATCGTATCGCTGACCAACGCGTATCATGGCGCCACCTTCGGCGCGCAGTCGGTTACCGGTATCAGCGGCTTTCGCCACAACGTGCCGCAGCTCGGCGGGGTGCAGTTCGCGCCGGTGCCGGACCAGTACCGCGGCATCCATGGCGAGGGGGTCGAGCCTTACCTGAGCGATCTCGAAGGCACGATTCATTACGGCACCTGCGGCCAGCTGGCCGGCATGTTCATCGAACCGGTGCAGGGTTACGGCGGCATCGTACCCATGCCCGAAGGCTACATCAGCGGCGCCCAGGAACGCGTCAAGGCCGCCGGTGGCCTGCTGATCATCGACGAAGTACAGGCGGGTATGGCGCGCACCGGCGACAGTTTCTGGTCGTTTCAGCAGCACGATGTGGTTCCCGATATCGTCGTCGCCGCCAAGGGCATCGGCAACGGATTTCCGCTGGCGGCGCTGATCGTCAAGCGTGAAATTGCCGAGGCGATGGCGCAAAAGTTTTATTTCCACACCTATGGCGCCAACCCGGTAAGCTGCGCCGCCGGCCGCGCGGTGCTGCACGTGATCGAAAAGCACGACTTGCAGCAGCGTGCCCGCGAGGTTGGCGCGGCCCTGCTCGACGTGCTGCGGGATCTGCAAGCCCGGCATGCAGTCATCGGCGACGTGCGCGGGCGCGGCATGATGATGGCGCTGGAACTGGTCAAGGATCGCGCCGGCAAGCAACCCGACCCGGAAACCATGGCGCGTTTGTTCGAAAATACGCGCGCCAACGGGCTGGTGGCGAGCAAGTCGGGCGCCTATCGCAACGTGTTGCGAATCTGCCCACCGTTGTGCACGCAAATGGAAGACGTACCGGTCTTCGAAGCCGCGATTAATCGCAGCTTCGAAAGCCTGTAATCGCTCTGACTGTCGGTTTTATCGCGCGTACAGGCCTTGCCAATCGGCCCGCAGTATGTGGCTGCGGCTTACGCAACCTGGCAATCGGGTTATAATCGGCCGTCCACACAGATTGAGCGAATATAAAAATGGCGGAAACCCCTTCGACAATGCTGGGTATCGGTACCCAGGCCCCGGATTTCTCACTGCCCGAGCCGGCCAGCGGTAATAGCCTGGGCCTGGCGGATTATGCCGGCAAGCCCCTGCTCGTGGTTTTCTCCTGCAACCACTGCCCTTACGTGCTGCACATCCTCGAGTCCCTGACCGGTTTTGCCAACGAAAAACAGCGCCAGGGACTTGCAGTCGTCATGATCAGCGCCAACGATGTCGCCGGTTACCCCGCTGACGGCCCGCAGAAGATGGCGCAGCTGGCGCAGTCCTATGGCTTCGAGTTCCCTTATCTTTACGATGAATCACAGCGTGTCGCGCACGCCTACCGCGCCGCCTGTACCCCGGATTTCTTTTTGTTCGATAGCGCGCATCAGCTGGTTTATCGCGGCCAGTACGATGGCTCCAGGCCTGGCAACCAGGCTCCGGTTGACGGCAGTGACTTGCGCGCCGCGGTCGATGCGCTGTTCGCGGGCAAAGCAATAAGCGGCGATCAGATTCCGAGCGTGGGTTGTAATATCAAGTGGCGCGCCGGCAACGAGCCAGATTATTTCTGAGGCTAGAGGTTGATATCGAGTTCGCTGCTGGCCTGCATCGCCGCCAGCTTCTTCTTGATTTTATGCAAGTCGAGTGCGTGATCCTTACCGCCACCGAACATGTTGCCGAACTCGGCGATCATATTGCTCAAATTGTTTTTCGCAACCGATAGCTCGCTGCGCAATTCTTCATTTTCGTCGCGCAGCATACTGATTTCCCGCAGATTTTCCTGTGCCTCCGGTTTAGCCTCCTCGACGCGAGGCTGCAGGCACTTATTAGGATCCGATCAACTCGTCCAATGCAGCGTCGAGCGAACCGAGGTGCACTGATTTCCCTCGATGCGAGCTGGCGACTAACGGCTGGGTGAAGTAAATGGCATTGACTTCAAGCACTGAGCTCCTCGTCTTCGATAATCAACTCGTCGGCGGCTTTTCTGCGGCGCAAGATCAACCAGCCACCGAGAATCAACAGCATCAGGAATAGGTTTACCGCAAGCACGACGATACCGACCATGCGCCAGTCGGTTTCCTTGCCCGTATCCGCTTTCGCAGCGGCGGCTGCGGTCGACTCCGCCGCGGGCAGGTTGCCCGCGGCGACAGGCAGCGCGCGATATACGCCGAGCATCGAAAAACTACCCAGATCGATATCGTATATTTCACTGGCATGGTTCTGCGCCGAAACCCGGATATGTGCACGGTACAGACCGGCCTGACTGGTTTCGACACGGGTTTGCAGCCAGCCCGTTGAATTTTCCAGTTCGACGCTGTCGCGCGCGCCATCGGGCGCCTCGACATCGACCTCTGCGACCATGCCGTCCGGTTTCAGGTATTCTTCGCGCGCGCGCAGTTTCAGCTGGTACACGCCGGCCTGCTGCTGCGGCTCTATTTTGACTTCAACCGGCCACTGCACCCGCATGTCGAAGCGCTTGCTGCGATTGAAGGTACGGCTATCCGCGGAAACGATAAAACTATGCATTCCCTCGGCCAGATTTTGCTCGAGCAGGTACAGATACTGCCCCTTATCCTTGCGTTCGCTGCTGTGTGCCAGCGGATACTTTTTCTCGCTGCCATCGGTATCGATATGGGTAAGCTCGAAATCGACAAAGCGCAGAAAACTGTTCTTGCTGATTTTCTTGTCGCGGTTGAACAATTCAGCGGTCAGCTGGTGCGCATCCCGTGGGCTGCTATAGGCAGGCAAGCCCCCGGCCTCGAGCTTTAAATCCGTAACCACCATCAGCCGGTTGTCGGGATCCATCTCCGCATCGATACGCCAGGTCCCGGCCTGCGGGTTTTTGAGCGTAATCAAATCGTAGCCCTGATCGCTGCGCCAGCGCGAAGCGCGGGGTTTCTGCGCGCTGATTGCGGGACTGTCCGGTGGAATCAGGATGGTTGGCTGACTGTTTGCGCTGCGAAAAATCAGCAGGGTCATTTCGCGGATACTGCCGTCTATTGGAAATTCCTTGCCGGTGAGCGCAACCGTATCGGGTTTGCTGGCGCGCTCGAACATCCTGTAAAAAACCTTTTGTAGCTCGGCGGCGGTTTTTGCGATTTCGAACGATCCGCCGGTTTCGAGCGCCAGCTGTTTCAGCAGCACCTCGTCGGTAGCGTCGGACAGGGCGATGGCATGAACTTCGGCGCCCGCTTGCTTGAGCGCGGCCAGGCTTTCACCGAGCACCTTGTCACGCGATTTTTCATTTTTGACCGGGTCTGTGGAAACGTCGACCTTGCCATCGGTCAGCAGTAGCAAGATGCGCTTGGTCTTGCCGTCGGCCCGGTCCCAGCCAACGCCGGCACGCGCCAGGGCGCCTTCAATATTAGTCAGCAGCGCGTTGGAGTGAATTTTCTCGGCGCCGAGATCGGCCTGGGTGCGCCAGCTATCGTTGACCTTGCCCCATTTGACGGCCATGTCGACGTATTTGCCGAAAGTCCAGACACCGGCGCGCGATCCGCTCGGAATCAGCCCGTTGATCAGTTTCAACGCCGGTACGCGCAGATTCTGCGGATCGGTTTCTTTCATACTGTCAGAAACGTCAATCACAACCCGAAAATCGTAAGCAGGACCGGCGGCCAGGACAGGCGCCTGCAGCAACGCCGGGATCAATAGTAGCTGTAGCCAGGTAAATCGAAGCATTGGTATGAAAAACCGTTATTTACCACGGCTTTATCGGCCGCAACCGGAACTTCTGAACAATTAATAGAGCCTTATTGAATATGGCCTTACAATCATCCCAAGCCAAGGTAGTCACAGGAAGCCGGTAAATGTCCGCCGACCCCGAAAATCCACTAATCAATACCAGAGTCTATGACTTTTGCGTCAAGGCGTTTCGCACCACCAAAAAACTGCTCAAACTCAACATCAAGCTGCACCAGGACGGCGCCGGCGATAACGATACCGTGCAGCAGGGCAATATCTTCCTGTTTAATCATTTTGCGCGCTTCGAAACCTTTATTCCGCAGTACCTGATCAAGGAGGCAACCGGTGCCTACTGCCGCTCGGTGGCGGCGCCCGAATTTTTTGAAGGCGACGAGCGTTTCAGCCAGTTCCTGTACTCGATCGGCGTGGTACCCAGTGATTTGCCCAACCTGTTTCCGTTCCTGGCGCGTGAACTGTTACACGGCCGCAAGCTGATCGTTTTTCCCGAGGGCGGCATGGTCAAGGACAAGCGCGTGATCGATCACCGCGGGGATTACAGCGTCTTTTCCCGGACCGCCAACGAACGTCGCAAGCATCACCGCGGCTCGGCCGTCATCGCGCTGGCGCTGGATGCCTTCAAAACCGCGTTACTGCACGACTACGCGGCGGGTAAATACGATCGAGTGGAACGCTGGGCCGAGCAACTGGATTTCGACAATGTCGAACATTTAATGATGCAGGCCGTAAAACCCACGGTCATCGTGCCCAGCCACATTACCTTTTATCCAATCCGCGTCAGCGACAATATCCTGCACCAGGCCGCGCGCCTGTTCAACCGGGGCATCAACAAGCGCTTTGCCGAGGAACTGATCATCGAAGGCAACCTGTTATTCAAGGAAACCGATATGGATATCCGGTTTTCTCGACCGATCATCGCCGGAGACTACTGGCGCTGGTGGGAAAAGAGGCTGTTGCCGAACGTGGTGCATCGCTTCGAAAGCCTGAACGAACTGTTCGCACTCAAGCCCGAACCGGGGCACTGGGGCGGTCGCATTCACGCCATCGGCATGCAGGCGAAATCGACCAGGCTGCGGGACGCCTACATGCGCTCGATGTACGAGGCGGTCACCATCAACCTGAGCCACATAGCTTCGCTGATCGTGTTGCGGCTGTATCAAAAAGACCTGCGCCGTATCAACTGCGCCCGCTTCCACAAAATGCTGTATCTCAGTATCAAGCTGTTGCAGCAATCCAGCTACGACCTGCACCGCAGCCTGTGCAACCCGGAAGAGTATGGCGCGATCATCAACAAGGGCAGCAGCCGGCTCGAGCAATTCCTGAAAACCGCGCAAAACATGCAGCTGTTGCACATCGACCAGGGCGAGTATGTGCTCGATCAGAAACTGATCCATGATTTCGAGATCGACGACGTTCGCACCGAAAATTTAATCAGCGTTTACGCCAATGAAATCAGCCCGCTGTCGAAGGTCACCCGCATCATCGAAAATGCCATGGCGCGCACCGATAAAGTCGATGCGCGCGCGCTCGCCGATTACCGCTTTAACGACCAGCTACTCGCCTACGAATGGGACTACAGCAAATTTCAGCGCGCGCGCTACCGGGAAATCAATGCGCAGCAGACGCAGACTGCCGACGCCAACTGGTACTTCCTCAAATCGAAGCAAAAATCAGCCAGTGCGGCATTGTTGATTCACGGTTTCCTGTCGGGACCGGCAGAGTTGAGAAGTCTGGGTGAGCGACTGCACGCGGCCGGTTTTCACGTACTCGGGGTGCGCCTCAAAGGCCATGGCACATCGCCCTGGGATTTGCGTAACCGCAGCTGGCATGACTGGGCAGCTTCGGTCGAGCGCGGTTATGACATCATCAAGGCATACAGCCAGTCGGTGCATATCATCGGCTTTTCCACCGGAGGGCTGCTGGCACTGAACCATGCCGCGAATCATCCCAACCGCCGGATAAAATCGGTAATCAGCGTCTCGGCGCCGGTTCATTTTCGTAACAAGAACATGATATTCGTGCCGTTGCTGCATCACGCCAATCGGCTGGTGAGCTGGGTCACCTCGGAAGGCCTGCTGCCGTTTCGGCCCAATAAACCCGAGAATCCGCAAATCAATTACCAGCATATCCCGATTCGGGCGCTCTACCAATTACAGCAATTTATCGACCACTTAACCGGAAATAGCCTCACGATCAATGCAGATGTACACCTTTTCCAGGGAGATAAAGATCCCGTCGTCGACCCGGAAAGCGTAAAAACCCTGGAAAAACTGATTACGGCGAAAAACAAGACCGTAACCCTGCTCGACAGCGATCAGCACGGGGTCGTTTATCGCAATATCGACGACGTTCAGCAGAAAATT
>CAMYML010000149.1 GCA_947259305.1 uncultured Gammaproteobacteria bacterium | reverse complement strand
GAATTGCTTCCAGATAAAAGCAGTGAGGGCCGGCCTGGCCTGATGGCCGAGAATGGACAGAACGAATGATCGAAAAAGTGGGTTTTCGCCCGTGCTCCTGAAATTATCTCAAGAATTCGCAATTTAGGTTGCCCCAAATCCAGCTCGATACCGGTTGTACCATTAACCAACGAACCCGGCATCATTGCAAACAGGGATTAATTTTTCCTATAATCTGGTCACGTCAAACCACTGGGGGACCGTGTCATGCGCAAGTCGCTGTTGGTTATGTTGTGTTTCGTTTGTGCCACGCCGTCGCAGGCCGAGGTCGGAGATTACGATCTCATCACGACGGTCATAAATCTGATCGCACCTTTCGGCGCCGATAATCCGGTTACCCCCGGACAAATGGATGGAACCTACCCACTGCTAAACAATCCAGCGGGCTTTGTCGACGGTTACGACCCGAACGGCTGGTTCGCCTGGCAGACTGTGCAGATGCACCCATCGACCGGCGCTGTTTGCGGCAATGGCAGTCCTTATAAATTTTTTGTCAATCGTGCGCCGAACACAAGCAACACGGTCATTTACATGGAAGGTGGCGGTGCCTGCTGGGACTACGAGAGCTGCACGGGAAGCAGCCCGCTCGGTGCGCGTAATCCGAACGGTATCCCGAATAATTACCTCGATTTATCAAATCCGGCCACGAGTCTCGTCTCTCCGTTTGTTTTTCGATTCAATCCCTGGTCGCAGACCAAGGTGCAGGCATGGAACATTGTTTACGTTCCGTATTGCACCGGCGATCTGTATACCGGCGATAAAATTGCGGTCTATGACAGCGACGACGGCACGGACTCGATCGTCTGGCACCACAATGGCTTGCGCAACATGCGCGCGCTGCTCGCGTGGTTGAAGAACAATGTGCCACGCCCCGGGCAGGCGCTGATGACCGGCTGCAGCGCCGGTGGCGGGGGTACGATTTCAAACTACGCTCATTTTCGCGAGGATCTCGATCCGACGCTATCATTCATGATAAATGATTCAGGGCCGATCTATCCGGCGCCGGACGGCGGCGATCCGGCCGTCTTTCCTTCGATACCACTGCAACAACAGGTACGCGCTGCGTGGGGCCTGGACGAAGGGCCGTCGGTCGAGCTTGCAGCGAGACTGCCGGGGTTCGACGCGAACAATCTTGGCACACTCAATTCGGCCGTTGCCGCGCGCTATCCGAATGACCGGCTCGGTCATACGCATTTCCTGGCAGATCTCAATTACTCGCGCTACAGCTACGAACAGTTCTATGACGAAATTGCCAACGCGCCGAGCGAGCAGATCCGCAACGCGCTGTTGACGACCCTCTGGGTCAAAGATACCGTGAATCTATTAACGGCGGTGGTACCGATCGACAACTACGGGATATACGTGCCGTTTTTCCGCAATCTCAATGACAGCCACTGTTCGACCATCGTTGATTTCGAAAACGGCGATATCCAGCAACATGCGCTCGAACTCGAGGACTTCATAAACAGCGTGCTCGATGGCAGCGGACCCGTGTTGCAGGCGGTCGAAACGGATACGGCGGCCGATCTGGCCAAGCCGTTCAATCCACTGTATTACGTCATTGACCAGCTGCTTTGAGACCCGGGTTACGCATTAGCCTGGTACTGAGCGGTACCGTTGCACTGGTTCTTGGTTTGTACCTGCGCGAAAGCGGTGCACCTGGTGCACCGCAAGCGTTGATTATCGATAAAGCCGAACCCACGCAATCCAGGCCTGACGATACCCGCGTAAAAGCGGAAACAGCCGCGTCCGAACGACAGATTCCCGGCAACGAGCCGGAGCGCGAAACAGCCGTCGAACAACTGGCTCGAGAAGTGTTCGATCAATCGATCATAAAGAAAGTCCTTGGCTTTCGCGAAGGCTTGCAGGCTTTTATCCGCGAAGCGGAGCTGTTGCCGGCGCAGGACCACGAACCGAGGGCCCGTGAACTATTAGAAGAGGTCGACGCGCTTTCGGCGGCCGGCTACATGACTGCTCCCGAAGCGCTCGCGCTGCGATTGAGCCTGCTCAAATACGCTTTGCCTGCGAAAGATTACCGTGCCGCGGCCAATACATTAGTCAGCGATGCACGCCAACGCGCGGAGCGCGCCGAACGCGAATGGGCGACACGACCTGATCCGAAGCTTGAATACTACCGCACTGAGGAGCGGCGTATCGTCGAGCAAAGCGCTACGATGGACGAATTTCCAGACGGCATGACGCGCCAGGCTTTTCTGCGCGAGAAATTGCGCCGGCTACGGAGCGAAATTTTTACAGAATGACGGTATTCCGCAGTTATCCTTGTCATTTTTTCTTTTGGATTTCGCGACACTTCTCGTTAATCGTTAATAGTTCCGAAGAGGGACATTCGGCGTCAGGTCTTTGATTTTAAATAAGAGCCGAAAACCTGGCCCTGAATTTTTACCCCACCCTGGTAAAGGATTTCAATGAGTTGGGCTGGTACTGGTGGCCATCCGATGTGGCGATTCTGAGCCGGAACTACCAGTGGTGAGCAAAATGTGTCAGTTCCGGCACCTGCGATCTCGGTTGCTACTGCCCCAAAGAAATAGCCGGTTGAGCATGCTCAACCGGCTTTTCAGAATTTGGCTCCCGATCGTGGACACATTTCGTACTTTGTGCCTGGTACCCTCGCGAGAAATCAGGTCTGTTTTCGAAAACGTCGCGAAATTCCAAATATCTCGAATCAGGTCCTCAGCTATGAAAAGCTGACGCTGAGAATTTTTCGGTGAGCGGCAGAAGTCGACCTATTCTGTTGAAAAACTCCTTGTAGAAACAGGGCTGGGTTAGCCTTTTCTATTAAGGCGCGTCTCTGCCTCCAGCCTGGCTGGATTTTTTAATTGTTAATTGCTTTTTCTTGCTTTCATTCGGTTGATTTTAGTCAGATCGGAACAGTTTCGAGGATTTCAGGCGGACCGGTGCCCAGGTATTGCGCCATGCGTCTCAAGTTTTGCGCGGTGGCGGTGAGTAAAAACTCGTCTCTGGCGCCTCTCAAGCCTCGCAGTCGAAATCGATCCATTCTCAATATGCGTTTCATGTGCGCAAACAGCATCTCGACTTTCTTGCGAACTGTGCGCGCCTGCTGGTAATCAGTTGTTCTATTAACCGCGCGGGCCACGTCTCTCATGGTTTCGTGTTTTGAGCGCAAGATCTTTCCGGCTTTAGAATTCGGCCAGCACTGCGCTTTCAATGAACAAGCAGCACAATCGAGCTGAGATGCCCGGTAACGGATGAAACCGTCCTTGGGAACACCGCTGCGTGGTTGGCTGTAATTGCGTCGACTTCGCAGCAGTTGTTTACCACCCGGACAAATGTAACTGTCGGTCTCGCTATCGTAATGAAAGTCGAACCGGCCGAACCGATCGGGTTTATTGTCACCCATATCCCTCACCGGCACATGTGGCTCAATGCCGGCTTCTTCGACCATCCAGGCCAGAAACTCGGCAGTGCCGCGGCAGGATTTCGATAGCGGGGTGATCTTCAGGGCCAGGACCCGGCTGGTCAATAACCCCGAAATCCGAATCGAATTGCTGCACGAGACGATTTCTAATCGCTCGAGCGAGTTTTTTTCCTCGATGGCGAGCGCACGCGGTTGAAGGCCGGCTACCGCTCGAAATTTGCTGCCGGAAAGCTTCGCCACGAGTACGAGCTCGAGTTCAACGACCGCGCCAATACCGACACCACGAGCCATTCGCCGACGCGGGACGAATACAGCGCCCAGTATAAGACCGAGCCCTGGCGTAAGACCCGGCTCGACGGGGCCGTGGATTATCGGTATAGCGACTACGAGCGGGTGGACCCGCAGGACCGGCGCGACCGCCGGCTGCGCGTCAAGCTCCTGGGAGAGCACCGGTTGGACTCGACCTGGCAGATCGAGGACGAGCTGCTGTTTGCCGACAACCGGTCGAGCGAAAACGGATTCGAATACCACAAGTACCAGGCCAGGGTGTCGATACACGCATTATTCTAGCCCGGAAATGTCAATTGCCGCGGTGGGCTCAGGAGGCGGCCATCAGAATGCAGAACAGCTTGGCCGCGCGCACGATCTGCCCCGGCCGGCAGGCGATGAAACGGATGGCGTACAGGCAGGCGGCGGGCAGCAGCAACAACGCCCCGATACGCGACAGCCACAGGCCGAGCGTCCCGGGCAGAGCGCAGGCCGCCGGGCGTATCGCGTCGCACAGGAAACCCCCGGCGAGGCGTTCCAGCACGAGATCGAATACGAGCCCTTAGAAGTAGCAGAGCAGAACGAGGACTTTGAAGACCAGGAATCGCATGGTTTAACCGTTGGCGGCTTTCCGGGAGCGGGGTAGGGGCGCCGGAATGCGGGTCCGGCAAAACCGCCTCGCCGGACTGCACCCGCACCCCGACTAAAAGTCGATCCGCACCGTCTGGCCGTCGGCCACCGTCGCCGTATCCGGGGCGACCGTGAAGATCAGCACGTCATCCTGGTCGGGATCGTCCGCCGGCTCGTCGAAGGTCGTGCCGCCGTCCGGCGAAATGCCACCCGCGCAAACGAAGGCGAGGCTGTAATCGCCCGGCGGCAGGAAATCGGCACGGTAGGAGAAGCCGGTGCCGCTGTTGGCGTCTTCCTCGACCATGGTCGAGCTTATCGGGTCGCCCTCGTCGCGGTCGATATCGTCGGGCGTGGCGCCCGCGCCGGCGAACACGTAGATCGAGCCGCCCAGGCAGGTGGGATCCATCAGCACGGCGGCGACCTCGCCGGCGACGGCGCCGAAATTCTGTACCATGCGCAGCGTCGGTTTCAGCTTGTAGCTCGGCGGCACGCTGCTGTGCACTTCGACAATGGATTTGCGCACGTCGAAGTCGATGACGACCCGCACTTCGCCGTTATCGGGAACATCGATGGGGTGGTTGAGCTTGAGCCCGGTCTGGCTGCCGCTCGGCACGGTCAGCGGGAAACTGCCCGTCGGCAGCACGATCTCGCCGGCCTCGTCGGCGAGCACCAGCCGAATCCAGTTCACCTGCCCGGCCGGGACCTCGACGCCGTCCAGCAGCAGGGTGCTGTCACCGCCGGTCAGCTGCAGCAGGTCGATGCTTTCGACGTGGGGGTCGCTGTCGGTGCAGTCGCCTTCCTGCACGATCGGCGGGTCGACGTCCGGATTGACCGGATCCTTGCAGAAGTTGAAGCGCTTCGCCGGCCCTGACCCGGGCTTGACTTCCGCGCCGATGAAATTCACGGTCACCGACTGGGCGTCGTGGATCGGGGCGTCGGTAATCGAAACCGACAGGCTGCCGGTGCCGCCGACGCCTTCGCTGCCGCCGGCGCTACCGCCGCCGCAGGCCGCGAGCGCCAGGCAGGCCGCCGCGACCGCGCCCGTTTCGAGGAGTTTTCTTATTTTCATTGCGATGGCCCCCTGGTTTTAATGCCATACTCGTAACACGGTGGTACTCGCGAAAAGGTTCCATCGAAACGCGGTATTGGGGGGAATAAAGTTGCGGGCCGTTGTCCTGCCAGGGCCCCGGCATGGTTACCCGAGATGGAAGCGCGTTCGGCGCGCATGGCTGGATGGTACAGGCAGTAGTGAGTGCGGTCGAAGTCCGCAGGGTGATTTGATATTCGAGCAATTTCTACTAATAGATAGGTAATGCCCCATCCCGGGCCGAATCCAGTCCGACTGGGACTGATTCCTATGCAGTTAGACCTGGTTTATCTGGTCACAGGCCGTCGGACATCTGTGTATATTCGACCAGTAATCGAGACCGAAACATTAGCCCCTTCTATTGGCGCCGAACCTGGGCGGGACCGGAAAAATAATGCTTTTTAATTCCTATGTTTTCATATTCGTCTTTCTGCCACTGACCGCCGCCGTCTACCATCTGCTGCGCGGTAACGGCCTTGTTCGGATGGCCATTTTTTCGCTAGTCGTAGCATCGCTGGTTTTTTACGGATGGTGGAGCCTGCAGTATCTCGGTCTGCTGCTCGGTCTGCTGGCTGTTGATCTGGTCATCGCAAGGCAGATCGAGAAATGGCGAGATGTCGATCGACGTCTTGCCAAACTGTTTCTTGTGACCGGCCTTGTCGCCAACCTGTCGGCACTGGGTTATTACAAGTACGCGAACTTCTTCGTCGACAACGTCAATGTACTGTTCGGCCTCGATCTGGTGCTGGCTACTATCGTACTGCCGATCGGCATTTCGTTCTTCACGTTTCAGAAAATCGCGTTTCTGGTCGATCTGTACGTCGGCAAGGTGGACCGGGTCAATGCGCTGGATTATTTCCTGTTCGTCACCTTTTTCCCCCAGCTAATCGCCGGGCCGATCGTCCATCACAGTGAAGTGATCCCGCAGTTCGCCCGGCTGGACCGGGTATCGCCGATTACCATTGTCAACGGCGTTACGATATTCATCATCGGCTTGTCAAAAAAGGTGCTGTTGGCCGATACCGCCGCGCAGTATGCGTCGCCGCATTTCGATGCGGCGTTTCTCGGAACGGCTCCGGACATGCTGACAGCGTGGAGCGCGACACTGGCCTATTCGGCGCAGATCTATTTCGATTTTTCAGCCTATTCGGACATGGCGATCGGCATCGGCCTGATATTCGGAATTCACCTGCCGATCAATTTCGATTCGCCTTACAAATCGCTGAATATCGTCGATTTCTGGCGGCGCTGGCATATTACATTATCGCGTTTTCTCAGGGATTATCTCTACATACCGCTGGGCGGTAATCGTGACGGCAAATTCCACCGTTACATCAACCTGTTTATCGTCATGGTGCTCGGCGGTATCTGGCATGGCGCCGGCTGGACCTTCCTGATCTGGGGTGCGCTGCACGGAGTCTATCTGATGATCAATCACGGCTGGCATCGTCTGAAACTGTCGGGCGATAACCGGCTGTATACCTTTGCCGCCTGGCTGATCACCTTTCTGGCCGTCGTCCTGGCCTGGGTGTTCTTCCGCGCGGCCGATGTCGACACCGCGTTCACGGTATTGAGCGGTATGGCCGGTGCTAACGGCCTCGGGTCGTTGCCGATCGATGCGTTTGCCGTGCCTGTCGGCTTGCTGCTGTTCGCCTTCGTGATGCCGAACACGCAGCAGGTCATGAACTATGTACCGCCGAAGGGCACCTACGGTGCGCATATGGCAAGGCCGATTCCGGCCCTGATGCACTGGAAGTCGACACTGCCGTGGGCGGCGTATACAGGCCTGGCGCTCGGTCTGTGCCTGATGTTCATGACACAAATATCCGAATTTATCTACTTCCAGTTCTAGCGCGAATATTGCACGAGCCGATTGAGGACCGAATTACAAAACTATGAATCTATTGGTAATATTTCGATATTTATGGTCGAGGCGCTGGTTTCAGTTTGTCACCGGCCTTCAACCTGTCCTGCGCCATTGCTCGGGATGCTCATGCAATATTCGCACTAGGCGACGCGATGAGTAAAGGTCCTGGCCGATATCTGATGATAGCGTTTGCAGCAGCAACGGCGCTGCTGGCGGCTGTCGTTGCGTTCAACGCGAACGTGGACCCGCTCGGGATGTACGTTAGCGGCGTGCACAAACCGGCGATGTACAATCGCGTTCGATTGCTGAAAGCCTATGAAGCCCGGCGGGTACAACCCGAATCCATCGTGCTCGGAACCTCGAGGGTGCATCTGGGCATCAGCCCGCGTCATCCGGGCTGGACGAGTCTCTACCAGCGCCGTTATAACCTGGCCTTCGATGGCGCGACCACGAAGGAAATGTATGCCTACCTGAAACACGCCGATGCTGCTGGTAATATCCGCCACGTGATGCTCGGGCTGGACACCTATCACCTGAATGCCACGCCCGCAAGCCTGCGCCCGGATTTCGATGCATCGATACTGATGGATGAACGCCACGCGTTGAACCCGGTGCGCATGTTGCTGGCGGATCTGAAACTATTGTCCAGTTACGGCACACTTAAGGAAAGCATCCGTCTGCTCGAAGCGGACAGTGACCAGCCGGTCTGGTATGCGCCGAATGGCCAGCGCCTGGGTGAAGTTTATTTTCGCAGGCCTACGGAAAATTTCGTTACTTGCGGGCCGCGCTGCTATTTCGACGAGATCGACAAGCTGGAAGTGACCTTCAAGCTGGGCTGGAAAGTGCCGCAAAAAACGTTGCCTGCCGTTCAATCCGGTCCGCCGGCAGAGCCTGACCCGATTACGTCGCTGGGATATATCGAGAAAATCATCGAATATTGTCGCAGTCACGACGTCGAGCTGGTGATTTTCCTGACACCATCGCACGTGCACCAGCTCGAGCTCGATGCGGCAACCGGTAACTGGTGGTCGGTGGAAAACGGGAAGCGTGGGATAGTCGAATTGCTGGCCCGGGATGCGCGCAGACACAGTGATAAAGATGCCATAGCGTTATACGATTTCGCCAATTACAACCGCGTTACAACGGAACGTTTGCCTGCTCGAGGCAGCCATGACGAAATGCAGTATTACTGGGATTCCTCGCATTTCAAGGAAGTGATTGGCGACATGGTACTCGACCGCCTGCTGCATACAGGGGTACAGTTGAAAAGCCAGGTGGATGATTTCGGTATCGAACCGGGTGCGCACAATATCGATGATCTGATTGCGAGACTCGGGAGCGGACAGCGGGAATATCGCGCACACATGTATTCTCCAGACTTGCGTAATTTGTCATGGCAGGGGCAGTCATCACATGTATGCTTTCACCCGGAGCACCGAGCTGTTCAGTGAGACCGGGTGCGCAACCGGCAACACTGTGCCTGTCGCGGCTAAAGTCGGGTTCTGAGTGGGGATTGTCAGATTGGGTCAAAGGAAAATTGAAGCGACCGCTACCGCTTTCATTGACGTTATCGGTTTTTTGCACTACTCATATACGGTATGAGCGGCCCGAGGTCGATACATAGCTGGTATAACTTTTTGTAAATACGTACCTGCAAAGCAGACGATCGGGCCCTGACCTTATCTGATGACAACGGCTCTGATCGAACTGATACCCAGTCCGATCTCGATCATACAAACGATCAAATCCGAGCGGCTTCAGGAGACGAGAGCGATACTTTGACGCAGTTTATATTTTGTCACAGCCTCAAAAGGCGAATACCAGTTGCACTGGCAGTGATGTTGTCGTGTACAGTATTTCTGGCCGCACCATCGGCAATGGCCCAGAACGGCATGCCGATGCGGGGATCGGCCTCGGGTAATATCCAATTCCCGAGTTCTGCGCAGCCCAATGAAAGCGACAACCTGCTGATCAGTGGTGCAATCGAACAGGGGGTGGACTTTCTCTCGATTTCTAAAGATACGGCAATCAATTTTTTTGCTCGTGTGAACTACAGGCTGGATACCGAGGAGCTGGACTTCAACAGGAAAATTCTGCTGGGCGTGGGGATAAAATTACGCCATTACTTTTCCGATAGCTTTGTCATGTCGGTTGGTGCGAAATACGAGAACGACAAGCGCTTCGTAATTGAAAGAAGCTCTGATGGTACCCAGTTGTTTACCAACTGGTTCTACTCCTGGCATGTTCCCGGCTCTAACCATGATACTGATGCCAGGCTACGCCCGCTGGCCTATCCTGGCCTGACATGGGGTGAGATCAGATACCCGGGATCACAGGATCCGATCGAGGAAGACACTGCGGTGTTGGAGGGCTATGCGGAACAGGGCGTGGACTGGGCCAACTGGGGTCGTTGGGGGACTTTCAACTTTTATGGCAATCTCGACTACATTGCTGACACCGAAGAAATTGAATGGAACAACATGTTTGCGCTTGGCGCCGGTGTCAAGCTCAAGAAACTTATCGGCGATAATCTGTTGCTACAGTACGGTATCGAGGCAACGCGTGAACACTACTGGGTCACAGACGAAACCCTGGACGTGGTCTTCGTCTATTTCAACTGGTCGGCCTGGTGGGATTCGCGAGCCGTTCGGCGCGATATACCGGACTCATCCGGTCTAAGTGGATACCGAGGGAGATAAAACAGGCGCAAATGAGTAAGCCGGTTACCTTGCAAGGCGCGCCGTTCGTGGATTCGGCTACCGGGTTGCACCGGAGATAGCGAGTGACGAAAGTCTATTTTGCGAATTTAATTGCACGAGAGTCCTGGACGAGGTTGTGTAAAGACTCGTCGTGAACAATGCGGCAGAAGGTCTGGGAAAGGAACGCTTTTCTGATTCAAAATATATTCTGGTAGCAACCGCCGATTTGTTCGCGGCCGGCGAACCGTTTAGGTCACCTCAAGCAGTTGTTTTACGCCAACGCGATTAATAACCTGCATCATGTTTTAAGCGAGTACATGAAGACTCATTTCGATACTCGCTCGATCCATCGTCCTCGTTAAGAAATGCGTCGCCTACATTCGGCACTTCAATGTGCCGTAGGGATGCTCAACCGTTGCCCGACTACTTTGCATGGCATCGGGGTTCTGATCCAGTCGTGCTGCGGTTCGTTCGACGACTTGCTTGTGACCCCGGCGGCTCACTTGCCGGTTCTTGCCGGTGGTGCACCGGGATTTGAGTAACCGTATCGATACCGCCATCAAGGTAGAAGCAGGCCTCCCGGTAGGTCGGTTGATCCTTGTCGTGGCGATAGCGGGTCCCATCCTGCAGGAACGGCAGGAAACTGTTGTTTGCCTTGTTCCCGCCCGGGGACGATCACTACCCGGTCGCCCCTGTAGATCCAGCCCTCACCGCTGTCGTCGGTCGGCGCGATGTAGATATCGATGCCCTGGGCATACAGGGCGAATCGCGCCGACGGCACGTGGTTTTCCAGCACAGCTGCTGGCCGATTCCCCCGATCGGCCTGGCGATGGCTTGCGGCCCCGAGACATCGCCAATATTCCGGGCCGTACGTTCCGGATTGGTGGACGTCAGTTTGCTGTGATGGTTGAGGACCTCACCATTCGATCCGATCACCGCCGCGCTGTTGTACAGGGTGATGCTGCAGGCTGCGGATAGGAAAGCCGTGGGAGACCTGTACTTTGGGACAGTATAAAACCGTACCTTCGAGAGGAACCTTTTGCCAGCCGGGATCGTTTTACAAATGACAAAAGAGCTGCCATTACCCTGGCAAAAATAATTACACCCGTGTCGATTCATTGGCATCGGGGGGGACTGGATATACCTGCATGGATAAAAATAATAGTAAAGAGCATAGAAACTACACTCGAGAAATCCGGCTGACAATCGCCGTCATCGTATGGACTGGCCTGGTCTGGCTGTTACTAGGCGCAGATATGGATGCTGTTTATCGCCGTGACGCAATTCAGCATCCTGGTCTATTTCCTGTCGCGTCTCGGTCAGTTGCACCGCCACCGTAGGCACCGCGTCCCGGCAAGAGACGAGTTTATGGGACTGTATGCCGGCGAGGCCCCCAGCCTGGCTGTGCTGGTGCCGTCTTACAAGGAAGACCCGGTCGTGGTGCGCAAGACCCTGCTCTCGGCGGCGCTGCTGGACTACCCGACCAAACAAGTGGTTCTGCTCATCGATGATCCGCCCACCCCCGGCAACGAAGATGATCGGGCGCTGCTGGAAAACGCCCGGCAGTTGGTCGCCGATCTCAATGCCGACCTGCGCCGACACGCGGAACCCTTCCGCGCGGCATTGAACGATTACACCCGGCGCAAACGCGGGGGCCGGGTCGATGCCACGGCTGAATGGTTCACTATCGCTTCGCTGTATGAACGTGCGGCCCGGTGCCTGGACGAGATTCGAGCGGCCACCCCGGATTGCAACCACGAGGACCGATGCTTCATCGAGCAAAACCTGGTGAAGCCTGCCGCCGAGCACTGTGATCGCGCAGCCTTCCTGCGGCAGCAGGCCACCGGCGACCCGAGTAAAGCCGGTCCCGGGTCCCTGGAGCAGGAGTATTTCAGGCTCAGCCGCCTGTTCACGGTCGACATCGGCGCCTTTGAACGCAAGCGCTACGCCAACCTGTCGCACGAACCCAACAAGGCCATGAACCTGAACAGCTACATCGGGCTGATGGGAAAAACGGTCACTATCGATGACCATGCCGATGGGCAGGTGATCAGGGAAAGCCGCAAGGGCGAGACGGGCGGGTATGTCCCCGATGCCGAATTCATCATCACCCTCGACGCCGACAGTATCCTGTCCACGGAATATGCGCTGAAACTGATTTTAGTGATGAACGCGGAAGGCAACGAGCGCGTCGCCGTGGTACAGACGCCGTACAGCGCCTTTCCGGGCGCACCCAGGATCATCGAACGGATTGCCGGCGCAACAACGGATATCCAGTACCTGGTCCACCAGGGCTTCACCAGTTTCAATGCAACCTTCTGGGTCGGCGCCAACGCCCTGCTGCGCAAGCAGGCGCTGGAGGATATTGCCGTCCCCGACACCGAGCGGGGATTCACCATCACCCGTTACATCCAGGACAGGACAGTGATCGAGGACACCGAATCCAGCGTCGACATGGTGGTGCGCGGCTGGTCGCTGTTCAACTTTCCGGAACGGCTGGCCTACAGTGCCACGCCGCCGGATTTCGGCGCCCTGCTGATCCAGCGGCGCCGCTGGGCCAACGGCGGCCTGATTATTTTCCCAAAATTCTGCCGTTACGTGACCCGTCGCGCACCGGTGCCGAGTCGAATCGGGCATACCCTGATGGGTGTGCACTATCTCACGTCGTTGGCGACCATCAACCTGGGGATCCTGGCACTGCTAATGCTTCCCCTGGAACTGGCATTGCGTTCTCCGTGGCTGCCGATGGCGATGCTCCCTTACCTGCTGCTGTACGTGCGCGACCTCGTGCGCATCGGTTACCGCGCCAGTGACATACTCGGCGTCTACGCCCTCAACCTTCTCCTGGTTCCGGTGCACCTGGGGGGCGTGTTCAAATCCATCGCCCAGATAGTCACGGGGAAGCGCACGCCGTTCGGACGCACACCGAAGGTCGCCGACCGCACCGCGGTCCCGGTCTTTTACCTGGTCGCAACCTACGGCTTCCTCACCTTCTGCGGCCTGATCCTGGCCGTCGACCTTGAAAACGGGCGTTGGCCGCACGCCCTGTTCGCCGGCGTCAACGGCACGATCCTGGCGTATGCCATTCTGCGCTTCGTCGGTCTGCGGGCAAGCGCACGGGACCTCTACCTCGCTAGTCGCGAATGGATCGACCGGCCGGTGCAGGCACCTGCCGCGCATGCGGTCGAATCCGTTTCCAGCAGGCCCGAGCCGGTAGCAAAAAGTGCCATGGCCGAGTAGGTGGTCCATGCGCAATATCCTGAAACGCATAAAAGTGGGTTTTCGCCCATGCCCCTGAAATTGTCTCAAGAATTCGCAATTTAGGTTGCCCCAAATCCAGCTCGATACCGGTTGTACCATTAACCAATGAACTCGGCATCATTGCAAACAG
>CAMYML010000148.1 GCA_947259305.1 uncultured Gammaproteobacteria bacterium | reverse complement strand
AGCCAGGATCAAACTCTTCAGTTTAAAACTATTTACGGATAGCTCCGTGTAACTTTTTTGAAGAGAGTAACCTCGACTTATTTAACGTAAGTTAAAGTTCTTGGTCACTCAAATCGTAATGATACGAGTATCATCATTGACTTGAGTGCCCACACAAATTACCTAATCAATTGTTAAAGATCGTCTCATCGGGGAACACCCGATGTTTTGCGGCCTTTTCAGACCTGCCCCGCAATGCCGGCAATCCTTGGATAACCGGATGTTTCTAACAGCGAGGGCGCGCATTATAAGCCCTTTTTTGACGGCGTCAACGACTTCCGCAGCATTTATTGACATAAATGCCGATGAGTCGATATCTGCCTGATTTGCAGGAGCTTTTAATACTCGTCGATATTCCGATTCAGCGGTTACAAACCCCGGCCAGTTCGGCTCGACGAGGCGCGCATTATAGGCAGTATTAATAACGCGTCAAGCGCTATTTAAAGATTTTATTACTCGAGCGTAATTCGCGCGAACTTGCGCTTGCCAACCTGGGCCACAAGCACCGACCCGCGTTCCAGTTCGAGCCCTCGATCCGAGATTTTCTCGCCATCGAGTTTGACGGCGCCCTGCTGGATCATGCGAAAGCTTTCCGAGGTGCTGCTGGTTAGTCCGGCCTGTTTCAGCAACGCCGCAATCCCGATGTGGTCGTGCTCGAGCTTTAGCGTTGTCTCGGGCATTTCATCAGGCATCGCGCCTTTGGTAAAACGCGTGATGAAATCCTGTTTGGCTGACTCAGCCGCGGCGGCGCTATGAAAGCGGCTGATGATTTCCTCCGCCAGCAGGAACTTGATGTCGCGCGGATTGGTCCCGGCTCTGACGTCGTGCTGAAACTGATTGATTTCCTGCATCGGCCTGAAGCTGAGCAGTTCGAAATAGCGCCACATCAAGTCGTCGCTGACCGACATGATCTTGCCAAACATGTCGTTGGGCGCATCATCGATACCGATGTAGTTATCCAGCGACTTGGACATCTTCTGCACGCCGTCGAGACCTTCGAGGATTGGCATGGTCAGGATCACCTGCGGTTCCATTCCCTCGGCTTTCATTAGTTCCCGGCCTACCAGCAGATTGAATTTCTGGTCGGTACCGCCGAGTTCGACGTCGGCCTGCATTTCCACCGAATCCCAACCCTGCACCAGGGGGTACAAAAACTCGTGAATCGAGATCGGCTGGTTATTTTTGTAGCGCTTGGAGAAATCATCCCGCTCGAGCATGCGCGCAACCGTATGCCGCGAAGCCAGCCGAATCATGTCGGCCGAGGTCCGGGGCCCATGCCAGGTCGAATTAAAGCAAATCTCCGTCGCCTCCGGGTCGAGGATTTTGAAAACCTGCTCCTGGTAGGTCAATGCGTTTTGCTGAATTTGCTCGGGCGATAACGGCGGCCGGGTCACCGATTTCCCACTGGGATCGCCGATCATGCCGGTAAAATCGCCAATCAGGAACATAATGTGATGCCCAAGGTCCTGAAACTGACGCATTTTATTGATTAAAACCGTGTGCCCAAGATGCAGATCCGGCGCCGTCGGATCGAAGCCCGCCTTGATTTTCAAAGGCTTGCCACGCTTTAATTTTTCTTGCAATTCAGCCCCAAGCAGGATTTCATCACATCCTCTTTTTATCTGCTGCATTGCATCTTTTTCGGAAATCATGCTATATACCTTTCTGGAGATAATATTTCGGGCTCATTATCTCAATTTAACCAATCACTTAGACGTATTTTTTAATGAGTTTTCAAGAACTTGATTTCAAATCTGATCACGCCTGTTTGTCGAGGTCTGGAAACGCTGCGCCCGTGACTCCGGCCTTTCATCCCGGTCTTTTGATTAAATTATTGCTGGTCGCAACCGTCGTCATGCTGCTCGGCTTCAGTGTATCCAACTGGCAGCCCTCGGCCAAAGCTGCGGATTCTACTCTCAAGTTAACTCGATTACACTATTCGCTGCCGCTACCCGCCCCGGTAAATACGCGGCCGCAGAAGGTCGAGGAAAGCAGCACTGAAATCGATGGCCCAGCCTGGGAAAGCGTTACCATTAAATCAGGAGATACGTTGGCGTCGATTTTCGCCAAAAAAGGCCTCTCGTCGTCAACCACGCACAAGATCGCCCGCTTAAACGAACAAACCAAAAAACTTCGCTACATCAAGCCAGGTCAGGAAATCCAGCTACTGTTGGACGAAAATCGCAATCTGCGCCAGATGAAGTACATCCCCGACATTACCAGCACCTTACTGATTCAACGAATCGAGGATCAGTCTTTCAGCAGCCAAATCATCAACTATCAGCTCGATGCTTATCCCGTTTATCGGGAAGGCAGAATCGAGACTTCGCTTTTTGAAGCCGCGGCTAATGCGGACATTCCCGAAGACGTCATCATGGACCTGGTCGCCATTTTTGGCTGGGATATCGATTTCTCGCTCGATATTCGCAGCGGTGACCGCTTTGGCATCGTCTATGAAGAGCTGTATAAGGACGACATCAAAATTCGCAATGGCCGCATCCTGTCCGCCGAATTCATCAACAAAGAAAAAATCTATCGCGCGGTGTATTACACCGACCCGAAAGGCGACAGTGATTATTTCACGCCCGAGGGCAAAAGCATGCGCAAGGCTTTCCTGCGCAGCCCGGTCGACTTTTCCCGTATCAGCTCGCGCTTCAGTAACAATCGCTGGCATCCGGTGCTGTCAAAATGGCGCTCCCACAAGGGTGTCGATTACGCTGCCAAACGCGGCTCGCCGGTGCGGGCGTCGGGCGATGGCAAGGTTATCTTTGCCGGCACCAAGGGTGGCTATGGCCGCCTCATCGTAATCCGTCACGGCGGGCGCTATACCACCGCCTACGGCCACCTGCGCGGTTATGCGCGCGGCGTACGCAGCGGCAAGAAAGTGAAACAGGGCCAGATTATCGGTTACGTCGGCAGTTCCGGCATGGCGACCGGGCCGCATTTGCACTACGAGTTTCGCGTCAACGGCGCGCATCGCAATCCCCTGACGGTCAAGCTACCCGAGGCCACACCGGTAAACTCGGCCTATCTATCTCACTTCGAGGAAAACACCCAGGTTTATCTGTCGATGCTGCGCCTGATGGATCGCACATTGGCCGATAATTCCCAGTGAATCACCCCCAGGGCAGCGAGCTTTACATCGGTATGATGTCAGGCACCAGTCTCGATGGTGTCGATGTTGCCATCGTCGATTTCAGCGAGTTTCCACCGCGCGTCCTGCATTGTCAGACCAGACCCTATCCGCAACCGCTATGCCAGGCATTGCAGGAGCTGTGCCGGTCACAATCAACATCGCTGGATACCCTGTACACGCTGGATGCGGAACTGGGCGAACATTACGCGGCCGAAGTGAACAGCGCGCTGAATACCGCGGCGCTCGATCGTGGCGATATTATCGCCGTGGGCTGCCATGGCCAGACAATTCGTCATAGTCCCGATACGGCGATACCCTATACCGTGCAAATTGGCGACCCAAACCGGCTGGCAGCACTTTGCGGCATCACTACGGTTGCCGATTTCAGGCGCAAGGACATCGCGCTTGGCGGCCAGGCAGCGCCGCTGGCGCCCGCATTTCATCAATACCTTTTTCGCTCGGAAGCAGAGGAGCGCGTGGTCATCAACATTGGTGGAATTGCCAATATCACTCACCTGGCGGCAGATCCGGAGACCCCTGTACTCGGTTTCGATACGGGACCCGGCAACACCCTGCTCGACTTCTGGAGCGGACAAAATCTGGGCAAAAGCTTTGACGATGGCGGTGAATGGGCACGTAGTGGCAAGATAATCAATAATCTGCTTAACCAGATACTGACCAGCGAGCCCTATTTTGTGCTAACCGCGCCCAAGTCAACCGGAACCGAGTACTTCAACCCGAACTGGCTGACACCCTTCCTGAGCGACGACTATACCGCCGAGGACGTGCAGGCCACCCTGGTTGAGCTCACCGCGATTACGCTTGGTGAGGCAATCCGCGGACTACCCGCATTGCCGGCAAATTGTTATGTTTGCGGCGGTGGCGCCCATAATCGTTACCTGCTCGAGCGCATCGCACTGGCCCTGCCCGAATGTGGCCTGCAGACAACCGCCGCTCTGGGGCTCGATCCAGACTATGTCGAGGCCGCAGCCTTTGCCTGGCTGGCGCGCGAGCGCATCAATCTACGCGGCGGTAACATCCCCGCAGTTACCCGCGCTAGCCATACCACGATACTTGGCGGGGTATACCGGGCCGAATAATCGCGGGCCATTGTGTGACTTAGTTAACAAATACAATGAACCCGGGGTGCATCAGCATGTCTTAGACAAATGTATGGTGTAGACTCAAACTCTAGATTGTCAGTGAGGACAAAGATGAATCGCACACGGAGCGCTTTCGCAGTAACAACCATTCTTTGGTTGGCGATCGGCCCTGCCGAAGCGGAATTCATCGGCCTGGACATCGGCGCCAGCCATTGGGCGCCTGGCCTTAATAACAACTATAACAACACGGAATCCAGGAGTATCGATCTGGTCGACGATCTGGATCTCGATAACCCGTCGCAATCTTCGATGATGCTTATTCTCGAGCATCCGATCAAGGCATTACCGAACATCAAATACCGTGGCCATGAGCTGGGCTCATCGAATCGTTTGATCCTGGATTCGAATATCAACTTCAATGGCCAGACATTTTCCTCCGGCAACGAGGTAACCTCTACCTACGACCTGTCGCACAACGACCTCGTGCTCTACTATCAATTGCTCAACAATCGGCTCAACCTGGATCTGGGCGTAGATTTGAAAAGTTTCGCAGGCGAAGTTTCGCTGGACGGCGCCACCCGTAGCAGCGTGGAAGTCGACGAAACCATACCGCTGCTGTACCTGTCGGCGCGCTACGATTTGCCAAATAGTGGCTTCTACGTGGGCGCCAACATCAATGCCAATATTATCGATCTGGGCCTGAGCGAAAGCAACGCCCAGGATTCGACCATCATGCTCGGCTATGACTCCGGCAGCGGGCTAGGCGTCGAGGGAGGATTCAAGTCTTTTTCGCTAGAGCTGGATGATGTCGATAACCTCAACAACGACCTCGAATACGACGGCGTTTTCCTGAACGGTTATTTCAACTTCTAGACCATTCCAGCGCCGGGTTTAACTCCGGCTTGCCGATCTAAATCGAGAATGAAGCGCCGCAACCGCAGGTCGAGGTTGCGTTCGGATTATTGACGACGAACATGGCGCCCTCGAGCCCCTCGGTAAAATCCACCTCGGAACCCGCCAGATACTGATAGCTCATCTGGTCGATGATCAGGCTTACTCCATCCTTTTCCACGATCTTGTCCGCGGGCTTGACCTCTTCCTCGAGGGAGAAGGTGTACTGGAAACCCGAGCAGCCGCCACCATAAACCGATACCCGCAGCATCAGGTTCGGATTACCTTCCTCCTGCTGCAATGATTTCAGTTTGCGCACCGCGGAGTCGGAAAATTCAAGCAGCACTTCACCGGAAGTGGGCCCAAGTGCCATACCAAAATTGGCGTCGATGATTACTTCCATAACATTACTCGTTTCATTTAAAGCTCAAGCGGTAAAGGATAACACGCGAATCAGTTTTCAGTCACCGGTTCGGCATTTCCGCCGCCGTGGTTGTTGGACTTGTCTTCCAGTCGCTTGGGCTGCTCCGAGCCCGCTGGTTGATGCACCAGCCCGCCGTTGACTTCAGCGCCAATCGCCATTTCGATCAGGTTGTAGTAAACGCTGCCCTTGATTCTGGACTTGGGCGCCAGCTCTACGCGAGTGGAGCCGTAGACATCACCGACAATTTCTCCGTTAAGCACCATGTTGGGCACCTTGACTTCACCCTCGATACGACCGAATTCGCTCAAAATCAGGAGCGCGGTACTGCCCTCCTCGGCCACAACATTGCCATTGATTTTACCATCGACATGCAACCCGCCAGAGAACACCAGATCACCGTTGATTTCGGTACCCTGTCCAACCAGTGTGTCGATACGCGCAGCACTGAATCCCTTTTTTTTGCCAAACATTTATACACCCTCGGACAATACGCTCGCCCACGAAATGGTTTCTGAGAAAGATTCTACCTTCTTTGTAGTAGGTTTGATGGCTATTTCCACCTCGAAAGGCTCAAATCCTTCAGGCAGGGCGATATCCCCCTCAAAAACCTGGAAGTACTTGAACGCAAACTTGGT
Organism: uncultured Gammaproteobacteria bacterium; assembly: GCA_947259305.1. Lineage (GTDB taxonomy): Bacteria > Pseudomonadota > Gammaproteobacteria. The sequence goes on along the minus strand of CAMYML010000148.1, from coordinate 2,520 downwards.
GTCTTTACCTTGATTTTCAAGCACCAGATCAGACAATTTCAATTCGCTGACACTGCCACCTTTCTCGCCACGGATGAAGACAATAGTGCCACCACTGATTTTTTTGGTGCTTTTGCCACTCTTGGTGAGGATCATTTTGTAACTGTATTGATTCTGATTGTTCTTCTTTCGCACCTCGAAGGACTGCAGATTAACCCCCAGTGCGGCATCCTTGGGCGAAACAATGCCCTGGTAAAACACCAGCTCCTCCTTTTGCTCCAGTAATTCCCGCTGCAACCTGGCCAACTCCTGGTTCGCCAGTTCATAGGCGTCACGTTCGATTTTGCTGCCGCCCTGAAGATGAGCGTTTTTTTGCACCAGATTTTGATTCCGGGTTTCGAGCTCGGCGATGCGGCTGACCAGGGTTTCACGCTCAAGCAGCAGGTGATCGAGTTGATAAGACTGGTATCTTTTACCCATGTAAAAAAACATGGCCATCAGCGCAATTAACAGGACCACGCCAAGCCAGACTTTCCACGGCCTGTATTGTCGGACCTGAAACCCTCGATGCAGGTTGCTCAAGGCAGCATCCCCGGGGCTTCCAGGCCCGCGGTTTCATCCAGGCCAAACATAAGATTCATGTTCTGGATTGCCTGCCCTGCCGCACCCTTGACCAGGTTATCTTCTACCGACAACACGACATACTTGTTGGCCGCCGCCAGGTAATGCACGGCGATGCGGCAGACATTAGCGCCGCGTACGCTGCGGGTTTCCGGATGCGAGCCCGCGGGCATGACATCGACAAAAGGCTCAGCGCGGTAGTAGTCCTCGAACACCGATTGAACCTGATCCGCCGGCCCACTCGCATCGGCATAAACGGTGGCATGGATGCCGCGAATCATCGGCATCAAGTGCGGTGTAAACACCAGATCGGCGTCGACATTGAGCGTCTGCAAAACTTCGCGGATTTCGGGTAAATGGCGATGACCGTCCACCCCGTAGGCCTTCACCGACTCGGTAATCTCGCAAAATGCGGTGCCGACGCTGGCCTTGCGGCCCGCCCCGCTGGCACCCGACTTGCAGTCCGCGATGATGGATTTCGGATCGATCAGGTTGTTGGCCAGCAATGGCAGCAATGCCAGGATCACCGAGGTTGGATAACAGCCCGGATTGGCGACCAGGCGAGCTTCTCGTATCGCTTCACGATTCAATTCCGGCAAACCGTAAACGGCATCTTCCACCAGCGCCGGGCAGGCGTGGGTGGCGCCGTACCATTGCTCCCAGGTTGGGATGTGCTTGATCCTGAAATCAGCGGCCAGATCGATCACCTTGATTCCGGAGGCGAGCAATTCCTCGGCCTGCGACATCGCGGTGGTGTTTGGCGTGGAGAAAAAAACCAGCTCGCAATCACGGTAGGAATCGATTGCCGGTTCGATAAAATTAAGGTCGACCAGGGCGCGCAGATTCGGGAATAACTCGGCGACGGGTTTTCCGGACTCGGAGCGAGAGGTAATCACTTGCATACGCGCAGCGGGATGCCGCGCCAGCAAACGCATCAATTCCGCACCGGTGTAGCCGGTGCCACCTACAATTCCAATCTTTATCATTCTAATGTTTGTTCGGAGCCGTTAAAATGGACGCAGCATTATACATTGATTGATTATCGAGACCATTGAAATGCAATAGTCTACAGTGGTTTAGCACAGCTATCTAAGAGATTCTTTAATGATTTGGGTCAAAGCTTTTCACATTATCTTCATGGTCGCCTGGTTCGCCGGGCTGTTCTATCTACCACGCCTTTATGTCAACCATGCGATGGCCGAGGAGGACGATGTCAAGGCCCGCCTGATGCTGATGGAACGCAAGCTTTATCGCTTCATCACGCCCTGGATGCTGTTGACCCTGGTTTTCGGTTTCTGGCTGTTGTTCGACTACGCCTGGGCCGCCTATTCGCACATGTTATGGCTGCATGTGAAGCTGGCACTGGTTGCCGCGCTGGTCGGTTATCACTTTTACTGCGGCAAGCTTATGCGCGATTTCGCCAACGACAATAACCGGCATTCACACATCTGGTATCGCTGGTTCAACGAGTTGCCTGTACTTGTGCTGTTCGCAGTTGTCATCCTCGCCGTGGTGAAGCCCTTCTAGGCATTTAAGTCATTCCCGCGTAAGCGGGAATCTAGTAATTTCGGCTCGTTGTAAGATCCCCCGCTTTAGCGGGGACGACATTCGATTATCTGGATGCCTGTGCTTGCCGCGATGACGCCGCAGGCGGAGTAGATGTTAGAACTCGGGTGCAGAATGAAGCGACCGGACGGGCTGAGATCCCGGATAACTGCTTCGCAGTTTCCGGGATGACGCCGCGCTTAAGCGCGGCGTCACTTGCCGGCGCGGATCAGGCCACCGAGGCCGCGTTCGTCCAACTTGCCGGCATACAATTGACGAATCGCGGATGCATCCGACATGCCCAGCGCCCGTTGCAGCAATTCAGTCAGTTCGACATGGCTGAAAGACATGATGACCTTCTTCGCCCGCAGCAAA
>CAMYML010000147.1 GCA_947259305.1 uncultured Gammaproteobacteria bacterium | reverse complement strand
TATTTTTTATTCTGTTTGTAAAGTTATTTGATTGTTTAGACATAGACTTTAATTCATGGGCTTACAGCGAATCATGGTAACCAACGCCAAGGGCGGTTGTGGTAAGACGACGATTACTACTAATATCGCCTCTTACTACGCGCGCCTGGGTAAAAATGTACGCCTGTTCGATCATGACTCCCAGGGTTCGTCGCTGGCCTGGATTAATCGACGGCCCGAGGATGCGGCACCGATAACCGGGGTCGATGCTTCCAAAAACTCCGATCATCGCCTGACGCGCTCCTGGCAACTGCGGGTTCCGCCCGAAACCGATGTCGCGTTAATCGATTCCCCGGCCGGAACCGATATTACCGAGCTCACAAGCCTGTTTCAGCAAAATGACTCGGTGCTGATCCCGGTTTTGCCATCGCCAATCGACATCCACGCCACCGCGCACTTCATCAAGGCTTTGCTGACTACCGGCAGGGCGCGCAAGAAAATGATCCGCCTGGCCGTGGTGGCGAACCGGGTGCGTAAAAATACGCTGATGTACCATTCGCTGGAGCGCTTTTTGTTCGGCTTGAATATTCCCTTTATTGCAAGCCTGCGCGATACACAACTTTACGCCAGGGCTATCGAGCTGGGTATCGGTGTGCAGGAGATGTCGACTTCCCGCAGCAAGGTCGACAAGGAGCAATGGGCGCCAATTATTCGCTGGCTGGATACGCCGGTCATGAATGAGCCTGCACCGGTCACGCGCCTGTTCGACCGCTACGAACAGTAGTCCCCTCCGCCGTTACGGCAACCCGCTTTTCCTGCATTAATATTTCATTGCAAGAACAGGTGTAACTATTTCAAATATTGCGTTTTCACAGCGCAACGGCGCCAAATCCTATGCTATGATTGCGCGACTTTTTTGCCACGGTATTACCATGAAACTGATTCGTCTGATTTGTCTTAGCCTGTCCTGCATTGCGGCCATGTCGACGGCCAGCGCCAACGATTTCGAAGCCCTGTTAAGTAAGGAAACAGCTCAGTTTACGTTCCGCTCGGATTCGAGCCTGATCGGCTGGGGTGGATCCGATCTCGGCCTTGGCCTGTTTTACAACGACGAAAGCGACTTCATTTTGCAGGCGAGCCTGCTGCAGATGCGCCAGGCATCGGAAGAGAATCCGCTGACCTTCGGCGTCGGGGTAAAAGCTTATCTCGGCCAGCTCGATAAACCCGACGCAGACGTCTTCGCATTTGGCATCGGTGGGCAGGTCAGGTATACCATTGCCGGAACCATGCCGATGGCGGTTTACGTCGAAGGTTACTATGCCCCTGACATCACCAGCTTTGGCGATACCGAGGCAGTGCTTGATTACACCATCGGCTTTCAGATCGAAGCCTTACCCCAGACCGTCGCTTTTATCGGAATACGACATCTCGAAATCGAGGGCGACGGTGGGGATTACGACGCCGATGACGATAACCTTCATTTTGGCGTACGCCTGACGTTCTAGCCTGCCTGTTACACGAGTATCCCGGCCCTGACTTGCCCCAGGTTCAGTCGAATCTGTTCGGCGCCGGCTGCCCGCATGACAGCATCCGCTATGCTCGTGCAATATGAAGCTTAGTCGTCGAGAAACAATGCGGGATCGATCCAGGTCCCGTTCAGCCCCAGGCTCCAGTGCAGGTGCGGCCCGGTAACGCGACCGGTGGCGCCGACCTTGCCGACGACCTGACCTTTTTTGACTTGCTCGCCGATTTCAACGTCGATTTCGTTGAGGTGGGCGAACATTGATATCAGGCCCTGGCCGTGGTCGATATACACCAGGTTACCGCTGAAAAAGAAATCGCCCAGCTCTATCACCGTGCCCGCGCTCGGGCTGAGTATCGGGGTGCCGCTGGCGGCCGCTATGTCCATGCCGCTATGCGGGTTGCGTTGCTGGCCGTTGAATACCCGGCGACGCCCGTAACTGCCGCTGCGGGTACCGACTACCGGTAACAGGAAATCGACGTCGACCGGCGCCATCGTGTAATGATTGCGTGCTTTTTGTTTGCGCGCTTTCTCGGCCAGGATGCGCTCCATGTCGCTGGCGTAGGGGTTGACCTTGCGCTTGTCCGTTATCGTGATATGTTGCGTCGTGTACTTCTTGTCGTCGACCTGGAAAAACTTTTTGCGGATCTGGCCGGCGGATTTGGCTTCGATAAAGTGCTCGCCCGGTTTCAGGCTTAGCGGCAACCCGACCAGCGCGTTCGTCTCCCCGTTGATAGTGGCAACCAGCACCGGTTTACCGCGAAAGCGGAAATCGCGGGGGTCGTCTGGCCCGAGCTTGATCATGGCGATGCCGCCGGGTACCAGCGACTGGCGCGGCAACGCCCCGGCGGGAAGCAGGTAGAGCGACATCAATATCAGCAGGACGAGGCGCAAGGCGATAAGTTATGCAGTAGAAGAATACGCTTGCAGTATGCGAACTTTTAAACCGCGGTCAAGGTCATAATCAGAATTGGTGCACACAAACTGACGGCGCGCGCGGATGCGCCGAATCCTGAAATAAATCTGGAAGAATATGTCCGATATTGGAAGCATTCGGGACAAGCTGCTGATTTTTGGCGGTCCCTACAGTAATCTTGCAGCGACCATCGCGATGCGGCGACGAGCGCAGGATCTCGGCATCGATGCCGATCGCATCATCTGCACCGGGGACCTGGTCGCCTATTGCGCCGAGCCCGATCAAACCCTGGAACTGATTCGTGACTGGGGCATTCACGTGGTGATGGGCAACTGCGAAGAATCGCTGGCGTTTAGCGAACCCGACTGTGGTTGCGGTTTCGAGGCGGGCAGCAGTTGTTCCACGCTCGCGATCACCTGGTACCAGTACGCCGAGCGGCGCGTCATGGCGGAGCAGCGCCGCTGGCTACAATCGCTGCCACGTCAGATTGACTTCGAGATGTCGGGTACCCGTTTCAAGACGGTGCACGGCAGCCCGTCGAGCATCAACCAATTCGTGTTTGCCTCGCAGGATGCCGCCGGTAAACAGGCGCAAATCAGGCAGGCCGGGGTCGACGCTATCATCGGCGGTCATTGCGGGATTCCCTTCGGGCAGCGGATCGGCGATTGCCACTGGCTGAACGCCGGCGTCATCGGCATGCCCGCCAACGATGGCGGCAGCCATGGCTGGTACATGCTGATCGATGCCGAGGATTCCGCGTTAAACGTCAGCTGGCATCGGCTCGAATACGATCACGAAAGCAGCCGGCAATCGACCATCGCCGCCGGCATGCCCGAATACGGCCAGGCGCTCACAAGCGGGATCTGGCCCAGGATGGATATCCTCCCCGAAACCGAACGCCAGCAAGCCGGCCAGCCGCTAAACCTCCCCCCTCTCCAGATTTAGGTTCCAGTTTCTTTAGCATGCTATCCCTCCGAGCGGCAATCGTTACGAGTCCCCGCGACTGACTGGGTGGCCTGCGGCTTCCCGAAAAAGGGCTTATTTTTAAGGGCAAGGCGAGACCCGGAACGCCGGACCGCGACATCCCTGTCTCGACTCGCCACAGGTGGCATCCATGCCACCTGACCCTTAAAAATAAACCCTTTTTCGGCACCCAGTCTTTATGTCGCGAGGACTCGTAACGATTGCCTCAATGATTTCCAGGTTAGTTAAACACAGCTATTGTCGGGATTGATGGCCATCATGTATTGAGTGCCTTTGCAGAAATTCAATATCCGATACAGGTAACGTATCTAAGGTGTTTATCAAAACATTCTGTAACGGAGCTGCTTTGATTCGATTCAATGGATATGTGACTTCATAACCTTGCATACGGCAGTTTTTGCAGGCTAGACAAGAACTGCCAGTTCACCAGCTCAAGACTTGAGAATCCAGAGGCAACTGGTGGAGCCCACTGCGAAATAATGATAGGGTGCTGGAAATGTCACTTTTTTAAAGGGTCAGGCCGCAAGTATGCGGCCTGTGGCGAGTCGAGACAAGGATGTTGAGTCTCGCCTTGCCCTTTAAAAAAGTGGCTTTTCCAGGAAGCCGAAGGCCACCCTATCAGTCGCAATGGGCTCCACCAGTTGCCGTTCGGAGAGATGCTCCAGCAAATATCGGAGAGCGTGGGATTTACTGGTGCTCGGTGGGATTGGGAGTAGTCGCGGTGGTGGTTGGGGCCGTGTCGAACTGTTCGACCCAGAGCAGGGTGGCGCCGGCGACGGCGACGGGCATGGCGATGAAATTAATGATGGGGATGCTGGTCATGATCATGACCCCGCCGCCGAAACCGAGTGAGAGTCCCCGCCGCTCCGCCAGGCGTCGCTTTTGCTCGGCGAATACGAGGTCGTGATTACCCATCGGGTAGTCAAAGTATTCGAGTGACAGCAGCCATGAACCAAAAACTACCCATAGTACCGGCGCAATAATATTGACCAGGGGAATCAGGCTGATCAGAAACAGGCCCAGCGCCCACAGCATGATGTAAACCAGCTTGCCTAATTGCGAACTAATGGCGTCGATGGCCATCTGCATGAAACTGGTATCGGAAGAAACCGGTCGACCGGTCAGCTCCGACTCGATTTTTTCCGACATTAATGCATTGAAGGGCGCGGCGATGATGTTGGCCACGGGCGTGAATGCAAAAAACACGGTTATTGCGGCCAGCACGCCGAAAAACAGCCAGATAAACGACTCGATGAAATCCAGGAATCCAGGCACGAAGGACATCAGCCATTCGACGAAAGGCGTGAACAGGCTATAGCCATACCAGATCAAGGCGCCAAATAGCAATAAATTAATCAGCAGGGGAATGATCACGTAGACGCGTACCCCGGGCAGGTTGAGCAGGCTGAAAGCGCGTGCCAACGCCCGGGTACCTGTCGCGATGTCGGCAAACATGGTCAATCGATCCTAGGGTAAATCGACCGGTTCGGGCGCAATCCAGCCGTTCGCACGATGTTCGACGGCGATACGGGTATAAACGCCGCCGCGGACGTTGAATTCTGCATGGATGCGCATGAATCGCGGTCCCACTGCCGCTACCAGGTCCGACAGCATCTGATTGGTGACGGCTTCGTGAAACGCGCCCCGGTCGCGATAAGACCAGAAATACAGTTTCAGCGCCTTGAGTTCCAGGCATAGCTGGTCCGGCACGTATTCGATCTCGATCGTGGCGAAATCCGGTTGTCCGGTGAGTGGGCACAGGCAGGTGAACTCGGGCGTATCGATGTGAATCGTGTAGTCGCGCTCCGGGTTCGGATTATCGAAGGTATCCAGCGATGTAGAGGGCCGGGTGCTTGTCGAAGAGGGCCGAGTGCTCATTGATGTCTGCTCGCGGGTTAATCGGGCGGAAGCTGGTTTGCGCTCCGCGGCGCGCTATTATATATGCGCCTGCGGAATAGGCAATTATTTGCGGTGAAATACTGCTGCCGGGAATCGCAGATGGTATACTCGGCCCGCAAAAATTTACCCTGGAATTTCTCGCTCGAATGCGTCTCAGTCAAATTAAAATTTCCGGCTTCAAGTCGTTCGTCGACCCGAGCAAAATCGCCTTTCCGGCGAATATTACCGGCATCGTCGGCCCCAACGGATGCGGTAAGTCGAACGTTATCGACGCGGTGCGCTGGGTTATGGGCGAGTCTTCGGCCAGAAATCTGCGTGGGGAATCGATGGAGGAAGTCATTTTCAGTGGCTCTTCAAGTCGGAAGCCGGTGGGGCAGGCTTCGGTTGAACTGGTTTTCGACAATTCAGATGGCCGCGTGAAGGGGGAATACGCCAAGTACAATGAAATTTCGGTCAAGCGTATCGCCACCCGGGTTGGAAAATCGAAGTATTTTCTGAACAACACCCGCTGCCGTCGGCGTGATATCGCCGATATCTTTCTCGGCACCGGGCTCGGACCGCGTAGCTACTCGATTATCGAGCAGGGCATGGTGAGCCGGGTAATCGATGCCAAACCCGACGAGCTGCGGGTTTATCTGGAAGAAGCGGCCGGGATTTCCAAGTACAAGGAACGGCGACGAGAAACCGAGACGCGCATGCGGCACACCCGCGAAAACCTCGATCGCCTGATCGATTTGATCGAGGAGATCGACAAACAACTGACCCGGCTCGATCGGCAATCGAAAACCGCGGAAAAGTACAAGTCCCTGAAGCAGGATCAGCGTCGGCTCGAGGCCGAAAGCCTGTTGCTGCAAAAACGGGTTTTCGATGATGAAATCGAAGCACAAAAGCGCAAACTCGCCAGCACCGAAACCGCGATGGAAGAGCGCACCGCGGGCCTGCGTGAAACCGAGCGCGAGATCGAACAGGTCCGGCAAAAACTGGGCGCGGCCAGTGAGCAACACAACCAGGTGCAGGGGTTGTTTTACAAGCTTGGTTCCGATATTTCGAGCAAGGAACAGACCATAGAACACCAGAAAAATCTGCGCCAGCTCAATCGCCAGGAACTTGCCAGTCTCGAGCAGTCACTGCAGGAAGCGCAGAAAATGCTGGCTGACGATGAGGCCAGGCTGGATGAGCTCCAACTAAAGCTTGAGGAAATATCGCCCGGGCTCGAATCCAGCAATGACAGTTTGCGACAACAGCAGGAAAGATCGACGCAAGCCGAAGAAAAAATGCAGGAATGGCAGGAGTTGTGGGACCAGTTTCGGCGTGAATTTCACCAGGTGCATGAAGCCGCCCAGATCGAGAACCGTGGCATCGAGCACATCGAACGCCAGGTGCAGCATACCGATCAGCAACGGGCGCGCCTGCAGCAGGAGCTCGATACTCTCGACGCTACCGCCGCGGTGAAGGAGATCGACGAGCTCGATGCTAAGGTCAAAGCCAGGGCCGAGGAATATGCCGCGACAATGGCGCAGGCACAGTCCCGTGCCGACGAAATCCAGAAGCTGCGCAACAGTTGCGCAGAATATTCCAACGCACTCGATGAAAGGCGCAACCAGGTGCAGACACTGCGCGGTCGGCTGAGTTCGCTCGAGGCCCTGCAGCAACACGTACTAGCCGAAACCAGCGATGAAATCAGGGACTGGCTGGAACGCAATAACATCGATTCGAGCCGGCGCCTGACCGGCCTGGTCAAGCCCAAGGGCAATATCGACAAGGCGCTCGAAGTCGTATTGTCGTCATTTCTCAGCGCTTACTGCGTCCGGCCCGGTGAATCGATACCCGATGCATTCGTGCCAAATCACAACCTGTCGGTTTTTGATTGCGAACCGGTGCCGGCACGCCCGGCGGAGCGGAACTGGCCCAGGTTGAGTGATTTTATCGAGTGTGAAGTCGACTTGACGGCCATTCTAGACGGCATATATCTGTGCCAGGATCTGCAGGATTTACGCGCCAAGCGGCCCGAGCTCAAATCGGGCGAAAGCCTGGTGACGCCGCAGGGGCTGTGGGCCGGCGGCAACTGGATCCTGCAGCTGGGTGATGACGACCAGCATGCCGGCATGCTCGCGCGGGCCCAGGAAATCGAGCAGATTCAGGCGCAGCTGACTAATATCACGCAGTCCGCGATGGCGATGAAATCGCGCTATGACGGTGACCGGCAGCGCCTGCAGGCGCTCGAACAGGAATGGGACCAGGACCAGAAATTACTCGCACAGCTGCAGCAAACGCTGGCCGAATTGCGGCAGCAATTGGGCAATCTACAAAGCCATGCGGAACAGGTGCAAAACCGGCGCCAGCAACTACACAGCGAGTTGGCCGAACTCGATGATCTGAAAACCGGTCACGCCAACGAGCTGCAGTCGAACAGTGCCAAGCGCAACGAGTTTCTCGAACAGATCGCGCAAATGTCGGAGCTGGAAACCGGCCTGCTGCAGCAGAAGGCGCAACTGCAGCAGGAACTGGTTGAGACGCGGGAAGCCCTGCAGCAGGCCCGGGAGAGCGCCCATCAGCAGCAGATTGAGCAGCAGGCATTGGAGTCGGAAAGGCGCGCTACCCGCTCGAATATCGATCGGGTGAAGCGGCAGAACGAGCAGTTCAGCAAGCGCATCGGCGAACTCGACAGCGCGATCGATGGCGCCGAAGATCCCATTGTCGAGCTCGAATCTGCGTTGCAGGAACTGCTGCAACAACGCAATCAAAATGAGCAGGAACTCAACCAGTCGCAGCGCGCCGTGGGTGAACTCGATAACCATCAGCGCGAACTCGAAAGCGCGCGTAACAATCGCCAGCAGCGGGTCGACGAGATTCGTAATCAACTCGAACAGGAACGTATGTTGGCACAGGAAGCCAGAATCCGTTGTAACACGATCGAGGAGCAATTGCAGAAATCTGGCCAGGATGTCGAGGCATTGCGGCAAAACCTCGATGCCGAAGCCGAGCTGGAGGAGTGGAGCAGGCGCCTGGAGAAACTGAATAATCGGATCGAGCGGCTGGGGCCGATTAATCTGGCGGCAATCGACGAGTACCAGGAGCAAGCCGAGCGCAAGCAATACCTGGACGCTCAGCACCAGGATCTGATTTCCGCCCTGGATACGCTTGAAGATGCAATTCGCAAGATCGACAGGGAAACCAGGGATCGATTCAAGGAAACCTTCGAGCAGGTCAACACCCGTATCGGCGAAAGATTCCCCAGGCTTTTTGGTGGTGGTGAAGCCCATCTCGAAATGACCGAAAATGATTTGCTGAACACCGGTGTGCAAATCATGGCCAGGCCGCCGGGCAAGCGCATTACCAATCTGCAGTTGTTGTCCGGTGGTGAAAAAGCGCTGACCGCGGTGGCGCTGATTTTCGCCATTTTTGAACTCAACCCGTCGCCGTTTTGTATGCTGGACGAGGTCGATGCGCCGCTGGACGATGCCAATGTCGGGCGTTTTTGCTCGATGGTTGCGGAAATGTCGGAACAGGTACAATTCATCATGATTACGCATAACAAGATAACCATGGAAATTGCGCAGAGCCTGAACGGCGTTACCATGCATGAGCCTGGCGTGTCGCGCCTGGTCTCGGTGGACGTCGGTGAAGCGGTGGCCCTTGCCGGAGTAAAGTAATGGACGCGGCCACGTTCAGATGGGTACTTGTCATCATCGCTGTACTGGTGGCGCTCGCTATCTACCTTTTTGGTCAACACCAGTCACGTCTGCGTAAACGCAACGCGATAGAAACCTTTACCCGTGAAGAAGTCGATTCGGCCTTTGTCGAAGACGAGCAATTGCGCTTCGAACTCAATAATCTCAACCAGATTCTGCAGGATAACGAGGCCGAGGAAAATCTGGACGAAATCCAGATTAATCCCGCCATGGAAGCGCAGAAAACGCCGTTCGCGTTGCCTGATCCCGAGATTTTTGTTTCGACGTCGCTGGCCAACAAGGATGAGGCCAGGCTCATCAGCTACCATTTGCGCCATGGTGATTTCAGGTTGATTACCGGTGAAGAGGCAAGCGCCGCGGTCGAACAGGTTGGCCTTGAACTGAACAACGACGCTTTACTCGAGTATCGAGAGGAGGGCGAGCTTGCCTTTCAGGTAGCCAGTCTCAGCGCGCCGGGCGATTTTTCCGCGCTGGAGCGGCTCGAGTTCACAACCCTGGGGTTAAACTGTTTTATCGACCTCGATGTTTGCGACAATCCGCGCCTCGCCTTCGAGGCGATGCTGAAAAAAATCGATGAACTGGTGCGCATGCTAAACGTAAAGGTTTACAAGCCGAGCCAGGAACTACTGACTATTAGCGATGTCACCAGTGTTCGTGATCAGCTTTCCTGAATCTCCGTTCGGTTAAATCGTGCCGCTTCCCAAATCCATTCAGGCCGAGGCGGCAGAGCTCAGGCAGGCGTTAAACGAGCATAACCACCGTTATTACGTGCTCGACGCGCCGGCAATCACCGACCAGGCCTACGACCGGCTGTTTCGGCGCCTGCAGCAACTCGAGCAAGAATATGCCGAGCTCGCCAGTGCGGATTCGCCGACGCAACGGATCGGCTCCGAACCGGCCAGTCATTTCGAATCGGTGGCGCATGAAGTCGCGATGCTGTCGCTCGACAATGCTTTCGACGAGGAAGAAATGCTTGCTTTCGACCGCCGCTTGCGCGACAAACTGGATCACGCGGCGCCGCTGGCCTATTGCGCCGAGCCCAAGCTCGATGGGCTCGCGGTCAGCCTGCTGTACGAGGCCGGCGAATTGAAACGCGCGGCCACCCGGGGCGACGGCCGCAGCGGTGAGAATATAACCGCCAACGTGCGCACCGTTGCATCCATTGCGTTACGTTTGCTGGGGTCTGATCTGCCCGAACGCATCGAAGTCAGGGGCGAGGTATACATGGAGCTTGCCGGATTCGAGGCGCTTAACCGGAAGCAGCAGGAAACGGGCGGCAAGGTATTCGCCAATCCTCGCAATGCCGCTGCCGGCAGCCTGCGGCTGCTCGACTCGCGCATTACCGCGAGTCGCCCGCTAAGCTTTTGCAGCTACGGCATCGGCCTGATCGAAGGCGCCGTGTTACCGCCTGGACAGTACCTGCAAATGCAGTACCTGCGCGCTATCGGGTTACCGATAAGCCGGCAGATCGAGTTACTCGATTCGATCGACGACTGTCTCGATTACTATCGTCGAATACTCGATCAGCGCGATAAGCTGGCATTTGATATCGATGGCGTGGTATTCAAACTCGACGACAGCCGACTGCAGCGCCAGGCCGGTTTCGTCTCGCGCGCGCCGCGCTGGGCGATCGCCTACAAGTTTCCGGCCCAGGAGGTCATGACGCGATTGCTCGACGTCGACTTTCAGGTGGGCAGAACCGGCGCCCTGACCCCGGTGGCCCGGCTTGAACCGGTCGCGGTCGGTGGCGTCATGGTTAGCAATGCGACCTTGCACAACATGGATGAAATCGAGCGCAAGGATATTCGCATCGGCGATATCGTCATTGTGCGCCGCGCCGGCGATGTCATCCCGGAAGTCGTCGCACCGGTGCTGCAGCAGCGCGACGGGGATTTACCCCGGCCGCAGATGCCGCTGCGCTGCCCGGTTTGCGATTCCGAGGTATTGCAGCAACCCGGGCAATCGGCCTTTCGCTGTATCGGTGGGCTGGTCTGTGCCGCCCAACGCAAGGAGGCAATTAAACACTTTGCCTCGCGCAAGGCGATGGATATCGAAGGTCTCGGCGATAAACTGGTCGAGCAAATGGTGGAGCAGAATCTGATCGAATCGGTCGCAGACCTTTATCATTTGCCGCTGGAGCAAGTCGCCGGGCTGGATCGCATGGCGGATAAGTCAGCGCGCAACCTGCTAGATTCACTGCGGCAAAGCAAGCAGACCACGCTGGCGCGGTTTATATTTGCCCTCGGAATTCGCGAAGTCGGCGAATCAACCGCCGAGTCGCTCGCCGCCTATTTCGGCGAACTCGATGCGCTGATGGATGCCGATGTCGAGAGCCTGCAGCGGGTCGAAGACGTGGGCCCGGTGGTGGCTGAAAATATTCGGCACTTTTTCGATCAGGAAAATAACAGGGCCATAGTCGAAAAGTTGATAGATGCTGGCATAAACTGGCCGCTAATCGAAGCCTCGCAGCAGGCGCAAACCCTGGAAGGTAAGACTTACGTGATCAGCGGCACGCTCGAAGGATACAGTCGTGACCAGGCGGCCAGCCTGCTCAAGGCGCGAGGCGCCAGGGTTAGCGGCAGCGTATCGGCAAAAACCACGGCGGTTATCACTGGCGAAAATCCGGGGTCCAAGGTCGCAAAAGCCGAGACCCTGGGCGTGGAGATTCTCGGCCAGTCCGAATTCGAAGCGCTGATTGGAGAAGATTCGTGATTCCTGATGAAGCACAGCGTGAGGAACTCAGGAAATACACCTACTCGATCTACATACTGCAGGCGCTGGGATTTGTGACCGGAGGGATTACTGCATTACTCGGCGTGATCATCAATTACATCAAGCAGGAGGATGTGCGCGCTAGCTGGCTCGAGTCGCATTTCAGGTGGCAGAAGGCAACCTTCTGGTATGGTTTGCTGTGGACCCTGCTGGGCATACTGACCACCTGGATTTTCATTGGCTATGTGGTCTTACCCGCGGTTACCATCTGGCTTATCTATCGCATAGCGCGTGGCTGGATTTATCTCGTCGACGGTAAGAGAATGTACCCGCTAACAACAGGAGAGAACAGTGAATGACGATGAGCAATGGCGCAGCAAACTCAGCGCCGAAGAGTATCGGGTATGTCGGCAGAAGGGCACCGAGCCGCCTTTCAGCGGCGAATATAACCATAACCATCGGACTGGGAAGTACCTGTGTAAATGCTGTGGCGAAGAATTGTTCGACTCCGGAGATAAGTACGATTCGGGTTCGGGCTGGCCTTCTTTCGATAGACCGGCCTCCGACCAGGTGATTCGTTACGAGGAAGACGCTAGCCTCGGCATGCGTCGCGTCGAAGCCATGTGCGACCGTTGCGGCTGTCACCTCGGGCATGTCTTTGACGACGGCCCTGCGGACAGCACCGGCAAGCGTTATTGCATCAATTCACTCGCCCTCGATTTCAAGACCAGCCGCGATGAATGAGTCGGATTTTGACCAGTTGGCCGAAGACACCATGGTGGCGATCGAGGAGGCAATCGACGACTGCGGTGTCGATATCGACTACGATACCGCCGGCGGTATCCTGACGCTGGAGTTTAGCAACGGCAGCCAGATCATCATCAACAAGCAGGCGCCGTTGACCCAGATCTGGGTGGCGGCGCGTTCCGGCGGTTTTCACTTCGATTTCGATGCCGACGCTGAATGTTGGCGGCTGCAGGGTGGCGGCGAGGAGTTGTTCAGCTGCCTCGGTCGTTACTGCAGCGAACAGGCCGGCGAGGAAGTCGTCCTCAAATGATTGTCAGATTCTGCTGCAAAGCGGCGACTTTGAACCTGGCGCTGCACTGGCTGGTAAGCTGAATCGCCGAGGGAATATCAGTTGGAGGTAAGCCTGCACAATAATGCAGGCATAAGAAGTGAGTTCATCGAAACGAAAGCTGCTCGAAACCCTGGTCAGGTACTGCTTTGTCCTCGTAATAATCGCGTTTCTCTATACGTTAATCGACTTCGCGGTCGATATTCGTCCCAGCAGTATTCAGAGTTCTTACCGGTTCGAACTGCGAGATATTGCGACTGATCATGCCAGGGTATTACGCCAGGATAACCTGGCAATCCTGGTCATTAAGCGTTCCGAGGAAAGCATTGCCCGGCTGATGCATTCCGTGGAATTCCTGCAGGATCCGGAATCTGCACAGAGTCGCCAGCCTGAATTTGCACGTAATCGCTTACGTTCGAGTCATCCGGCTTATTTTGTGAGCTATGCGATCGGTACCGACCTGGGCTGTCCGCTCACGTTCCAGGAACAGGAACTGGTTGAAGCCTGCGGCCCGGCACGCTACGATTTTGCCGGCAGGGCGCTGAAGGGCAAAAACGAGTTTCAGAATCTTGTCATTCCGGATTATAATTTTGCCAATGATTTCAGTACTTTAACCATTAGACCCTGACCAGGACTCATTACCATGCCTTCATTTGACATTGTTTCCGAAGTTGATCACCACGAATTGAGCAATGCGCTCGACCAGGCGAATCGGGAAATTGGGACCCGCTACGATTTCAAGGGGTCGAACGCGCGCGTCGAGGCGTCGGGCAACCAGTTAACCCTCGAAGCCGAATCGGAATTCCAGGTGAAGCAAATGGTGCCGATTCTGAAAGAAAAAATGTCAAAGCGCGGCATCGACGTCGACTGTCTCGAGTTCGGCGAAATCGTCGAAATGAACAAACGCGCGCGTCAACCGGTCACCGTCAGGGAAGGGCTGGACAAGGACCTGGCGCGCAAGATGGTGAAGTTGATCAAGGATCGCAAGCTCAAGGTTCAGGCTGCGATTCAGGGCGAACAGCTCCGGGTTAGCGGCAAGAAGCGCGATGATCTGCAACAGGTTATGCAGATGCTGCGCGAAGCCAGCCTCGGCATCCCGCTGCAGTTCAATAATTTCCGCGACTGAGCCTGATTCACTTTTGCTCGTTGCTCCGTTAGCCCTGTGTCAGGTCATCCCCCCGGGTTCCGCTGCCATTCTTGCGAGTCCCAGAGTCATCCCCGCGCAAGCGGGGATCTCGCAACGCCGCGATTACCGAATTGGATCAAAAGCGACAGTGGACGATTGCCCCGGCCTGCCTACGCAGTAAGATACACGTCGAAACGGATTGTCTTTTCGCGATAAACGATATCGGGCTTGACATCGGTCAGGCTGCTCGCCTTGGCCGGGCGTTTGACGACGACGCGCTTACGCGCTTTTTGCAGCGCCAGATCAAAAACTGATTCGATTTCGCGGTTGTCGGTCAGGCGCTGCAGGATCTGCATTTCCTTGGCGGGTTTGGCGCTCGATTTATGGGCGGGAAACATCGGGTCGAGGTAGATGCAATCGAATTCGTGGGCGTTATCGAGGCCCTGCAGGTACTCGCCGGCTTCGACATTTTCGAGGGACATACGGCGGGCAATCCCGGCGCCCGCCGGATCCCGTGCCAGCGTTTCCCGGGCGCAGGCGAGGACGGCAAACAGCAGGCTATTCTGTTCCACCAT
>CAMYML010000146.1 GCA_947259305.1 uncultured Gammaproteobacteria bacterium | reverse complement strand
TTAGAAAGGTATCCGAAGCGCCCGTAGCTCATTTGGATAGAGCATCGGCCTTCTAAGCCGAGGGTAGCAGGTTCGAATCCTGCCGGGCGTGCCATTTTATGGTGGGCGTAGCTCAGTTGGTAGAGTGCAAGATTGTGATTCTTGTTGTCGTGGGTTCGATCCCCATCGTCCACCCCATATTCACGGCGCCTGCAGTGCAGGCGCCGCAGCTTATGGCTCCTGGAATACTGCTTAACCCGGTGATCAATTCTATAATTGCCGGTTAACGACATCACTGCGAAAGTGGCGGAATTGGTAGACGCGCCAGATTTAGGTTCTGGTATCTTAACGATGTGAGAGTTCGAGTCTCTCCTTTCGCACCATCATTCCTGGACAAGCTCCGATTAATGGCCCCGGCGACGCTTGCTTAAGTTTTTGGTTCGCGCTGGGGGATCGTAAAACAAAAGGTGCTGCCGCTACCGTCACCCTCCGATTCCACCCAGATCTGCCACCGTGCTCCTCCATGATGCGCTGCACTAGCGCCAGTCCCACCCCGGTGCCTTCGATTTGGGGATCGAGACGTTCGAATAGCCCGAATATCTTGCCGTGATAGGCTGGATCTATACCGCGGCCATTGTCCTGGACATAAAAAACCGGATCCGGCTCCACTTTTCGCCAACCGACCTTGACCCTGGCGTCGGGCCGATCGACGCTGAACTTGATTGCATTCTCGGTCAGGTTTTGCAGCACCTCGCGCAGGCGAATCCTGTCGCCATATACATCCGGTATTTCGGGGGATATTTCTATTTTGACGCCGCGTTTCGCCGCCTGTCGCTCGACCATTATGGCCACTTCCTGAATCAGTTCGCGCATCGAGACCGTTTCGGGTGAGTTAACGATTCGTCCTACGCGTGACAATTCGAGCAATTCATCTAGCAGTGCCGACATCGTGTCTCCCGCGTTGGTGATGTGCCGCAAATGACTGATCAGTTTTTCCTTGTCTTCTTCCTCGATATCGCTCGAAAGTATGCCGGAGAATCCAGCGATCGTGACCAGGGGCGTCTTCAGTTCGTGGGATATGGTGTAGACGAAGCGCTCCAGTTCCCGATTTTTGACCTCCAGTTCCTGGATCAACTGCTCGCGATCCTGGTCAGCCTGTGTACGTTCGGTAATATCGGTGAAAGTGCTGAAAGCCAGGCTACCCTTATCCCCATCCCCGGCCGATGCCGGTTTTGAACTGACCATCGCCCAGCGATATTGCTTCTCGACCGGATGCAGAAACCCCATGACAAGGTTGTTTACGCCTTTCCCGGTGCGCAGGGTTGTAATCGTAGGGTAATCATCATCCGCAATCGGCTCACCATGCTCATCGATTGTCCGCCATATCATATTGAGGTCAGACTGTTTTTGCATTTGTTCGAGCGATAGCCCGAGTATTTCTTCTGCGGCATTATTGGCCGAAGTTATCAGTCCGTTTTCGTCTCTGTAGATGACCCCCTGAGCCATGGTGTCATACAACTCTCGATACTTGGTTTCACTTTGCTTGAGCGTGGCGAAGGACTTTTGCAAGTTGTTGCGCATCTGATTGAGCTCGTTGACGACGAGATCGAGTTCGTCCGGTCTGGATTGATTGCCCGGTTTCCGATCGAGTTGCAGCGGTTCAATCGCCTGGTCCAGATCCTGTTTGCGAACGAAATCCGCAATTTCGATCAGGTGCCTGGTTACCAGAAAATGAAACAGCAGAAGAATGAAGCCGGCCACCAGGAATGTTCTGATTGCATTACTAACGAGGATATCGATGGTCTTGTCGATCAAACGTTGATAAACCCTTTCCAGGGTTGCGACCGCGATCATGCTGCCAATTTCCTGTTCCTTCCCCAGGTGTTGATAGGTCAGGGGGTACTCGCGCAGAATGATTTTTTCGGATTGTCTGACACCGGCCGAGGCCCAGACGCGCTCGCCATCGCTGACTTCCATATAGAGGATATCGGGAAGCTGCATGATACCGTCAACCAGGATTTGCATGCCTTTTTCATCGAGTAGCCACAGGCTGCCTGCAATACTGCGAATATGAACGTCCTGTATCTGTTTAAGCTGGGAATCGATCAACAGGAGATCGCGGTTATAGTCACGATAGAGTTGAATCGCGGTAACCACCAGGGTGATGACAGAGCTGAACAGGACCATCGCCAGAATCAACCGGCGCGCGATGCCGCGCTGGCTGACAGGGGTATTGGCGGCAATCATGACGGCGATTGCTGAATCCCGAACCTTGCCGTCATTGCGGCAATATGGCGGCTCGAATTCTCGGAATCTCGGTCCTGCATTGACGATGCTGATTCAGGCAAGTCAAAGCGCGGGCCCAGCTAATAATATCCCCTTGATTATAGCCTCTGGCTGGAAATTGGCAGCCTTTAATTCGCATAAAAACTGGCTGACAACTTGCACTGACGTGGGTATAATCCGCGCCACTTTGGGACATCGCCCAGTGTCGCACCACTTCTTCGATATCGGCACATAAGTTCGACCGGTCGTATTTCTTATTACCTCTCAGTTTAAATATTCACGAGATTTCAACATGCAAGTATCAATCGAAACCCTTGAGGGCCTGGAACGCAGGATGACGGTGCAAATTCCGTCCGAGCGAGTTACCGAGGCAGTAGAAAAGAAACTTAAGGATTTGAGTAAAACCGTCCGCATCGACGGATTTCGCCCTGGCAAGGTGCCGTTAAAAGTGGTTCAGCAAAAGTTCGGTGGGCATGTGCGCCAGGAAGTGATCGGCGACGTCATCGAATCCAGCTACCAGGAAGCCCTGATCCAGGAACAGGTCAGGCCGGCCGGAATGCCCAGTATCGATTCGGTCAGCAGTGAAGAAAAGGAAGACATGTCCTATACTGCAACCTTCGAAGTGTATCCGGAGGTCGAGCAACTCGAATTGGCAAGCATCGAGGTGGAAAAGCCGCTGGTCGAGATTAGCGATCAGGATTTCGAAGACATGTTGCAAAAACTGCGCGAACAGCGCAAAACCTGGAAGGAAACCAAGGCTGCGGCGAAACAGGGATGCCAGGTTATGGTCGATTTCGAAGGGCGCATCGATGGTGAGATATTCGAGGGTGGTGCTGGCAAGGACATGCCTGTCGAAATCGGGGCCGGGCAAATGTTGCCGGAATTCGAAGCCGGGCTTGAAGGTATAAAATCGGGCGAGGAAAAAGTCGTCGAGGTCAATTTCCCCGAGGACTACCACGGTAAGGATGTGGCCGGCAAGACGGCCGAATTTACCCTCAAGGCGACCCGTGTTTCGAAGCCGGAGTTGCCGGAACTGGATGAAGAGTTCGCTAAAGGTTTTGGCATCCAGGACGGCGACCTCGATAAAATGCGCAGCGATATACGTGCGAACATGGAGAAAGAGAAAAACGATCGACTTAAGGTGGATCTGAAAAATAAGGTGATGACCGGATTGCTCGAGAACAATAGTATTATCGCTCCCAGCGCGCTGGTTGCCGAGGAGGTCACGTCTTTGCGTAAGCAGGCGATGCAGCGCATGGGGCAGGATTCTGCCGCGATGGATGAAAACAGTTTGCCTGACCAGTTATTCAGCGAAGAGGCAACCCGTCGGGTGCAACTCGGATTGTTGATCGCGGAAGTGATTCGCCAGGAAAAAATTGAGCTGGATCAAGCGCTTGTCGACTCCGGCATCGAGGAAATGGCGGTCGCTTACGAGCAGCCGGATCAGGTTCGTGATTATTACCGGCAAAATCGGCAGGCGCGATCAGGCCTGGAAAGTATGGTGCTTGAAGATCAGGTCGTTGCCCATATTTTGGATAAAGCCAAGGTTTCCGAAAAAGAGGCGAGTTTCGAAGACTTGATGAACGGCAACCTTTAATTTCACCTATAGAGATTCCGATACCCCATGAAAGATAATCTTCGCAGTGCCGAGTTAAACTCGATTTTAACTGGCTACACAGACCCACGGGCGAACCTCGTGCCTATGGTCGTGGAACAATCCGCACGCGGCGAGCGCGCCTACGATATTTATTCTCGTCTACTGAAGGAGCGCGTGATTTTCGTGGTTGGTCCGATCGAGGATCACATGGCTAACCTGATCGTGGCACAGTTGCTGTTTCTTGAGTCCGAGAATCCGGATAAGGATATATCGCTCTATATCAACAGCCCGGGAGGATCGGTGACCGCAGGCCTTGCGATATACGACACCATGCAATTCATCAAACCGGACGTAAGCACCCTGTGTACCGGTCAGGCCGCCAGTATGGGCGCGATATTGCTGGCTGGTGGCAGCGGCGGAAAGCGCTATGGTTTGCCGCATTCGCGCGTCATGATCCATCAACCGCTGGGCGGATTCCAGGGTCAGGCAAGCGATTTCGAAATCCATGCCAAGGAGATACTCGCGGTGCGAGCCAGACTCAATAAACTGCTCGCCTCGCATACTGGCAACAAGGAAAGCGAAATCGATCGCGATACCGAACGCGATAACTTCATGAGCGCCGAAGAATCCGTGGAATACGGAATTATTGATAAAGTTTTGTCTTCGCGTGCCGACCCTGATGAGAAAGGGGCCACAGAATAGATGATCTTATGCAGTTAATCTGTGGATCGCTGATCAAAAAGCGTTTTTTTCGGTTGTGCTTGGCGGTTCGGTCTAATATTATCGGACCAGTTGGGCACTAGATTTCGGTAGTTGTTTATGAGTGATGATAGATCCAAAAATAAGGACGAAAAGCTGCTTTATTGCTCGTTTTGTGGCAAAAGCCAGCACGAAGTGAGAAAACTGATTGCGGGGCCCTCGGTTTTTATCTGCGACGAGTGTGTAGATCTCTGCAATGACATCATTCGCGAAGAAATCCACGAAAACGGCGAGGATGCCGATAGCAAGCTGCCGATACCCCATGAAATCTTCAAAGTCCTCGATGAATACGTAATCGGCCAGAGTCGCGCCAAAAAGGTGCTTTCTGTCGCGGTTTACAATCATTACAAACGCCTCGAAGTGGGGCATGTCAAGGACGATATCGAACTTTCCAAGAGCAACATTCTGCTGATCGGGCCCACCGGTTCGGGCAAAACCCTGCTTGCCGAAACGCTTGCCAGGCTGCTCAATGTGCCGTTTGCGATCGCCGATGCCACGACGCTGACAGAGGCGGGATATGTTGGTGAAGACGTCGAGAATATAATCCAGAAGCTGCTGCAAAAATGCGATTACGATGTCGAGAAGGCGCAGACCGGGATTGTCTATATCGACGAAATCGACAAGATTTCGCGTAAATCGGACAACCCTTCAATTACGCGCGATGTGTCGGGTGAGGGCGTACAGCAGGCGTTGCTGAAACTGATCGAGGGCACTGTCGCCTCGGTGCCGCCCCAGGGTGGCAGGAAACATCCACAGCAAGAATTTCTGCAGGTTGATACCGGTAAGATTCTGTTTATCTGCGGCGGTGCCTTTGCCGGTCTCGACAAGGTGATCCTGAATCGTTCGGAAAAGGGCGGTATCGGCTTCGGTGCCGATGTCAAAAGCAAGGATAAAAAGGATCTGTTCGGTGAAGTAATCGCCAAGGTAGAACCCGAAGATCTGATTAAATATGGATTGATTCCCGAGTTCGTCGGCCGCTTGCCAGTGGTGGCAACGCTTGAAGAACTCGACGAAATCGCCCTGGTGAAAATTCTGACCGAACCCAAGAACGCGATAACCAAGCAATACCAGAAGATGTTCGAATTCGAAGGTTGCGAAATCGAGTTCCGCACGGATTCACTAGCCGCGGTTGCCAAAAAGGCTATGGCGCGCAAAACTGGTGCACGTGGCTTGCGCACCATCCTGGAGAATACCCTGCTGGAAATCATGTACGATTTACCCGCGATGGATAACGTCAGTAAGGTCGTTGTCGACGCCGCGGTCATCGAAGGTCATGCCCAGCCCTATGTGATTTACGAGGGCGGAGAAATGCAGCGCGTGGCTTCTGACGAGTAGGCCTCGACCGCTGGTTGAGAGCCGGGTTGAAAACGGATTTTCGACACCCATATAAACTCGAGACTTCAAGCTAGAGGCATTTATGTCAGACTTTCAGAACAATCTGCTCGCTGAGCAACAGGAAAGACAATTGATCCCGGTTTTGCCACTGCGTGATGTGGTGGTTTATCCGCATATGGTGATCCCGCTTTTCGTTGGCCGCGAAAAATCCATCCTGGCGCTCGAAGCCGCGATGGCGGACAACAAGAAGATCCTGCTGCTGGCGCAAAAAAATGCCGAAGTCGATGATCCGGGTCAGGAGGATTTGTACCAGATCGGCACCCTGTCGACGATCCTGCAAATGCTCAAGCTGCCCGATGGCACCATCAAGGTGCTGGTTGAAGGGGGCGATCGGGTTACCGTCGACAGTCTGCTCGAAACCAACGAGTATTTCTCTGCCGCGGTCAAAATACTGGAAAAATCCAGCCTGGTTGACGACCGCGAAGCCGAGGTACTGTTGCGCTCGGTTTTGAATCTGTTCGATCAATACGTCAAATTGAACAAAAAAGTGCCGCCTGAAATCCTGACCTCCCTGTCGGGTATCGACGATCCCAGCCGACTCGCAGACACAATCGCGGCGCATATGTCGTTGAAACTGGACGAAAAGCAGGAGATTCTGGAAATTCAGGATCCACGAGAGCGTATCGAGCACATCATGAGCAAAATCGAAGGCGAAATCGATCTGATGCAGATCGAAAAACGCATTCGCGGTCGCGTCAAACAGCAGATGGAAAAAAGTCAACGCGAGTACTACCTGAACGAGCAGATGAAAGCGATTCAGAAAGAACTGGGTGACATGGACGATGCGCCGAATGAAGTCGAAGATCTGCAAAAGAAAATTGAAGAGTCGGGCATGCCAAAAGAGGCGCGCGAAAAAGCTGATTCTGAACTCAACAAGTTGAAAATGATGTCGCCGATGTCGGCGGAAGCCACCGTCGTGCGTAATTACATCGACTGGCTGGTAAGCGTTCCCTGGAAGAAGAAATCGAAGATCAGGCGTGATCTGGCGCAGGCTGAAAAGGTACTGGAAGAGGATCATTACGGTCTTGAGAAGGTCAAGGAGCGGATCCTGGAATATCTCGCAGTACAGCAGCGGGTGCGCAAGCTGAAAGGGCCCATATTGTGTCTGGTGGGACCGCCAGGCGTGGGAAAAACCTCGATCGGCCGTTCCATTGCGCGCGCGACAAATCGCAAGTTTTCACGGATGTCCCTCGGTGGCGTACGTGATGAGTCCGAAATCAGGGGCCATCGGCGCACCTATATCGGTTCGATGCCTGGCAAAATCATTCAGAACTTGTCACGGGTGAAGGTCAGAAATCCGCTGTTTTTGCTCGACGAGATCGATAAGATGGCGATGGATTTTCGTGGCGACCCGGCTTCGGCGTTGCTCGAGGTGCTCGACCCCGAACAGAACAACACTTTCGCGGATCACTATATGGAGGTTGAGTTCGATCTCTCGGACACGATGTTCGTCGCGACTTCAAACAGCATGAATATCCCGGGTCCGCTGCTTGATCGTATGGAAGTGATTCGTATCGCGGGTTACACCGAAGACGAAAAACTGAATATCGCACTCAAGTACCTGGTTCCCAAGCAAATCAAGGAAAACGGTCTGAAGCCGGATGAAATCGATATCAAACAGAATGCGGTGTTAGAAATTATCCAGCGCTACACGCGTGAGGCTGGAGTGCGGAATCTAGAACGCGAGATCTCCAAAATTTGCCGTAAGGCAGTCAAGGCGATGTTGCTCAGGCCAAGCACTAAAAAGCTGACTATCACCGTGAGAAACATCGAGAAGTATCTCGGAGTGAAACGTTTCCGCTTCGGATCCGCCGACGAAAAAGACCAGGTAGGGCAGGTCACCGGACTGGCCTGGACCGAAGTCGGTGGTGAGCTGCTGACGATCGAATCGGCCGTGGTTGATGGCAAGGGCAAGTTTGTCCAGACCGGTCAATTGGGTGACGTTATGAAGGAGTCGATTCAGGCGGCGATGACGGTGGTGCGCAGTCGCGCGGAAATCCTGGGCGTCAACCCTGATTTCAATGAAAACAAGGATATCCATATTCATGTGCCCGAAGGCGCTACCCCCAAGGATGGGCCTAGTGCCGGTGTCGGTATGTGTACCGCGCTGGTTTCGGCGCTGACCGGGATACCGGTCAAAGCCGAGGTCGCCATGACCGGTGAAATTACCCTGCGTGGTGAAGTGTTACCGATTGGCGGACTCAAGGAGAAATTACTGGCCGCTCATCGCGGCGGTATCACCAAGGTTTTGATTCCGGAGGAAAACGAAAAGGACCTGGCCGAGATCCCGGACAATATCAAGGCCAAGCTCGAAATCATTCCGGTGCGCTGGATTGACCAGGTATTGGAGGTGGCGCTTGCACACCAGCCGACTCCTTTACCCGACGGTCCGGCAGCCGCCGCCGAATCTCCGAAGCCCAAGACCAAGGATAAAAAGTCGTCGGGAGTCAGGGCGCACTAGCGGATAGTGTAAATAATGCGACTTATTTAGAGTTTTTAGCTTTTTAAGGTTGACCCTCAAGGCTGCTGTTGGTTTAATTCGACGCTCTGGACGGGGGATCAAGCGAGTTAAAAAAACTCGCTCAACAAGTAACGATAACAAGCAAAATCTAGACTTGCGTTGCCTGTTACCCTGCGGGCTATAAATATATCAACTTAACCAAATGGAAAAAACTAATGAATAAATCCGAATTGATTGATGCTGTTGCTGGCGCGGCAGATTTGAGTAAAGCCGACGC
>CAMYML010000145.1 GCA_947259305.1 uncultured Gammaproteobacteria bacterium | reverse complement strand
CACGGGTGTTGCCGATGGTGCCCCCGGACGGCATTGCCCAACAGTTGCGATCCCTGGTCGAAGAGACGCCCGGATGATTAACCGACAGCGAATTTGCGAACACATGGCGCCGGCGGCATTGCTGCTGGCGTTGTTTTTTGTGCCTTTTACCGTGGCCGCGGAACCGACCACGGCGCAGAGCCGGGGCAAGCAGATCTATTTCGAGGGCAGCAGCCCGAGCGGGGGTGAGATAACCGCGATCGTCGGTACCGAGGGTGTCACCTTGCCGGCCAGTGCCGTGCCCTGTGCCAGCTGTCACGGCAGCGACGGCCTTGGCCAGCGCGAGGGCGGCGTGATTCCGCCGGATATTCGCTGGAGCGAACTGACCAAGGGCTATGGTCACGTTCACGAGGACGGCCGCAAGCACCAGGCATTCGACGAGATGAGTGTTGCACGGCTGATCCGGAGCGGCCTCGATCCGGATTTCAACAAGCTGGACAAGTCCATGCCGCTGTACGACCTGTCGGTCGAGGATATGGACAGCCTGATTGCTTACCTGCGTTTTCTGGAGCGCGACTGGGATCCGGGCCTCGGCAAGGACAGCATCCAGCTAGGTACGCTGCTGCCGTTGCAGGGTCCCGCGGGGGAGCTCGGGCAGGCCATGGCACAGGTGATGCTGGCGTATTTCAAGGAGGTCAACCAGCGCGGCGGCGTTTTCGGGCGCAAGCTCGAATTGCTGGCGATCCCCTATGGCAGCTCGGCCGAGTCGACGCTCGACAACCTGCGTGCCGCGTTCAAACAGGAAGGGGTGTTTGCGCTGGTCGGCGCCTATACCGTTGGTATGGATGAGCAGATTCTCGAGCTGTTGCGCGAACAGAAGATGCCGATGATCGGCCCGTTCACGCTGAACCCGGGCGATGCATTCATCAACGAGGACATATTTTATATCTACCCCGGCTTTGCCGAGCAGGCACAGGCGCTGGCCGAGCAGGCAATCGCGCAAATGAAAGGGGCGAAGGGGAAGCTGGTGCTGGTCGGGCCGGAGGGTGCGGACGTGGATGGCCTGATTGCAGCGGTCGAGGACAGGTTTGCGCAAGATAAAACATTTGACTCCAGCAGCTTGCGTTACCCTCGCGGAAAACTCGATGCAAGCGCGCTGGCGACCGACCTGCAGCGTGATGGAAGTGATGCTGTTCTGTTTCTGGGCGTACAGGACGAGCTCCTGGCCATGCTCGACGCGCTGGTCGACTCCAGGCACTACCCGGGAATTTTCGCGCTGTCGGCATTCGCCCCACAGTTGTACGGGGCGCCCGAGGCTTTCAACGAGCGCATTTACCTTGCCTATCCGACGCTGTCCAGAGATGTCAGTGCTGCTGGTCGCGCCGAGTACCAGCGGCTGGCACAGCTGCACGCACTGCCGCCTGGCCACCTGCAGGCGCAGGTTGCCGCGCTGGCAGCCGCCAAACTGCTGGAGGAGGGTCTCAGGGGCGCAGGACGCACGCTTGACCGGGCGCGCCTGGCCGAGGCCATCGAGGCGCTGTACCGCTACGATACGGGCCTGACACCGCCGCTGACCTATGGCCCCAACCGCCGCATCGGTGCGATGGGAGCCCATGTGATGGTGGTGGATATTGCCAACAGGACGACCAGGCCGGTGGGGGAGTGGCGTGAGCTCAGGTGATTCAATTAATAATGTATAGTTAACCGGTACCGCAAGCGCGGTGGCGTCGATACCGGGGCGCAGCCATGGTAAGCGTAAAAACACTAATCGGAACTGTCTTCGCCGGACTATTGCTTTTCGGTTTCGCCAAACCGACGCTGGCCGAGGTAAAAGTCAGCGTCGATCGCATTCCGGTGCAGGTCAACCAATCCTTCGAGCTCGAGTTTTCGATCGACTACAGGCCGGAACAGGACCCCGATTTTTCGATTCTGCAGCAGCACTTCACGATCCTCGGCAATAAGCGCAGCAGCAGCATCGGCCTTATCGACGGCGAGTACCAACGCAGCATCGAATGGACGCTGCAGCTGATGCAGAATCAGGTTGGCGAGTTCACGATTCCGGCGATACGCTTCGACCAGGAGCGCAGCAAACCGTTGCAAATCACGGTCAAGCCGTCGACCCTGTCGTCGGTGCCGCGCGATGAACTGGTGCTGGAACTGCTTGCCGACGTCGACGAGGCCTACGTTCAGGGTCAGGTTCTGCTGACTCTGCGCCTGTTGAGCGCGACCGATACTTCTGCTTACCAGTTCGGCGACGTCAAGATCGATTCGTTAGACGTCGTGATCGAACCACTGGGCGACGAACGCCAGTACCAGGCCCGCATCGCCGATCGCCGTTACTTCGTGCGGGAGCGGCAGTACGCGCTGTTTCCGCAGCAAAGCGGCCGCCTCGAGGTCGAACCGGTGGTGGCCGAGGCGGCGGCGCGCTACGATCCTTTCCAGACCGGCGATTTGCGGCGCATACGCTCGCGGCCGCTGACCCTGGAGATCAAGCCGATTCCCGCCGACTACCGGGCGGCTTACTGGCTGCCGGCGACGCGGCTGGAACTGCGCGAGGACTGGCGTGGCGATACCTCCGCGCTGATTGCCGGGGAACCGGTAACCCGCATTGTGACGCTGCTGGCCGACGGTTTGACCGCCGCGCAGCTGCCAGAACTCGAGTTGCGCGCAATCGACGGGATCACGCAGTACCCCGAACAGCCCGGCCTCGAAAACAGCCACACGCGCGACGGCATTCGCGGCAAGCGAGAGCAGAAAGTGGCGCTGATTCCGGGTGCCGCCGGGGTTTACCGTGTGCCCGGGTTGCGCCTGCCCTGGTGGAATCTCGAAACCGGCAAGATGGAAGTTGCAACCCTGCCCGCGCGCGAGCTGGCGGTGGCGCCGGCCTCGGCCGAGGCGGAAGCGGAAGCGGAAAACCTGGCGGTTGCGCCGGCCGCTGCCGCGGGCAACCGCTTCTGGCTGTGGTTGAGCCTGCTGCTCGGCTGCGGTTGGGCTGCGAGCGGGTTTTACTGGTGGACCCATTCACCTCGTGCATCTTCGCGTCCAATCGCGCCGACGGAAAACGAGGCCCTGAAAGCAGCGCGTCGCCGGCTGTATGACAGCTGCGCCGCCAACGATGCCGCCGCCGCGCGGTATGCGTTGCTGGTCGGGCGCTGCTCGCGCCGCGTGAAATTACCAATCTGCATCAATTGGGCAACGTCTTCGGTGATACGCTCATGCGCGAAATCGAGGCGCTCGATCGCAGCCGGTATGCGAAAGATCGCGGCGCCTGGCACGGCGGCGAACTCGCCGATCTGTGCCGGCGGCTGGAACGGGAGCAACCGGACCCGCGGCGGGAGCAGGCAGGTTTGATGCCGCTAAATCCCGCCGGATAGGAATGCGCCGCCCCCGGCGGGTGGATTCGATGTACCGGGCACCGTTAGACAGCAAACGGCGCCGCGCCCGGCGGAATCGATTGATCAAAATGCCGATTAACCCGTTTCATTAATCGTCCCGGGTGTCGACCAGGTGCTTTTGCCTGCGGCAGCCATATCCGCAAACGTCCTCAAAAGGTGTGGCTGGGTTCGTCGCCTGACGGCGGCTGGTAGGGTTCGTCGACCATTTCGCCACCGTGGCATAGCACGGTGCAGGAACGCACGCCGGTATCCGTGTTGATCTGCCAGCGCGGCAGGGGCAGCCCGTTGATCGCCTGGACGTCGGGCGCGAAGCTGACCAGGTGGGTCTTGACGTTGGCCGGCGGCGTGGTGGAGGTCGAGGCCACCCCGCCGGTGATCCACCGGTACTGCGTGTTGCTGGCGGTTCGGTTGCTGTGGATGTCGAAGTGGCAACTCAGGCAGGAATGCGTGCTGTCCAGCGAGATCAAATGATATTCGTGCAGGTTGTCGCGCCCGCCGTCCTGGTAGAAGTTAGTACTGGCCCCGTCGTCGATACGCCTCCCGAGAACACCGGCCTGATCGTGGCACAGGAAGCACAGCGCGGCGCGATTATTGTTCCAGGCGCCCTCGCCGAGGTAATCCTTGTCGAAATTCGCGCGCAGGATCGTCGCTTGTGTCGAGCCGTGCGGCCCCTGGGTCAGCGCCGCAGAGTCGACCACCGGCCCCGGGGTTGCGGCGGTCGCGTCGCTGTTGTGGCAATCGGTGCAGGCAAGCGTCGACGCGGTGGTCAGGCCGCCGCGCAGCTGCGCCGCAAGGTTGGCCGACTGGCCGCGCCCGGGCTGGGTGACCGGGTGATAGCCGGAATTAGCGTCGCTGGTATTGAAGTCGAGACGCTTGTTCGAAGTCAGGCTGCGCGCGCTGTTGAAACTGTCGCCATGGCACTTGAAGCAAAGTTCTTCCTGCACGACATCGCGCGGGTTGGCGGTGCCCGCACCTACCGGATTGCCGGCAAGATCGACGCCGTCGACGCCGGCGAGCCGGTTGTCGGCGCGCGCGCGGTGCGGGTTGTGGCACTCGGTGCACTCGACCGAACGGCCGGGCGTCTGCTCCGAATCCATCACCGGGTGGTGGAAAATCTCGGCGCCGTTGGTGCCCTTCTGGGAATCGGCGCGGATATTCGTTTGTGCCGGCGTGCCGTCATGACAGGTGTAACACAGGTCCTCGGCGTCGTCCGGGTCGCTGCCGTCGGCGGCGACGTCGTACTGCTCTAGCCACAGCCGCGGGTAATCGCCGCTTGGCTGATCGTCGTCGGCCCAGCCGTGCGGCCAGTGGCAGTTGACGCAAAATCCCCGTTTCTCGGCGGTGTGTGGCGGAAAGCTGGAGCCGTACTGGCCACCGGGCCAAAGTGCGCCGGCGGCGGCATCGAAGTGGCTGCCGCTAACGCTATCGCCAAGCGTATGGCAGCTCAGGCAAAGATCGCCGATGCCCTGGTTGAGCAGGTAACCGTCACCCGCGCCGCCATTGGCAGCGCCGGAATCGGCGTAGTGCGGCGCATGACAGGTCATGCACGCAACTTCGCCGTTGGCGTCGAGGTCGAGGGTCGTCGGCTGCTGGAAATCACCGCCCGGTATCGGGATGCCGACCGGGTGCGACCCCAGGTCGCTGCTGCCGACATTGCGCGCCGCGTGGCAGACGACGCACATCTGGTTGAAATTGTTATCGCGGCGCTGGAAATGTCGCCCATTGCCGCTACCGTCGCCGAGAAACGCCGGCGCCGAGGGATCGAAGGGCTGGTTTTCCTGGCTATGCTGGTCGTGGCAGACGGAGCACACCACCTTCGCATAGGTCGTGTCGAACACGCCGCCGCCGAGGCCGACCAGACCCGCCAGACGTTGCGCCATCGGCCGCTCGAACGGGTCGCCGAAATCGGGCAGGCGCAGATCGGTGCGCACGTCGAGAATCCAGCTGTCACCGGCAATGAACGACGGCGAACTGCCGCCGTCGACAAAGTCGAGGCGCAATCCATCGGCGAGCGTCAGGTCACTGCCGGCGACGCCACTGCCACCATTGCCGGCGCTATCGGACCAGCTGTAACTCGCGCTGCCGAGATCGCCGGAGGCGGTAATCGTGATCGTAAACCGATTTTCGATGCGCCCGCTGAAGACCCCGCCCGAGCGCAAACTGCCGCTCGAGGTATTACCGGGCTGGCGCTCCACGTGCCCCGACGGGCCGGAATCCCAACGGTGACTGAACCCGGTAACGCCCGGGACAGCCTGGTCGGCGTCGTTGAACGGGCGGTTGTCCGCGAGCCCGCCGGGCGTGTGGCAAGTCATGCACAGGTTCGGATTGCCGGCCTCGCGCGTAATACTGCCGCCCGGGGCGCCGTGCGGGGTGTGGCAGTTGATGCAATTGATGCTGTTGCTGATGTCGTGCGGTGGATCGAGCGCCCAGCTCGACATCCAGAATACGGCCAGCAGGGCCGCCAGGCTGCAACGTAGCGGATTCATCGCTGCCGCCCGCGCCGTTGCGCTTGTCGTTTGGGCTTCCCGCAGGCGCTGCCAGCCGCGCTCGGCACCAGCGTCCTGAGCTGTGCGCGCGTCAACTCGTTGTGCGCCCCGATCCGGGCAACCGCGCGCACCGTGCACACCACGTAGTGGCCGTGATTGGGCCAGGCGCCGCCGGCGGGACCATCGCAGGGGCAGAGCTGCGCCAGGCTGCAGCCATCGGCGTCGGTCAGTGCGCCGCCCACCGTGTCCGGACAAAAGTCGAGCACATCGTCGACGCCGTCCGCGTCGTGATCGCTGTTGCTGGATAGAATCAACACGGACGCCCGCGCTTCGAGCTGAAACCCGTTGCTTAGCAGCGCAGTGGCATTGAGCTGGCCTGCCCCGGACGGCGGCAGGGTCTGCGCCAGCGCCGCGGCGTCGAACTGTGCGACGAGATCGGGGATCAGGTCGCGGTCGGCGTCGCCCGCAAGCAGCGACAGTGGCGGTATGCCGTTGACCTGCAACGTGCCCGGCACAATCGCATCGAGCCGGTAACCGGGCAACTCGAGCGCCACCCTGAGACTGTCGACGAGCGCGTCCCGGTCGAGCACCGCGGGATCGACATCGAGCACGCCGGGCGCGATCGCTTCCGGATCCTGGTAATCATCGAGCCCGAAGACTTCCAGGCGCGCATTGTTGGCCGCGGCCACGAACAGGCGGTTATGCGCATCGACCGCGAGATCCATCGGGATGCGCAAGCCCCCGGGCCGCGTGCCGAACTCGCCGATCGTGGCGAGCGCGTTGCCGTTACGGTCGAACACCTTGACCTGTCCGTCGGCGGCGTCGCTGACCAGCACCCTGCCGGCGCGGTCGAGCCAGACTCCCTGCGGCTGGTTCAGCGGACGCGAGCGGCCGAAGAAGCTGCCAGGACTTGCGTTGGTGCCGCCGATACAGCGCAGGTAGGTGCCCTGCAGGTCGAAAACCTGCACCCGGTAATTAAGTTGATCGACGACGTAGAGTTCGGCCAACGGCGCGTCGACAAAAATACCCGCCGGAAACCTGAAAAGGCCGTCACCGTCGCCGGCTCCGCCGAAGCTGAAATCCGGGCTGCCATCCGCTCTGAAAACCCGCACTTCGTGGGATTTCGAGTCAACCACGTAGATGCGGCCGTCCACCGGTTCGACGGCAATCGCCCCCGGTAACTGGAATTCGCCCGCACCGATTCCCAAATCGTATAAAAATTCCCAATTCTGAGAGAATACACCGACCCGCCCGCTATCACTTTCGCCGACGTAAATCCGTCCTCCGCCGTCGACCGCGATGCTTACCGGGGTGCCCGCAAGCAGGTGACTGTCGATGATCCGGCCGCTCGCCTCACGCGTGACGATGCGCTGCCGTTGCGGATCGCTGACCAGCAGCCTGGAACCCGCCGCAAGCGCCATGCGGGTTGGCGCCCGGAAGGTCCAGGGGTAGGCACGCAGGTGCGTAACGGCCGGTGGCTCGACGCCGGTCGCGGGACCCGCTTCGCAGGCGCTCGCGAACGCCCTGCCGGTTACCAGCGACAGTAAAACCGCGAGCAAAATAGCTGATGATCGCCGCAATAGATAATCTCCTCGGTAAATATGCAGCAGGTTTCGTGCCAGCACAGCGGGTTGGCGACGCAGGCGAGTACCAGGGATGATACAGGTAAAACGCGTGAGATTCACCCGGGCTGCGGGTGCCTGGGCGGCGAGCCTGGCAATGCAGTCGAGGGGATAGCCGGTGGGAAGTACAGGCGTCTCGCCCCGTTTAGAGGCAGGACGCCCGTGGGTAAAACGAGCGCGGCCGTTTTACCCGGCCGCGCCGGAGGGGCCTAGACAGCCTGGGTCTTGCGCTTGACGCTACAGGTGTTGATGCCTAGTAACGAATAAGGCGGGCACCAGCCCATCGCCGCGGTCGCGAGCATAACAATGCCTGCCACCAGCGCCACGATGCCGAGCACGCCTTGCAGCGCACCGAGAAAATAAACGGCAAGCAGTATTACGCCCACCAGGGCCCGAATTGTGCGATCGATAGTACCAACATTCTTTTGCATGATAATAGCTCCTGTTTGAAATGCGGACAGTGTAAGATCCTGCCGCGCTCCTGTCGGTGACAATGTCACGCTGGACCCAAAATCATGATCTGGCTGGCGCAAGGCTTCCGTTTGGCTACCTTATTGCGACGACAAATGCACGATTGCTTCCGCGTCGGTCAACTCGATTTGGCCGCGGCTGGTTTCAATCAGCCCGCGCATCGCGAAATCTTTCAATATTCGGCTCACGACCTCTCGCGAGCTGCCAACATCGGCCGCCAGTTCGGCATGGGTTACCTGCAGGCTGGTCTCGCCCCGCGCCAGGCTGAGCGCGAACTTCTGCGCCAGCCTCACATCGATACGCTTGAAGGCAACTTCTTCCACCACCGAAATGATACTCGCAAGCCGGCTCGACAGCAGGCCGAAGATAAAGCGTTGCCACTGGGCTTCCTGGCAAATCCAGTTGCGGACCTTGTCAGGCGAGACCGTAAACCCGCGTACCGGCGTCTCGGTAACCGCCATTGCCGGAAAACTGCCCTGGTTCATGATGCATGAAGCAGTCAACACGCAGGCCTCACCTGCATGAATTCGGTACAGGGTCACTTCGCGCCCGGCCGGTGACAGCTTGTAAACGCGCCCGACGCCGTCCAGCAAAAGGGTTAGCTGCGAGCATTGCTGCCCTTCGTCGCAGATGGAGACGCCCGACGGCAGCTCGACATAACGGCAGCTGGCGTAGAATTTTTCGATAAAATCTGCGTCCGCTTGCCGGATGAAGGGAAATAGCGTTTCAAACTCCGCTCGCTGATGCGTTGAAATCATGTTACCCATGCGTTGTTTAGCGTTTATCGACAGCCTAGTGTAATGCATGATCACAAACAATATCGCCAGACAGGAGTACCGGCTGCACGCTGTGGATAGGAAGTCTAAACGCTATGCCTGGCATGGATTAGCCGTGTTCATGGCTGGCTTGGAAGAGCGCGGCGCGTTGGTTGTTGGCGACTTTGGATTCTTTATGCGAAGTGACATTTAACTTAATTCGTAAAAAAATAATCTGTCGCCGCAACTTCCGGGTCAAAAGGTCCCAAACAGCGTACCGAGTACGATGAGCGCGACCAGGGCGATGATCGGTCCCGCTACCGCGACCATGAAGATGTCCAGGTAGGCGTGGCGATGGGTTAGCTTACAGATAGACAGGAGCGTGATTACGGCCCCGTTGTGGGGCAGGGCATCGAGACCGCCAGTTGCGACAGAGGTGACGCGGTGAAGCAGTTCCGGAGTGATATTTGCCGCCTGGCCGAGCGCGAGGTAGGTGTCGCCCAACGCCTGGAGCGCAATGCTCATGCCGCCCGAGGCGGATCCGGTAATGCCGGCAAGTACGTTGACCGCCACCGCCAGCGATACCAGCGGATTGTCGGGGGCTATTCCCAGGACCGTGTCGCGGATAGTGCCGAAGCCGGGCAGGGACGCTATTACCGCGCCGAAACCCACTAGAGAGGCGGTGTTGAATATTGGCATCACGGATGCGTTTGCGCCATCGTCCAGACTGCGTTTGAAACCTTCCCGCAGGCGCTTGCTGACAATGACCAGATAGACGTTGGCCAGCAACAGGGCGCAGATTATCGCCCATATACCTTTGACCGAGGAGATAGAGGTCGCGCCAAACTCGGGCAGGCTCAGGTAAGCTGTATCCAGGCGTGGAAACAGAATGCTCGACAGCAGGTAGTTGGCCAGCACCACGACCAGGATAGGCGAGGCCGCCAGCCAGAACGGCAGAGGTTGCCCGGCATCGCTTGCCGGTTCGGTTGAACCGACCTCCATAATATCGAAGCCTTCCCCCTGTGCGTGCTCGCGCAACTCGCGCAGGGGCGGGCGTTCGATCTTGAGCGCAAGTGTCTCGTAGCCTTCCCCGGCATGCGCAGCCTGACGTGAGCGGTAACCGAGCCAGCCGATACCGACAGCGAACATGATCAGACCGGCGATGATTCCCAAACCGGGTGCAGCGAAAGGGGTCGTGTTGAAGTAGGGCATAGGGATCGCGTTCTGTATCGCGGGCGTTCCCGGTAACGCGGTCATGGTAAAGGTGAAGGCGCCGAGGGCAATTGTCGCCGGAATCAATCTCCTGGGGAGATTGGCAGCGCGAAACATTGCGCTGGTGATGGGATAGATGGCGAAAGCGACGACGAACAACGATACGCCGCCATAGGTGAGCAGGGCGCAGGCCAGCACGATGGCCAGTATCGCGTTGCGCGTACCCAGCAAATCCACGAAGCGATTCGAGATCGCGGCAGCGGCGCCGGAGTCCTCCATGAAACGCCCGAAGATTGCGCCCAGCAGGAAAAGAGGAAAATAGAGCGCGATGAAACGGCCCGCCGCCGGCATGAAGATCTGGGTGTAGCTCGCCAGCAGGGGTGAACCAACCTCGAACAGAATGGCTACCGCGGCCACCAGCGGGGCCAGCACCAGAACGCTGATGCCGCGGTAGGCGAGATAGATCAGCAGTCCCAGTGCCAGTACGATGCCGGCGATGCTCAAGCGGTCGTCTCTGCGAAACCGTCTTCCGGGCCGCCGGCGTAGTCGTCCAGTAGCTGGATGGTGGAGTGCCGTCCGAGACTCGATCGATTGTTTACCAGCCAGGTATCGGCAGTCCGGTAACCGATATCGTGCAGCCGGCGCATGAAGCTCCAGTCCGAATTGAGTTTACTGGACGCGCCAAACGGGCTCATCTCTTTCTGCGCCTCGATCCGATGAATACACAGGGCGTCGATTTTTCCGAACAGCGCGGCGTTATAGCTGTGGCCGGAAGCCTCCTCTTCCCTGAGCAGCCGCTTGATCAGGGCGACCGTGCGTAACTCCTGATTCAGACTGCTGTTGAAACTGATTTCGTTGATGCGATCGATGATGTCGGGTGCGGTGCGCGGAATGCCTGGGCGTTCCGACGGATTTATCTGAACCAGTATCAGGTCGTGCGGCTCGCTTTCCGCAATCAGCGGCAGCAGGGCAGGGTTGGCCACGTAACCGCCGTCCCAGTAGGCTTCGTTTTCGATCTCCACGGCGTGGAACAGCACCGGCAGGCAGGCTGACGCCAGCAGGGCATCCAGGCCGATATCGGCATTCCGGAAAATCCGGTTATGGCCGGTACTTACGTTGGTCGCGTTGATGAACAGTTTTGGTTCTTCGAGACTGTGTATCGCGTCGAAATCGATGTGCTTTTCCAGTAAATTACGCAGCGGGTTTATATTCCAGGGATTGAGCTGGTAGGGAGAGACAAGCCGCGACATGACGTCAAAAAACTTGGCCATCGGCGACCCGTTAGGCATCCACGGCTCGAACAGTGCGTCCAACGGCGTCTGCCGCAGCAGGCTGCGTGAACCGGCGCGACCGATCGATTTCCAGAAAGCGGTTAGCGATTCACGTGCCCCTTTACGGCCACCATTCGCAAGGCCGGAGGCCAGCACGACCGCGTTCATTGCGCCTGCGCTGGTACCGCTCAGACCGCCGATCCGTATGTCGCTGTCTTCCAGCAAACGGTCGAGTACGCCCCAGGTGAAAGCGCCATGCGAGCCACCCCCCTGGAGTGCCAGATCGATACTATGTTGGGCCATAAAAAGAAGATCTCTTCGCTGTTAGTTGCGGGGACAGTATACCTGTTTATCGACCACACTCATGTGGGCTGGTCCTTTTTAAGCGAGTAACAGGTTCGATATAAATCATCTGTTGCGGCAGATATCCTGTATGCTGCGGCTTACCTTTCCAGGGTTTATCGGTCGGTGTCTTCATCGCGACGATAAACCCTCCTGCTCCTTGTAAACGCGCCGGACGCCGTCCAGCAAAAGCGTCAGCCTTGCCGCTGGATCTGTCGCCGCCAGGGGTTTGTGCCGACGAATGCAAGGGATGGTCATCTAGCTTGTAATCAGTAGGCCCGGGGTTCGGCTGCTCGTGCCGGCACCATTTTTGCTTAGTCTCCGGAGGGTTGTCCAATTCCGCACTGAATTGAGCGTAATCTATATAATGGCCCGGGAATCGAATC
>CAMYML010000144.1 GCA_947259305.1 uncultured Gammaproteobacteria bacterium | reverse complement strand
ACCAGATGAACCCTGCCCCCAGCCCTGAGCCAAAGTTCGGCCTTGCGCGCGGCGATTGCGCCACCACCGACGACGAGACAGGGTTTATCGGTAATATTGTAAAAAACAGGCAGAAAATTCATGTGTTTCCAGTCCAGTGCTCAGCGCGAATTATAGGCTGACCGAAAGGATTACTGAATCTTCACAATGGGAGATAAAAAAAGCCCGCGTGCGCGGGCTTTCTCCAGGACTCAATGTTCCTTACTGGTTCTTTTCACGATAGTTGTCGATGGCAGCGGCGATCGCGTCCTCGGCCAGTACCGAGCAGTGGATCTTGACCGGCGGCAACGCAAGCTCCTGGGCAATATGGGTATTCTTGATTTCCGCCGCTTCTTCGAGGCTCTTGCCCTTGACCCATTCGGTCACCAGCGAGCTCGAAGCAATCGCCGAACCGCAACCATAAGTCTTGAACTTGGCATCCTGGATGATGCCGTCGGCGCCAACCTTGATCTGCAGTTTCATGACGTCGCCACAGGCCGGCGCGCCGACCATGCCGGTACCAACCGATTGATCATCTTCGATAACGCCAACGTTGCGCGGATTTTCGTAATGATCGAGTACTTTTTCGCTATATGCCATTTGTTACACCTCTATATGCAGCGCCTAATGCGCCACCCATTCAACAGAATTCAGATCTATCCCGTCCTTGTACATATCCCAGAGCGGAGACAGATCACGTAATTTTTCGACCGCGGCGCGCACCAGTTCGATCGTGTAATCGATTTCTTCGAGCGTGGTGAAGCGCCCGATGGTAAAGCGAATCGAGCTGTGCGCGAGTTCATCGTTGCGCCCCAGAGCGCGCAGCACATATGAAGGCTCGAGGCTGGCCGAGGTACAGGCCGAACCCGAAGACACCGCCAGGTCGCGCAGCGCCATAATTAACGATTCGCCCTCGACAAAGTTAAAGCTGATGTTCAGATTACCGGCAATTCGATGTTCGAGGTCACCGTTGACATAAACTTCTTCCATGTCTTTCAGGCCGTCGTAGAGTCGGTCGCGCAGCATACGAATGCGTTCGTTTTCGGTCGCCATATCCTCTTTGGCGATGCGGAAAGCCTCACCCATGCCGACAATCTGGTGTGTCGCCAACGTGCCCGAACGCATGCCGCGTTCGTGGCCACCGCCGTGCATCTGCGCTTCAAGTCTCACCCGCGGCTTACGGCGCACGTAGAGCGCACCGATGCCCTTGGGGCCATAGGTCTTGTGCGCGCAGAAAGACATCAGGTCGACCTTCAGTTTTTCCAGGTCGATATCAACCTTGCCGGTCGACTGCGCCGCGTCGACGTGAAAAATAATCCTGTTTTCACGCGCGATTTCGCCAATCGCCTCGATATCCTGGATCACGCCAATTTCATTGTTGACGTGCATCACCGAGATCAGGATGGTTTGCTCGGTGATCGCCGCCTTCAGTTTTGCGAGATCGAGCAGGCCGTTTTCTTGCGGATCCATGTAGGTGACTTCGAAACCCTCGCGTTCGAGCTGACGGCAGGTATCCAGCACCGCTTTGTGCTCGGTCTTCAGGGTAATAATGTGATTGCCCTTCTTACGATAGAAGTGCGCCGCACCCTTGATCGCGAGGTTATCCGACTCGGTCGCACCACTGGTCCAGACGATTTCACGCGGATCGGCATTGATCAGGTCGGCTACATGCTGGCGCGCTTCGTCCACGGCTTCTTCCGCAGTCCAGCCAAACTCGTGGCTGCGCGATGCAGGGTTACCAAAATTGCCATCGATCGTCAGAAAGTGCGCCATCTTGTCGGCGACGCGCTTGTCGATCGGCGTGGTCGCGCTGTAATCGAGGTAAATCGGTAGTTTGATATCACTCACTTCAATGTTCTCCTTCTAGGCAATCGCTTGCGGACGATTGAGAAATCGGCCGTACTGGATGTCCTGTTTCTTTACTAGCTCACTAATATCTGGGCGGTTCACGTATTGATCAAGCTTGATACCGCTTAAAAATCGATACAGGTTGCAGGAAAGCTCGAACCAGAGCTGATGCGTCAGGCACTTCTCGCCCCGAGAACAATTACCCTTGCCACCGCATTTGGTCATATCGAGCTTTTCGTCCACCGACTGGATGATATCGGCAACCGAAATCTGATCCGCGGGTCGCGCCAGTCGATAACCGCCGCCGGGGCCGCGCACGCCCTCGACCAGACCACTCTTGCGCCGTTTGGCGAACAGTTGTTCGAGGTAAGACAGCGAAATACCCTGGCATTGCGAGATATCGGCCAGGGTCACCGGACCGACTCTCTGGTGTAAGGCTATATCCATCATCGCAGTCACGGCATAACGGCCCTTGGTAGATAAACGCATGAGAAACTCGTAATTCCTGACTAATTTAGTCAGGAATTATATCGATGACCGGAGTCAGGTCAAGATGTATTTGATATGGCAGTAACAGAAATTATTCTATGAAAATATTAAGACAATTAATTATATATAAATCATGCATTTATAAATTAAACTTAACGTTAATTATTACTAGCCTTTAAATGCCGCATCGGATGAAAATAATGCCCCTGGTGCAGACAGTAACCCAGCCATTTGTATAAAAATCGATTCATCAACCACTTTTGCTCGATCATGCTGGCGATGTACAGCGGGCCGCGGGTACGCGAATGAAACTGCTGCACTTCGACCACGCGCGCATCATGGTAGACCTTCAGGTGCAGGTCGGGCTCAAACAAAAGTTGCCCTTCCTCTTCGAACTGGTAGGTCATGCGCAGCATCGTGGTGTACCTGCAACGCTCGGTGATCGACAGAAACAGATCCTGGTGCTCCGGCACCGAGGAAATCATTTCGTCGGCGACGTTTAAATCCGGGGCGATGTTGCGTAAACGCATGTAGTTATGTTCGTACAACTCCATCAAACCCGCAAAACTGCGCGCGTTGGCCGAGCGTCCCTTACGAACTGGCGCAAGATCAAGCAGCATCGGCTTGTTCCATTTGTTGCAGCGCGTAGCGCAGTTGGCGGTATGACTGGATCGAATTGCAACGATCAGGATTCAAAATCAGCGTCCTGGTTTTTTGTTTATCAATAAGCTTAAGAATAGCAAACCAACGGGTGGCGTAAACCTTGTATTTACCGTAAAAATATGGTTGCCCACGCTGTTCGAGCTCGATCGAGCAGGCTGACAAATTGAACTTCAGCTGCATTATTCCCTGTCGCAGTCGCTGTCGCGCCTCGTGCAAAGCGAGCAACCCGACCAGGGCCATGCCGGTTACCGCCAGCGCCACCGGTTCGACATAACTACCGATCGCCACAGCGATCAAAGCATAGCCACCCAGCATAAGCCGAAGTTGCACCTGAGAAGGATGAATTTCGAATTGTTGCCGCAAACAAACTGTCCCTGTTAACCAGACCTCGACATGGCGCGCAAGTATCTCACAAAATGTTCGAGTTCGGGATTATCTATTGTGCTGCGTCCCAGCAGCAAAGCGTACAATTCCGGATCCGGCATATCCAGTAAAGCCCTGAACAGCGCCTGCTCTTCAGACGTGGCCGACATGTAATACCGCTCGAGATACCCGCGCATGACAATGTCCAGTTCCTTCATGCCTCGACGGCACAACCAGCGCAGGCGGGATAGCTCTGACATATTCAATTACATCTTGCGCTGCACCAGCAGTTTCTTGGTCTCCGCGATTGCTTTCGCCGGGTTCAGCCCCTTCGGGCACACCTTGGTACAATTCATGATGGTATGGCAGCGATACAGCTTGAACGGATCTTCGAGCTCGTCGAGACGTTCGCCGGTGGCTTCGTCGCGACTGTCGACTATCCAGCGATAGGCGTTGAGCAGCGCGGCGGGGCCCAGGTAGCGTTCACTGTTCCACCAGTAGCTCGGGCAACTGGTCGAGCAACAGGCGCAGAGTATGCACTCGTAGAGTCCGTCGAGTTTTTCGCGGTCTTCGCGCGACTGCAGGCGTTCGCGGTCAGGCGGTGTCGCCGTGTCAGTCTTCATCCAGGGCTCGATCGAAGCGTACTGCGCGTAAAAATTGGTCAGATCCGACACCAGGTCCTTGATCACGGGTTGATGCGGCAAAGGGTAAACCCTGACGTCGCCCTTGATCGCCGCAATCGACTGCGTGCAGGCCAGCGTGTTGGCGCCGTCGATGTTCATCGAGCAGGAGCCGCAGATACCTTCGCGGCAGGAGCGGCGCAACGACAGCGTCGAATCCATCTGGTCTTTAATCTTGAGCAACGCGTCCAGCACCATTGGCCCGCAGCTATCCAGATCGACCTCGTAGGTATCGGTGCGCGGATTTTCACCGCTATCCGGATCATAGCGGTATACGATGAAACGTCTGATGTTGGTCGAGCCCTCGGGCGCCTCGAGCAGTTTGCCCTGTTTGACAACGGAGTTGGCGGGTAAGGTGAATTCGGCCATCTTGCTTAATTCCTCACGATAGGTGCAAAAAGAGCGCTAGTAAACGCGCTTTTTCGGCGGGACAACTTCGCATTCATCGCTCAGCGTGTACATATGTACCGGGCGATAATCGAAACTGACCCTGCCCTGGCTGTCGACCCAGGACAGGGTATGTTTCATCCAGTTTTCATCGTCGCGCTCGGGATAATCCTCGCGCGCATGCCCACCGCGGCTCTCGGTACGGTTTAACGCGCTCTGAATCGTCGTTTGCGCCTGCAGCAACAGGTTTTCCAGTTCCAGGGTTTCGACCAGGTCGGTATTCCAGATCAGGCCGCGATCGGACAAACCCACATCATCGAAACTGGCAAAAATCCGGTCCATTTTTTCGACCCCTTCCTGCATCGAATCACCGGTACGGAAGACCGCAGCGTGTTTCTGCATGTCGCGCTGCATTTCGTTTCTGATCTGCGCGGTGCCGGTCGAGCCCGAGGCATTGCGAATCCGATCGAGGTGCTCGATGATGCCGTCGCAGGCATCGACGGCCAGCGGTTTATGCGGCATCCCTGGTTCGATGATTTCGGCGGCGCGCAGAGCCGCCGCGCGGCCAAACACGACAATATCGAGCAACGAGTTGGAACCGAGTCGATTGGCGCCATGTACCGACACGCAGGCGGCCTCGCCGATCGACATCAGGCCCGGCACTACCGAATCCGGATCACCGTCCTTGAGCGTGACCACTTCGCCCTGGTAGTTGGTCGGGATACCGCCCATGTTGTAATGCACGGTCGGCAATACCGGGATCGGCTCCCTGGTGACATCGACGCCGGCGAAAATTTCGGCCGATTCCGATATACCCGGCAGGCGTTCATCGATGACTTCGGCGCCGAGGTGTTCGAGATGCAGATGGATATGATCCTTGTTCGGGCCGACCCCGCGGCCCTCGTTGATTTCTACCGTCATCGAGCGGCTGACGACATCGCGCGAGGCCAGGTCCTTGGCGTTGGGCGCGTAACGCTCCATGAAACGCTCGCCGTCGGAGTTGGTCAGGTATCCACCTTCGCCGCGCACGCCTTCGGTGATCAATACGGTGATCAGGACCCCGGCGCCGTAAATACCGGTCGGATGAAACTGCACGAATTCCATGTCCTGCAACGGCAAGCCGGCGCGCGCCACCATGCCGCCACCATCACCGGTGCAGGTATGCGCCGAGGTCGCGGAAAAATAAGCGCGGCCGCAGCCGCCAGTGGCCAACACCACGGTATGCGCTCGGAAACGGTGCAATTCTCCCGTCGCCAGATCGAGCGCCACGACGCCGCGGCAAACACCGTCAACCATGATCAGGTCGATGGCGAAATATTCGATGAAAAACTCGGCCTTATGCTTGAGCGATTGCTGGTAAAGCGTGTGCAGAATTGCGTGCCCGGTGCGGTCCGCCGCGGCGCAGGTGCGTTGCGCGGTGCCCTCACCGAAATTGGTCGTCATGCCGCCGAAGGGACGCTGGTAGATTTTGCCTTCCTCGGTGCGCGAAAACGGCACGCCGTAGTGCTCCAGTTCGATTACCGCGGGCACCGCCTCACGACACATGTATTCGATCGCATCCTGGTCGCCGAGCCAGTCGGAACCCTTGATGGTGTCGTACATGTGCCATTGCCAGGTATCCGGGCCCATGTTGCCGAGCGAAGCGCTCATGCCGCCCTGCGCCGCCACCGTGTGGCTGCGGGTGGGAAACACCTTGGTGATACAGGCAGTCGACAGCCCTGCCGCGGCCATGCCGAGGGTTGCGCGCAGGCCGGCACCGCCGGCACCGACGATGACGACGTCGTAAGCGTGATCGATTAACTTGTAGTCATTTGCCATCGATTAGCCTGCAAATTGCGTGAAGGGAACGAAGCCCAGGGAAAAATTGTTCTTTTCTTTAGTTGCCAAGCTTTCTAATATCTCTCTGTTTTTAAGAAGGAATATTCTCATACTTTACCGCCTTCGCGTAATATGCAGGCTAAGCTCCGAAAGAAATCTTTAGTACCGATACCACGCCGACGATACCCAGTAACAAACACAGGAAATTCGACAGCAGCAGGATTACCGTGCGCCGCGAGTGCGAGCCTACATAGTCTTCGATCACCACCTGCAAACCCAGTTGCGCATGGTAAAAGACGGCAATGATCAGCAGCACCAGCGCCACCGTGACGAACGGTTGCCGGATCCATGCGACCAGCGTGGCGTGATCGACCGGCATCGCCGCCAGGCTGAACCCCAGCCACAGTACTAGCGGGATCAACAGTAGTGACGTCAATCGCTGGTGCCAGAAATGGTCGGTGCCCTCTTTGGCCGAACCGAGGCCCTTGACCCTGGACAATGGCGATCTCAAATCTGTCATAATCCTACCCTATCCCGGCAACCGCCCAGGTCGCCACGGTCATAATGATGGCCACGGCGATAGCGAGCTTGGCGGTGAGGTCCACCGTTTCGAGTTCGAAGCCGTAGCCCACGTCCCAGAACAAATGTCTGACGCCGTTACAGAAATGCAGGTAAAGCGAGAAAATGAACCCGAGCAGGAAGACCTGGCCATACCAACTTTGCAGATGTGGCACCATAGCCTGGTAATAAACGGCGCTATTCGCGGCCGCGGCCAGTATCCAGACCAGGACGATACAACCCAGTGCCAGAATGACGCCGGTGATACGATGCGTGATCGACAGCAACGCAGTCAACGGCAAACGATAAATTTGCATATGCGGCGACGTAGGATGTTTGCTATTAGACATCGATGGCTACCTGGTTATGAGTTGCAGTTCAAGCG
This sequence comes from uncultured Gammaproteobacteria bacterium, assembly GCA_947259305.1. GTDB lineage: Bacteria > Pseudomonadota > Gammaproteobacteria. The sequence goes on along the minus strand of CAMYML010000144.1, from coordinate 7,094 downwards.
GATCGGCAACACGTTAAAAGTCGATGCAGCGTCCATTTTTTTCCCAGTCGCCGTAGCGAGTCGGTTCCTTGCCTTTCGGCCCACCATACTCTTTCGGCGGCTGATCCTGCCGGGATACCTGAGCCTCGTCCTGGTCGGTATCCCTGGGTTTATTTGACGGTTCCTGTTCTGACATTCAAGCGTAAACTCTGTTTTTATTGGTCAGGAATACTACCACAGTAGAATAACTCGACGCGCACAAAACATCAGCCCGGCGTTAAGCAGAACGATTTTCTATGGGCTTTATTGAAAAAGCTACTGATTTAACAATTGCGGGATCAATTGCTGGTAGGGCACGTAACCATTGAACTTGCTGCCATTACTGGAGTACAGCGCCGGGGTGCCGGTGACACCGATACGATTGCCGAGCACATAGCCGTCGTCGACGAGCTGGGCGGATTCGCAGTCTTCCAACGAAGCCAGCGAGCCCATTTCGGAACCCTTGGCGATGCTCATCGCCTTGAGCTGGTCATCGGCACACCAGACCTTTTTCAGATCCGCATACCCCGGTCCCCGGTTGCCGCCGCGAGGATAAGGAATATAGTGGACCGAAATTCCGGCTTCCTGCAGAAAATTCACTTCTTTATGCAGTTTCTGGCAGTAACCGCAACTGGTATCGGTAAAAACGCTCAACACCGCCAGTTCCTCGTCGGCGGCCGGGAAAACGATCCTTTTGTCCTCGCTAAAACTGGCCAGTTCGGCGACCACCAGGTCACGGCGGCTCAATTCGGTGAGGTTGCGCGCAGTTTTGAGATCGACCATATCGCCGATAAAAACATAACGCCCGCCCTCGATAAGGTAGGCAAACTTATTGCCGAAACGGGTCTGGAAGACGCCTTCGACACCGGTTTCGGTCGGCGGCTCCACCTGCTCGGTGCCGAGACGCAGCTTGAGGAGACGCGTCATGTCTTCGGCTGAATCTTCGGCTGCTTCGAGCATGGAGAACGACATCAGCAGGATAAAACTGGCGACCAGCGCCCGTGGGAAAAGTTTATTCATCATTAAATCGGTGGTTAAAGGTCGAAAGATTAGTCTAACTATGCGCTATAAAGTTCGTTTTTGCCAGATCAGGATGCGATTGTTTGCCGGCATGGCAACATCTTCGAGCAGTTGCAGTTGCGCCCCGTTGGCGAGTTCCTCGATCCATTCGAAATCCTTGATGCCGCTCGCCGGATCGCGCGCTCGCAGCATTTGATCGAAACGCGCGTTACTCTCCGAGGTATAGGCGCCGGCATAATTAAACGGACCGTAGAGCGCAAACACGCCGCCCGGCTTCAGGCAATCACCAATACCCTCGATACAGCGGGCAACCGCGTCTTTTCCCATGATGTGGAAACAATTGGCGGAATAAACCAGGTCGAAAAGATGAACGGGCCAGGCGCCCTGCACGTCGAGCTCGATCGGCGCCAGCAGGTTGCCGAGCCCCGAATCCTCGATCCAGGCCTCGATTCCAGACAGGTTGGCCGCGAGCTCGGAAGTCTGCCAGCTTATCTGCGGCATCTGCGAGGCGAAATACACCGCGTGTTGCCCGCTGCCGCTGCCAATTTCGAGCACATCTCCCTGGAGGTAGGATTTGATTGCGTCGAAAATGACAAATTTGTTCTGTTCTGCCGATTCGGCGTAAGGACGATTGATCATTTTGCTTCCCGATTACGATTGCGCAGGCGGGCGAGCTTCTCCGCGATTTTAATTTCGAGGCCCCGATCCACCGGGTGGTAATACTGCCGTCCCGCGAGTGCTTCGGGCAGGTAGCTTTCGCCGGCGGCAAAGCCATCGGCCTCGTCGTGGGCATAGCGATAACCGTCGCCGTAACCCTGTTCCTCCATGAAACGGGTCGGCGCATTGCGCAAATGCATCGGCACTTCGAGGCTGCCGGAATTGCGCGCATCGTCCATGGCCTGGCCGTAGGCCTTGTAAATCGCGTTGCTCTTGGCCGCACAGGCAAGGTAGACGATACCCTGCGCAAGCGCGAGTTCGCCTTCGGGGCTGCCGAGCCGTTCAAAGGTTTGCCAGCCGTTGAGGCACAGCTCCAGGCCGCGCGGGTCGGCGATGCCGATATCTTCCACCGCCATGCGCACCACGCGGCGCGCGATGTATACCGGATCGCAACCGCCATCGATCATGCGGCAAAACCAGTACAGCGCGGCGTCCGGGTCGGAGCCGCGCACCGACTTGTGCAGCGCAGATATCTGTTCGTAAAACACGTCACCACCCTTGTCGAAGCGCCGCGGGCCCTGCTGCGCGATCTCCGCGACCAGGCCGGCGTCGATAACCTGCCCCTCGACCAGGTCACTGATAATCTCGAGATAGGTCAGTGCGCGGCGCGCGTCGCCGTCGGCGGCCTGGGCCAGGATTTCGAGCGCTGCCGGGTCGATACTGAGGCCGAGTTTGCCGATACCTTGTTCACTGTCACTTAGTGCTCGTCGCACAACCTCTTCAATTGCCTCAGGCGATATCGGTTTCAGCACATAGCTGCGCGTACGCGATAACAGCGCATTGTTGAGTTCGAACGAGGGATTTTCGGTAGTGGCGCCGACAAACAGGATCGTGCCGTCTTCGATATGCGGCAGGAAGGCATCCTGCTGCGCCTTGTTGAAACGATGCACCTCGTCGATGAACAGTACCGTGGGTCCCTGGAACTGGCGCGCCTGCTCGATCGCCTCGCGGATGTCCTTGACGCCGGCCAGGACCGCGGAAAGCGTGATGAAACGGGCCTCGGAATACTCGGCGATGAGGCGCGCAACCGTGGTTTTGCCGGTGCCGGGTGGCCCCCAGAAAATCATCGAGTGCAGCTTGCCGGCTTCGATCGCCTGGCGCAGCGGTTTGCCTGGCCCGAGCAAATGCGCCTGGCCGAAAACCTGGTCGAGCTTGCGCGGGCGCATGCGATCCGCCAGCGGGCTGAACTCCTTTTCCGCTACAAACAGATCGTTCACGTCAGTCCCACAGATTGGCAAAAAGTAGCTGCAACGCAGGATTTTTGCGCCATGGCAAGGCCGTCTCGCGCGCAAATCGTGAGCGTATGCCTAATACGCGATCGATTGAGCACGAGACGAACGCCGCCATGGCGTAAAAAGACAAGTTGCTGCTGCTTTTTTAGCCGCCGACACCGTAGACGTCTACTCCGGGCGGCGGCACGAACTTGAAGGTGGCCGGATTGTGCACCACCCCGACTCGCAGGTTTTCGAACACGATTTGCGTGCTCTGGCCAAATTGATCCTGCAGCTCCATCGCGCGCACGCTGTCGTCTTCGAGACCAATATAGATCGCGCTGTATTCCAGGTCGGCGGCATTCGGCTTGAGTTCGATCCAGTAAAGAAACTTGCGCTGCCCGACTTCGGATATCCGGAACTGCTGGCTGACGTCCGACTGCTTCATCAGAATCATGATCGGGGCATTGGACAGTCCTTCATCCATCGGCTTTACCGTGACCTGCTCGAGTTCGACATCGTAGATCCACAGCTCGCTACCGTCGGCCACGATGCGCTGCTCGAACGGCTCGGTATAAATCCAGGCAAACTTTCCCGGGCGTTGCATTGCCAGCGTACCGCGGCTTTGCTGCACGATTTTCTTGTCTTCGTCGCGCAGGGTTTGCTTGAACTCGGCGCTCAGGTTATCCATATTTTTGAGTGCGGCCTCGAGCCGCTTTGCCGCCTCATCGGCGAACACCGGGTTCGCGATCAATGCCAAAACTAAAATCAGGTATTTCATGTTCAATCCGTCGGTGGAGGTGGGGGTGCCAACACCTCCCTGCTCCCGTTTGACTGCACCATCGAGACCACGCCGGAGGCCTCCATTTCCTCGATCATGCGCGCGGCGCGGTTATAACCGATCTTGAGGCGCCGCTGCACGTAGGAAATCGACGCCTTGCGCGTTTCGGTGACGACCGCAACCGCTTCATCATACAGCGGATCGGCTTCGTCGCCGTTGGAATCACGCGGTCCTTCTCCAGGCAATACCGCCGCGCTCGACTCTTCAAGGACATTGGGAATGTAATCTGGTTCCCCGGATTTCTTGATTTCATTGATAACCGCGTGCACTTCGTGATCGTCGACAAAGGCGCCATGCACCCTTTCCGGCACGCTGGTACCCGGTGGCAGATAAAGCATGTCGCCGTGACCGAGCAGGGTTTCGGCTCCCATTTGATCCAGAATGGTGCGCGAATCGATCTTGGAAGAAACCTGGAAGGCAATCCGCGTCGGGATGTTGGACTTGATCAACCCGGTAATAACATCCACCGACGGCCGCTGGGTGGCGAGCAGCAGATGGATGCCCGAAGCGCGCGCTTTTTGCGCCAGGCGCGCGATCAATTCCTCGACCTTTTTACCGACGACCATGATCATGTCGGCAAATTCGTCGACCACGACCACGATGTAAGGCAGGGTTTCAAGGTCCGCGGGTGCCGCATCGGGGTTCAGTAACAGCTCCTTCTGATCGAACAGGGGGTCCGTGATCGGCTGGCCGGCGGCAATCGCATCCTTGATCTTGCGGTTATAGCCGGAAATATTGCGCACTCCGAGCGCGGCCATCAGTCGATAGCGGCGCTCCATTTCGGCCACGCACCAGCGCAGCGCATTGGCGGCATCTTTCATATCGGTGACCACCGGCGCGATCAGGTGCGGAATACCCTCGTAGATGTTGAGCTCCAGCATCTTCGGGTCGATCAGGATCATGCGCACATCCTGCGGCGTCGCCTTGAACAGGATACTCAACAGCATGGCGTTGAGCGCCACCGATTTACCCGAGCCGGTGGTGCCGGCGACCAGCAGGTGCGGCATCTTGGCCAGGTCGGCCACCATCGCCTCGCCGCTGATGTCCTTGCCCAGCGCCAGGGTTAACGGCGAGACAGCCTGGTCGAACGCCCTGGATTGCACAATTTCGCTCAGGGCTACCAGCTCGCGGTTTTCATTCGGGATCTCGAGACCCATAACCGATTTGCCGGGAATGATTTCAACCACGCGCACGCCGATGACCGACAGCGAGCGCGCCAGGTCCTTCGACAGGTTGGAAATCTGGCTGACCTTGACCCCCGGCGCCGGCAAAATCTCAAAGCGCGTGATGACCGGCCCCGGATGCACCGATTGGACCTCGATCTCTATACCGAAATCGAGCAGTTTCAATTCGAGCTGCTGCGACATGGCTTCCAGCGCCGCCTTGCTGTAGCCGGCGACCCTGGGTTTGGGCTTGTCGAGCAGCGCCAGCGGCGGGATCGTCCCCCTGCCCTTGCCGTTGGATTTGAACAACGGAATCTGTTTTTCCTTTTCCACGCGCAGGCTCGGTTCGAGTTGCTCGACCACCGGCTCGATTTTGACCGGCTTGCGTTTTTCCTGTTTCTTTTGCTGGACCTGGAAAATCTGCTCGCGCTCACTGCGATTGCGATTGCCCTCGACCTTGTCGCGCATCAGGTAATAGCGGTCGAGTAAGCGCTCGAGCAGCAGCAATGTATATTTGCCGGTATTGTCGACCAGCGCCAGCCAGGACAGGCCGGTAAACAGGGTCAGCCCGGCCAGAAACAGCGCCAGGTGCATCACGGTTGCACCGACGAAGCCGAGGCCCTGGGAAAAGTAATTACCGGCGATCTGACCCAGAATGCCGCCAGCGTCGAGCGGCATGGTGCCGCTTTCGACCGAAAAGTGCAGGCTCGAAAGCGCACAACCCGAAATCAGCGTCAGCACGAAACCGCTCCAGCGAATAACCAGCATCTGGTAGCGGTCTTCGTCACTCAAATCACGGGTTTTCACCAGGATCATGCCGTTGTGAATGAGCATGATTGGCAACAGGAAGGCGAGGAAGCCGAACAGGTAAAACAACAGGTCCGCCATCCAGGCGCCGGCGGTGCCGCCGAAGTTAGCGATTTCACTGTTGCTGCCGCTGTGCGACCAGGAAGGATCGAACGCGTCGTAGCTGAACATCGCCACCAGGAAGTAACCGGCGAGCGCGAACGAAATCAGCATGCCCGCCTCGCGCAGGCGCTGATTGACCTGCCCGGCAAACATCAGCTTTCTTTCGTGCTGGTCCGTACGTGATGTTGGTTTAGCCTGCGCCACTAAGATAAATGCCCTGATTAAAGCCGGCTATTTTACATGATCATCTCGTGAGGGAACCAGAATTAATCCCATTGAAAAATCTAGTCCGATAGCCATATAGTCAAGAATCTTTTTTAGCTTTAAGATTGGCGTCTTTTTTTAAGCCCCTTTTGCAGAGAGTTCACATGTCCGAACCCAAACACAGCCGAGTCATTATTCTCGGCTCCGGCCCGGCCGGATATTCGGCCGCGGTTTATGCCGCGCGCGCCAACCTGAAGCCAACGGTGATTACCGGGATCGAGGCCGGAGGCCAGTTGATGACCACTACCGATGTCGATAACTGGCCCGGCGATGTCGAAGGCCTGACCGGTCCGGATTTGATGATGCGTATGCAAAAACATGCGGAGCGTTTCGAAACCGAAATCATTTTCGATCACGTCAATACCGTGTTCCTCAATGAAACGCCCAAACGCCTGGTCGGTGACAGCGGTGAGTACACTTGCGATGCCCTGATCATCGCTACCGGCGCCAGCGCGATGTACCTCGGCGAACCGTCCGAGGAAGCATTCCATGGCAAGGGCATATCGGCCTGCGCCACCTGCGACGGCTTCTTTTTCCGCGGACAAAAGGTCGCGGTCATCGGCGGTGGCAATACCGCGGTCGAGGAAGCTTTATACCTGTCGAACATCGCCTCGGAGGTTACCCTGGTGCACCGCCGCGACAAGCTGCGCTCGGAAAAAATCATGCAGGACCAGTTATTCGAAAAGCAAAAGAACGGTAACGTTAAAATCGAATGGAACAGCGTTTTCGACGAGGCGCTGGGTGACGACTCCGGCGTAACCGGGCTGCGTATCCGCAACGTGCAGGACGACAGCACCAAACAACTCGATCTCGCCGGCATCTTCATCGCCATCGGACACAAGCCCAACACCAGCATTTTCGACGGCCAGCTGGAAATGAAAAACGGCTACATCAGGGTACATAGCGGCCTCGACGGTAACGCCACCGCGACCAGCGTCGAAGGCGTGTTTG
>CAMYML010000143.1 GCA_947259305.1 uncultured Gammaproteobacteria bacterium | reverse complement strand
TCGGCCGCACGGCACCTGGATCGAGGCCGAGATGGAGGGACGTTACCAGAAAGGCACGCATTCCGTCGACATGTATCTCAAGCAAACCGCCATCGCCAATCCCCACGCCAGCTTTCATTTCGAGGGCCCGCATAATGAGGTCATCACCTACCGGCGCAGCAGCAGGGAGTTGCCGCCCCCGCCGGTGGAGATCAAGCCGCATCCGCGCGGCGTGGAACTGGGTCGGCTGATCCAGATGCTGAATTCGACCCGCAGCCGCCACCTGATGCAGTTTCTGCAAAACGAATTCTCCCGTGTCGGCCCGAAGACCGCACGCAAGATCGTCGAGACCGCCGGGCGCAAGCTTAGCGAACGTTCGTTACCGAAACGCATCGCCCACGCGCAGGCGAATGCGCTTTATCGCGCGATCAAAAAAGTACCGGTATCTGCGCCACGCACGGACTGCGTCGTCCCCATTGGCGAGCAGCGGCTACTCGATGGCATGAAAAAGGAAATCGACGCGGATTTCTATATCGTCAAGACACGACCGCCGGCGGTCTACCGCGGCAACCCGTTCCAGATCGAAGTCGGTATTGCCTGGGGCCATCGGGGCGGCGCGAATCTCGCGCTGGACAAAACCGGCCACATCAACAAGGTCGTGCAGCACAAGCGCGATACCACCGAGGCGTTGCGCCTGCATGCCGACGAGCCGGCGCATTTGCTGCGTTTCGCCAATCGCGTGCCGTTGCTTTACGAGCAGGGCGGCTGCGCCATCACGCATGCCGTGCAGCAGACCAACTGGCGCAATTACGGCCTGAAGCAACCCAGGGGCGCCCTGCCGATCGCGCCGATGGTGATCCTGGTGCACCTGGCATCGGTCTGGGTGCCGTTTACCTCCGAGGCCAAGGAAGCGATCGCACAATACCCGGAGATCATCAAAGAGTTGAAGCTGGGTTTGCAGGCATGCGCACGCCGCCTGGCGGAACACCTGCGCCTTGAGGCACGTTTGCAAAACGAATATGAAAAACGCACCCATATCGAAAAGTACCTGCCCCACGTCGGCATCGCGCTGCAAGATATTCTTCGCTTGAGCGACGCGCAACGCGATCAGGCCGTCGGCAAACTCGACGACGCACTGCACAAAACCCGGAAAATCAAATGACAGACACCCGCACCGACACAGACAAGAGCACCCGTTCGCAACAGGCGCTCGACCGTAAAACGATCGAGCTGATCAACGATACGGCGGGATCCATTCGGGACAGCATCGAACGCGGCGAACTGCCCGATATCGAGCTGCCAGTGCGCAGCCTGGCGAACGTCAACTATGAGGTCGCCAAAGGTTATCTCGAGCTCGGCGATGCCACAAAGAAGCGCACGCTCACGGTCAACACCGTGCGCTCGTTTGCCCAAACCCTGCGCTTGATGGCGGCCTCGCGGCAGATGGTCGAGAGCGATGACTTCGCCACCAAGCGCGAGGCCTACTACATCAGCAAGAACTGGGGAGACTGCCGCTTCGACGAACAGGCCGAGTCCGATGCCATCATGGACGACATCGAAGCGTTGGCTTCGATGCATGGGCTCTCGCGGGAACAGTTACGCTTCTACCCGGAATCCCACGGCGGCTCGGTGGCCGGTCCCTTGACCGTCATGGATACCGACCCTGAAACCGGCGAGGCCATCGAGATCGACTGCGCCAGGCTCGGCAGCGGCGCCTATAGCGTGCCGCGCTCGGTGGAACGCCTCCGGTTCAGGACCGACGCGGATTTTATCCTGGCGATCGAAACCGGCGGTATGTTTCAGCGCCTGAACAACCACCGCTTCTGGAAAAAGGCCAATTGCATCCTGGTGGAGATGGGCGGTGTGCCGACACGCGCCACGCGCCGCTTTATCCGGCGACTCTCGGACGAGGTCGATATTCCGGTGTATTGTTTCGTGGATTGCGACCCCTATGGCTTCGCCAATATCTACCGCACCCTGAAGGCCGGTTCCGGCAACGCGGCGCACATCAACCGCTTCTTTTGTGTCCCGCGGGCACAGTTTCTCGGCGTAACACCGCAGGACATCATCGACTACGGCCTGGCCGATGCGACCCATCCGCTGACCAAAACCGATATCAAGCGCGCCACCGACGCCATCAACAACGATCCGTTTTTCAGCGCCCACCCGCAGTGGCTTGCCGCCATCAAACAGCTGCTCGAGATGGGCGTACGCGCCGAACAGCAGGCCCTGGCAAAGTGGGGACTCAACTACGTCATCGATGAATACCTGCCACGCAAACTCGATGACAGGGACGGGTTTTTGCCCTGACGCCGGAACCCGATAAATCAGGTGAAAGCCCACGTTTACGCTCGTTTTCAAACGTCGGATTTTGAACCGAAATAAGTATACTGTCCCCCGGAATTGGGAGATTAAATTTTCGTTGTCCTTCAAATGGGAGAATCACATGCCAATCGCTCGCTGCGTGGTCAATGCCAAAGCCGCGCTGGGGGAAACCCCGGTATGGAGCGCGGCCGATAACCGGCTTTACTGGATCGACTGCATTGCCGGCGCGATTCACAGCTATGATCCCACCGCCGCCGAGGATGTGGTCATACCGGTCGAAATCGAGGGCTACCTGGGGGCTATTTCACTGCGCGCCGAAGGCGGCCTGCTGATTCTGGCGGGAAAGGCCCTGTGGGCGCTCGACGCCGGTTCCGCCACGCCGCGCCGGCTGGCAGGAGTCGAAGAAAATATGACCGATAACCTCGTCAACGATGGCAAATGCGATCCGGCCGGAAGATTCTGGTTCGGCACCATGCACGCCGCGGAGAGCGAGGCCACCGGCGCACTCTATCGCTTCGACGGCACCGCAGTGGTAAAGGTCGACCAGGGATTTATCTGCGCCAACGGCATGGGCTGGAGCCCCGACGGCAAAACGTTTTACCTTGTCGATATGATGCCGGGCCGTGTGCTGGCTTACGATTACGACCCGGGTAGCGGAACAGCTCGCAATCGCCGCACACTTTTCAGTATTCCGGGCTCCGAAGGCATGCCGGATGGCCTTTGTGTCGACAGCGAGGGAGGCATTTGGGTGGCGCATTGGGATGGCTGGTGTATGTCGCGCTGGTCGCCCGAAGGACACCATTTGCAGACCCTGGAGGTACCCGTACAGCGGCCAACCTGCCCGGTTTTCGGTGGGCCCGGGCTGAGCACCCTGTACCTGACTTCCTCGGCCGCCGATTTGCCGGCCGAGTCCCTGGCGCAGAGCCCGCACTCGGGTGCCCTGTTTGCACTCGATGCGGGCGTGCATGGCGTGCCGATTGCCGAATTTGCCGGTTGAAGACGCTGCCGTATCATTCGCAATCGACAGGATCGCAAACAACTGGGATACTGTCCGACCCGGGTGGACTCCGGAACGGACAGGGTTAACTGTCACCGGAACTCGTTATATCATCGGACGGTGGCAAACCGCGCCACTTACCCGGCAGGAGATTTTATTTGGTAGTGCCCGATTCATCGGCCCCGGTTGCATCTTTTCATCAGGCCTGGAAACGCTTCGGCGAAATCGTCGCGGCCAGGAATTTGAATTTCGATGTACACAGCGGGGAATTTCTTTCCTTTCTTGGCCCATCCGGATGCGGCAAGACCACGATGCTGCGCATGATCGCCGGTTTCGAGCAACCCACCGAGGGCGACGTCTACCTGCAGGGCAAGCGCGTCAACGGTGTGCCGGCGTACAAGCGCCCGGTCAACATGGTGTTCCAGGACTATGCCCTGTTCCCGCACCTCAACATCGCCCGCAACGTCGCCTACGGCCTGAATCAGGCGAAGCCGAAACTGGCGCAGAACGTTATCGACGAGCGCGTCGACGAAGCCCTGGACCTGGTGCAACTCGGCGGCTACCAGCATCGCCGCATCTGGGAGCTTTCCGGCGGGCAGCAGCAACGCGTGGCGCTCGCGCGGGCGTTGATAAACAAGCCCCTGGTCCTGCTGCTCGACGAGCCGCTGGCGGCGCTCGACCGTAAGCTCCGGCGGGAAATGCAGATCGAATTACAGAACCTGCAGCGCAACCTCGGCATCACCTTCGTGCTGGTCACCCACGACCAGGAGGAAGCCCTGTCGATGAGCGACCGCGTCTGCATCATGCTCGACGGTGAGATCGTTCAGGTCGGCAGCCCGCGAGAGCTTTACGACAACCCATTGAACCGTTACGTCGCCGATTTCGTCGGCAAGTCCAACTTTTTCGACGGCGTCGTCGAATCGACCGACGATGGCCGCCAGGCGGTGAAACTCGACAACGGCCAGAGCCTCGACGTCGATCTTTCCGCGACCGGTAACCCGATGGCCAACGGACACCAGGTCACGCTCAGCGTCAGGCCCGAGCAAGTCGTGCTGGCGCGCGACCCGGCGCGCCTGCCGGAGGATGCCGCGATCGTGATCGAGGCCGAGGTGCGCAACCGGATTTTTCTCGGCGAACACACCGAGTACATGTTGCACGACGACGCCTTCGGAGAATTCCTGGCACTGGCGCCGAGACAGGTCGAGGCCAGCGAAACGCCGTTCGAAGTCGAAGAAAAAATCTACGTCAGCTGGAGCCGAGCAGCCGCGCTGCTGCTCGACAACGCGAAGTAAACACACAACCCCATCCGCAACCGACAGGAGAGGATAATGAAAGACGATAACAAACCGATAACCCGCAAACAGTTCATCAAGCAGCTCAGGCGCTATGAAAAAGGCTCGATCAGCCGGCGCCAGTTTCTCGGCGTCACCGGCCTCGGCATGGCCACCACGGTGATGGCCGCCGCGGTGCCGTCGCTGCTGCCGCGCAAGGCCTGGGCCGCGCCCAATATCGGCGACCGCGTGGTGCTCGCGACCTGGCCGAACTACCACGAGCAGGCCAACTTCGAAGCCTTTACCGAGGCCACCGGCGCCCACGTGCAGGTCAACGTGTTCGGCTCCAACGAGGAGATGCTGGCCAAGCTGCAGGCCGGTGGTAGCGGCTGGGACGTTTTCGTGCCCACCAATTACACCATCACCACCTATGTCGGCGAAGACCTGATCGAACCGCTCGATCTGTCGTTGCTGTCCAACTATGAAGCCAGCGCCTTCGAGCCGCGCTTTTCCGACGCGGGCTCAGTCAACGGCAAGCTTTACGCGGTTCCGAAAAACTGGGGCACGACCGGCTTTGTCGTCGACAACAAGCACAACAAGGGCAAGCGCATGACCAGCTGGAGGGACTTCTGGGATCGCACCAAGACCGACTACTCGGGCCGCACGATGGTGCACGATTACCAGCTGACGACGATCGGCAACGCGCTGAAATATTTCGGCTATTCGTTCAACTCGGTCGACCCCAACGAGCTCGCCGACGCCGAGAAACTGCTGATCGAGGTCAAACCGCACCTGTTTGCGATCAATAGCGACTACCAGCCGCCGCTGCGTAACGGCGACGCCTGGATGTCGATGTGCTGGACCGGCGATGGCAAGCAGCTCAACACCGACATTCCGACCATGGAATACGTGCTCGGTGTCGAGGGCGGCGAAATCTGGAGCGATTATTACGCCGTGCCACGCAGTGCCGAGCACCGTGAAGCCGGCTACGCGCTGATCAACTTCCTGCTCGACCCGGCGATCAACGCCCGGGAAGTGCAGGCGCACGGTTACCCGGTAGCGGACAGCCGCACCAACGCGTTGTTGCCAAAATCGCTGCTCGAGGACCCGATCCTGTACCCGGCCCAGGAGTTACTCGACGCGCTCGAGTTCGGCGCGGCGGCGACGCTGACCGACCCTAACCGCGCGGAGCTGCTGGCGCGCTTCAAGTCGCGGAAGATGACCATGAAGAGCAGTTGGGCGCACCGGCTATTGCTGTTGCCCGCAGCCCTGTGGCTGCTGGTTATGCTGGTGCTCCCACTGCTCGTCGTCTTCGTTTTCAGCTTCGGCGAACGCGCGCCCGCCGGGGGTTACATACCCGCGTTCAGCTTCGATAACTATCTGAATTTGCCGGCGCGCCTGACCGCGTTCAAGAACACGCTGATCCTGGCGCCACTGGGCACGCTGGCAGCGCTCCTGATCGCCTACCCGCTGGCTTACTACCTCGCGATCAAGGCCAGTGCGAAAATCCGGACCACGCTCCTGGTCATGATCATCGTTCCGTTCTGGACCAGCATCCTGATCCGTACCTACGCGTGGATTTACATCCTCGGCGGCCGCGGCATCCCGCAGCTGCTGGAATGGATCGGCATCGAGGGCGTGCGCCTGATCAACACGCCCTACGCGGTGCTGATCGGCATCATCTATGGCTACCTGCCGCTGATGGTGTTCCCGATCTACGTCAGCCTGGAGAAATTCGACAAGCGCCTGCTGGAGGCCTCCGAAGACCTCGGCGCCCCGCCGCTGAAAACATTTCGCGACGTGACCCTGCCGCTGTCGCTTCCCGGCATCGCTACCGGCTGCATGCTGGTCTTCATCCTGCTGATGGGCGAATTCCTGATCCCGGCGCTGCTCGGCGGCGGCAAGGTGTTCTTCGTCGGCAATGCACTGGTCGATCTGTTTCTGCAATCGCGCAACTGGACCTACGGTTCCGCGGTCGCGGCCGCGCTCGTCGTTATCATGCTGGTGACCGTAAGCATCTACATGAAATTGATCATGCGCAGCGCGGGCCAACGCGAGGACGTTTCATTGCTCTAATGGGTATGCGCATCTACGCCATCGTAATTTACCTGTTCCTGTACCTGCCGATCGGTATCATCGTGCTGTTCAGCTTCAATGCCGGGCGCCACGCGAGCGACTTCCACGGCTTTTCGGTCAAGTGGTACGGCAAGGTGCTGTCGAATCCGTTCGCGATGGACGCGTTGACGACAAGTGTCACGGTGGCTTTTGTCACGGCGCTGCTGGCGAGCGTCTTCGGCACCATGGCCGCGCTCGGCCTGCAGCAGTTCAAGGGCCGCCTGCGCGTGCTGTTCGACGCCGCGATTTACATCGCGATCATGATTCCCGGCATCGTAATCGGCATCGCCACGTTAATTGCACTGGTGACCGCGTTCGGGTACTTGAACCCGGCGCTGGCCGCCGCCTGGCCCGAATGGCTCGGCGACGCGCCGCGGCTCAGAATGGGCCGCGTGTCGCTGATAGCAGCGCACACGATGTTCACGATGGCGCTGGTGATCGTCATCGTCCGCGCGCGCATCGCCGGCATGGACCGCACCCTGATCGAAGCCTCGGCCGACCTCTACGCGACCCCGATGGGCACCTTCCGGCAAGTGACGCTGCCGCAGATTTTCCCGGCCGTACTGGCTGGCTTCCTGCTGAGTTTCACCTTTAGCTTCGACGACTTCATCATCGCGTTTTTCGTCGCCGGCTCGGAAACCACGCTGCCGATTTACGTGTTCTCGTCGATCAGGCGCGGCGTTACGCCCGAGATCAACGCCATCGGCACGATGGTGCTCGCCGTTTCGCTCAGCTTGCTGATCGCCGCACAGGTCATGTTGCGTCGGCGCGATCGACCCGCCCGGCCAGAATCGTAATAGCGACGCCTGCGGGCGCGCGCCCGCGGAATTTCGCAGCGCCGGGGAGCAATCACCGCGCAACGCGATCAGGCCGCCAGCAAACTTGACGACGCACTGGGGAAAAGTGGGGAAAAGGGGACGGAGGGATTATTTTTTAATCCCTCCGTCCCCTTTTACACCTTTTACACTTTTACACTTTTACACTCACGCAATTCCGATTTTATTATTCGAAGACAGCGGCCTCGACCTGCAGATACACATGCGATAAGTCGCGCTTGAGCTTATCGTCGAGACCGGGATAAAAGGGCCTGAACTGCGCTAGCGCCTCGCTGACCTGGGGCAGCATTTCGAAATCGCTGAGACCCTCGTCGATACCGGCTTCGACCGCCCGCCACAATTCGCGGAGTAGCGCATGCAGCCGGTCAATGCCCGAGGCATCGGTGACCGCGCCGTGGCCTGGAATGACGACCCGTGGTTGCAGTTGCTTCAATTGAGTCAGCGTTTCTATCCATTGCTTCAGATCGCCGGCATTGGTCGAGGGCATGCGATCGGAGTAAACCACGTCCCCGGCGATCAGGACTTCCTCGCGCGGCAGCCACAGCATCAAATCGCCCGGCGAATGACTGCCGCCGGAAAGCATCATAAGCACTGAAACCCCGCCAAAAGATAACTCCGTCGCCTGCTCGACCTTTCGATCGGGGGACAGGATTTCGGAATTGCCCGTAATACCACCGGTCATCGCGTTGAATCGATCGACCCAGGTGATGCCATCCGCCTCGATAACTTCGGCGGCCCCGGCCCCGGCAAAAATCTGCTCGACACTATCAGCGAAAGCCGCGTTACCGAGCCAGTGATCACCATGCGCGTGCGAATTGACGATCCAGCGCACCGGCTGCGACGTGACCTCGGCGATCGTTTCCCTGATCGCGTGCCCGATACCGGCCGAGCTGCCACTGTCGAACAACAGCACGCCCGAATCGGTCACGACGAAGGCACTATTGGAATTCCAGCCGCCATTTTCGGCATTGGGGAGGTCGCGCGTTGGCGTAATAATCGCATACACGTGTTCCGACACAGCACGGGCCTCCATCGGATAATCGAATTCCGCGTAAGCGAACCCCGGCACGGAGAACACTATCGAAAGCAAAAGTAACAGACGGCGCATCCATCGATCATAAACAAACTCGATCGCAAGCGCACCATCTGAGCAAACAGGGACAGATCTATTTATGATATGGTAGCCGTGATTTAAATTGGAATAAGTTAAAATCAACTGCAAAAGGAGTTTGCAATGCCAAGGATTGGCCGGGTCAGAAAAAAACCGGGACAGATTTATTTAATTTATTTAATTTCGAAAAATGCCGGCAGAGTGAGTTAGGTTCAATTATAAAATAATTAAATCTGTCCCGGTTTTTCCGGTTTTTCCTGGTCGACCGCCCATGAACAAAGTTATCGATTTTAAATAAATCTGTCCCGGTTTTCTGTCCGGTTTTCTTATTTTGAAATAGACCGGGAATTTTTCCTAGCCTGAAATTAGTATTGTGTCCCCGGTATGGCCTATACTTCGAAAAGATTGCTCACTGAGTATCCACGGGTGCCCCACTAACGCAAATTGATGTTAAGACGAGCGACCGCTGGCGGGCCATTTTCGAGAGGTGTGACAATAAACAACCATCCATATGCTGCTGTGCTGATCGGAAAGGTATCCGGGTACCCAAAACTTCTCAGCAACTTCGGAATGGTTCTGGAATGTCCAACGACTAGCATCACATCTTCGGGATAGTTCTCCCGCAGGAATTCGGCGATGCTTGAGCTGCCGCCTTTACTGAATTCCACTCGTGGCACTCCAAGCGCCTCGGCGATAATCGCGCCAGTGGCCCGTGATCGCTGTATTTCTGTGGTCACAACGAGATCAAGCCCCGATGGTCTCAGAATCGTCGCCCAATCAGTAGCTCGTTCGCGCCCCTCTGCGCGAAGTCCGGCGTCTACTAAACCTGTGAGTTCTTGCTCGGCATGCCGGATAACAAAGACGGCTTCCTGTGCATTCACGCTGCTGCTTGCCAGCAAACATGCAAATGCTCCCAGCGCGGTCTTGATGACGTTCATGGGAAACCCCGATCAGTTGATTCATGTCAATGCAGGTTGTAATCGGCTCAATTGCCAACGGACACGACCGGCAACAGATCGTATTTGGAATGTTAATAACGTACGCTTCGTGTCGACACCGGGAATTTGACATTCATCCATTAACGGCAGCAAAGGGTCGGTTTTTGCCGCCCACCCATAAATTCTGAGCGTCAGCTTTTCCAAAATCCGTGAATCTGCAGCCAGCGCACCCCTATCGACGACCCATGGACTATTAGTCCGCGTATCCATCGACGAAAATACGTCTAATTAATTGAATCTGAAGGGTGAACAACCCGACACATAGGTTACAGACTATACCGGAGACATAGGTTACACATTGCAGCATTTGGGGGATTCCCAGATGTCCTGGAATGAGAGTGACCGTATGGACGAACGTATCAAGTTAGCAGCCCGTCTGCTGGATGACGAGAAGATGGCGGTGGATTGCCGGGGCGATGACCGGAATAATGGTCTAACATCATTAAATGCGAATATGTTTCCGTCAAACACTGGTGCTTGTCCTTTTGTTGTCGATTGGCTGTCTGGTTAGCGGGCCGAGTTCGGCTGTCGAGGTCTACAGGTACGTTGACAGCAATGGCCGGGTTCACCTGACTGACAGGCCGCCGCACGACGGATACCAATTGATTCAGAAGGCCGGAAAAAAGTTGCGCATGCCACGGATCAATTTCCGGGACAAAGACGCTAACCGGAAACGCTTCGCCAGCAAGATTGCCGAGGTCGCGAGTCGATACCAGGTTCCGGAGGCGCTGATTCATGCGGTTATCACCATCGAGTCCGCCTACGATCCCAACGCAATATCTCGTGCCGGCGCGGTTGGTCTGATGCAACTGATGCCGGCAACCGCCAAACGCTACGGGGTCGCCGACCGGCGAAACCCATCTGCGAATTTGACTGGCGGCACACTCTATCTCAAAGACCTGTTACTACGTTTTGATAGCAATCTCGAGCTGTCGCTCGCCGGCTACAACGCGGGCGAAAACGCGGTCGAAAAATTCGGTAACCGAATACCGCCGTTCGATGAAACACGGAATTACGTGCGCAAGGTTCTGAAACTCTATTCGCAGCATTCCGCCGAATTATCCGACGACGTCTGATCAACATTGCTTCCAAAAAAGAAAAAAGGAAAAAAGGGGTCAGGCCTTACATTCCACATTTGACAGATAAACGCGTTTCTACTTAGTATCCATAGCTATCATGAATCACATAGGGAGCATGTGATGGCAAGACCACTAAGGATCGAATTTGCCGGCGGGCTTTATCACATCACGTCAAGAGGCAATGCGCGGCAGCATATCTATTTCGACAATCGTGACAGGACCACATTTCTAGAACTGATCGATAAAACCCGAACTCGGTTCGATTGGTATATTCACGCCTATTGCTTAATGAGCAACCACTACCACTTGTTAATCGAAACCGGAACGCCAACACTGGCGAAAGGAATGAAGCTTCTCAATGGAAGCTATACCCAGTATTTCAATCGCAAACATCGAAGAGTGGGGCACCTGTTTCAGGGCAGGTACAAGGCGATCCTGGTGGACAAGGAAAGTTATCTGCTGGAACTGGCACGCTACATTGTCTTAAACCCGGTCCGAGCCAGGATGGTGCGGTCGGCGGGCCAGTGGGATTGGAGCAGCTATCGAGCAACCGCCGGGCATACCGACCAGGAGCAGCTGTTAACTACGGATTGGATACTTGCCTGCCTCGCTAGCAAGAAAAAACAGGCACAAGACAGATATTGCAGTTTCGTAAAGGCCGGCAGGAATCAACCATCGCCATGGGAGAGGCTCAAAAATCAGATTTATCTGGGCGACGACCAATTCGTCGAAGAGATGCAATGCAAGCTCGATCCCGATCAGTCTTTAAATGACATCCCAAGAAAACAGAAGCTGGCACCACCGAAACCAATCGATTACTTCGCACGTAAATTCCGCGATCGAACAGAAGCGATGGCAAGGGCCTATCTAAGCCAACACTTTACCCTCGAAGAAGTCGGCCGGGCTTTCGGGGTAAGTTACGCAACGGTCAGCCGAGCTGTAAAACGCTACGAACAGGAATGTCAAATGTAAGGCCTGACCCCATTCTCTCCACTCGATGTCGGCCAGGCCCTGTAATTCTCTCTTTTGACCCCATTCTCTCGACCCCATTCTCTCCATTCTCCTTTCGATGTCGGCCAGGCCCTGTAATTCTGCGGTGTATCATTTATAATTTCTCCTGCTCAGCGTTATCCATGGAAATTCTTGGTAACGACTTAAGAATGGAGGCAATTGAATGGGTAAAAACGTCGTTGTTTGCCTGGACGGTACGGGTAACCAGTTCGAAGAACACAATTCGAATGTCGTCAAACTGTTTCGCGTAATTATTCGAGATACTACCCAGGTTGCTTACTATGACCCCGGGGTCGGTACCTTAGCCGACCCGGACTACAAGACGCCCCTCGCCAAGAAAGCAACTAAACTCATGGGTCTGGCCTTCGGCCGCGGCCTTACCAGAAATGTCGAGCAGGCCTATTCGTTCCCGATGAACCACTACGAAGAAGGCGATCGACTTTTTCTGTTCGGCTTTAGTCGCGGTGCCTATACCGCAAGAGTACTGGCGGGATTCATCCACAGTTGCGGGCTTCTGGAAGCGGGCTGCCAGAATCTGATCCCGTACGCGTTGAAACTCTATAAAGCCAAACAAGTTGATTTCGCAACACTCAACAGGTTCAGATCCACGTTTGGCCGCAAAGTTGAAATCGACTTTCTCGGGTTGTGGAATTCGGTCAGCACCCTGGGGTGGGTTTACAATCCGGTTTTTCTACCTTATACGACTAACAATGAAAGCGTGCGCATCGTTCGTCACGCACTGGCAATCGACGAGCGCCGATCGTTTTTCAAGGACATGCGCTGGGGCGACAAATACAAGGACCAGCAGGATATTAAGGAAGTCTGGTTTACCGGCGTGCATTCGGACGTCGGTGGGGGTTATCCCGAGGAAAAATCCGCTCTCGCCAAGATACCGCTCAAATGGATGATAGAAGAGGCAATGGAGCCTGGCTCCAAACCAGAATCAGGTGAAGAAAAATTCGGCCTCAAGGTTAACCAGGACGATTTCGATCGCCACGTGCTCGGTCAGGGCAGTAGCCGCTACGTCGAGCCCGATCCCGCAGCGGAACGAAACGAATCGCTGAAAGGCGCATGGAAACTGGTGCAATGGATGCCAAAAAGCGTGTGGCTGGTCGACGAAGGACGTGAAGCGATACGACTACCCCTGCCTCACAGGTTGATAGAAAGCGGGGCCACCCTGCATCGCAGCGTACTGAAAAGAAAGCAAGTACGGGATTACTACCCCGCGAGCCTGGAGGGACGCTCGATCGAAGAGATCGAACGTGATTTCAATTTCGAGCCGGCCGAAGACGAGTCCCCGACTCCAGACAATTCATCCCCGCAGCGGGAGAAACAAGATGATTAAGATTAATCGAGGGCCACCACCGGAATTTTTCCAAAGCGACATGTTTCAAGAAATGCTGGACGAAGTATGGGCCTTCTTCACGGAAGAATACGGCGTCAGCAAAATTCAGTCGAGTTACGACTTCCCCATGCTCAAGTATTTGAAAAACGAAATAGAGGACCAGATGCTCGAGCGGTTCAAGGGCAAATGCTCGTTTTGCGAATCTCCGATCGAAGCCAGCAGCTCGGTGGATCTCGAAAATTTTCGCCCGCGGCGGGGCGCACGGGGCTTGTCGGAATCTGACCCACAAGCTGAAAAATCTTCCCTGTATTACGACACTCACTACTGGTGGCTGGCGCTGCACTGGGAAAATCTGCTTCTGATCTGCCCGCAGTGTAATCGCGCCAAGTCCAGCTGGTTCCCGCTGGCCGACGAGTCGGCACGGGCACAAAATCCTGTTTCCCCCGAAGAATCCTGGGCCGTGGTCGAGAACGAAGAGCCGCTGTTAATCGATCCGTGCGGAGAACTGGATCCGGCAGAACACATCCGTTTCGGCGAGGACGGACATGCAATACCGCTGAGCGATAAGGGAAAAGTCACTATTTCCATCTTGAATCTCAATCGTTCGGATCTGGTCAGCGCACGCTACCAGGCGCTCGACGAATTTCGCACAACCATGGATAGACTGGGCGGCAGCACGGCCGCGCTGGCTTACCAGACCGTGGAAGACCTCGTCCGAGCAAATTTTCTCGGCGAGGACCTCGCCGCGCGGCCATACCTCGCAATACAAAACCAGTACCTGCACGACATGTACAGCGAAATGCAGGCGCACGAACAAGCGCCGGGCGTCGATGAGGAAGAACAGCAACCGGAAGAGCCGGCAGCCGCAGAACCCGAATTGTCGAAAATCGACAGCCTCGATCTCAGTCGGCTTACGATCCAGAATATCAAACTGCACAATTTTAAGAACATTGCCGACATCGATATCGAGGTCCCATCACCCACCGGCACCCAGGCCCCCTGGTTGGTCTTTCTCGGCGAAAATGCGGTCGGTAAAAGCACCATTATGCAAGCCATTATCCTGACCCTGATGGGCGATCAACATCGAAGCGAACTTCCCGACCTGCAACCGATAGAATTCTTACGCTATTACCTGGAAGACGGGAGACTCAAACACTCGGAGGAGGGTTTCGTTGAAATCTCCGTGGCGGAATCCAATACCCCACTCAGGCTCAGCTTCACCCTCGATGATCCGGAATTTCACAGCAACGTCCCCGCTCCGCGCGCCTATTTAATGGCCTACGGCCCCACGCGCCTGCTGCCCGACCCCGATCAGGCTCCCTACGAGTCCGGCGGCATGGTGCGCGTGCGCAACCTGTTCCGTCCGTCGACACCGCTGGTCGATGCCCGCGAGTGGCTGTTCAAACTTCACGAAACAGACCCCGAATCGTTCCACATAATGGTTCGGGCGCTGCGCGAACTATTGCTGATGAAAGAAAACGAAACAATCGAACCCGACCTCGAACATCCCGACGAGCGGCGTATCCTGGTGCACTTCAAAAACGAAATCACCGATATCACCAAGCTGAGCGACGGTTACCGCAGCATTGTCGCGCTGGCGGTCGAC
>CAMYML010000142.1 GCA_947259305.1 uncultured Gammaproteobacteria bacterium | reverse complement strand
TAGATTTACGTCCGAAGCCATGGAAGACCTGGTCAGGCTACGTAAGTTTATCGAAGAAAAGAACCCTATTGCTGCTCAGCGGATTGCGAAGGAATTAATACTAGGCGTAGAAAAGCTCAAGGTATTCCCTGAAATTGGTTTGAAAGTAGAGCGTGCATTTGAACCCGATCGAATTCGGGATTTATTTATTGGCAACTACACCATTCGGTATTTGATCGGTGAGGATGAAATAGTAGTGT
This sequence comes from uncultured Gammaproteobacteria bacterium, assembly GCA_947259305.1. Taxonomy (GTDB): domain Bacteria; phylum Pseudomonadota; class Gammaproteobacteria. The sequence goes on along the minus strand of CAMYML010000142.1, from coordinate 25,242 downwards.
TGCGGCTATGGCACGGAAAAGAGATCGAAAAAGACTCTTAGTATCAAGTTTGAAGTGCAACAAAAGTAGTTTTCAGCCATAGAGTATTTCCTCAGGTGTTTTGAAGCCATGTCGCTTACGGGGACGAGTATTTAATTTCCTGGCAATCCGATCACATTGAGCCTGGTTCAAGTTCATCATGCTCGTTCCTTTGGGCAGATACTGACGGATAAGGCCGTTGGTATTCTCATTCGTTCCGCGCTCCCAAGAGTGATACGGGCTGCAAAGTAGAACTCGGTATTTGCCGCCTTTTCAATTTCAGGGTACTGATGAAATTCAGTGCCGTTATCTGCAGTAATGGTTTTAAATTTAGCCGTTTCACGACTGAGCAATTTGATACATCGCTTATTGAGTGAACGCGTGGTTCGATCATTCAACTTTCCAATGATCACGTATCCAGACTTGCGTTCGACAATGGTCACAATGCAGTCCTTTGAGCCGGTTCCATGAACGGTATCGATTTCAACAGGCTCCTTGGTACGCCGGGTTTCAACGATCTTCGGACGTTCGGAGATATGGCGTTTTCCCGCTAACCGACCCCGGCTATCGTAAGCGTTGTAGCGCTTTCTGCGCCTTTTGCTCGATTGACGCAGGTGGCGCCACAGCTGGCCACCGGCTCCCTTATCACGCCAGATGTACTGGTAGATAGTCTCGTGGCTCATGCGTCGCTTCATCAGTTTGAAGCGCCGGATAATCCCGACAATTTGCTCGGGAGAATAATCCTTGCGCAGAAATCGACGCACAATGGCAAAGTCCAGCTCATAGTAATGCAGATTGCGTCGGGATCGTCGTCGCCTGGCATCGGTTCGACGCTGAGCCCTCGAATAGCGATAGCTATTATCGACACCCCGGCAGCGATTGCGGGATAGTTCCCGAGTGATTGTGCTGCGATGGCGACCCATTTGTCGGGCGATCTCGGATGGATTGAAGTCTTGCTTTTGCAGGTGCCAAATTATATACCTCTCACCGAGGGTAAGCTGTTGATACTTCTTCATGATTGAATCCTTCTTGCCGGAAGAAAAAATCGGGGAGTATCGCAGATTACCCTCACTAATTTACATAGGGAGATGCGTGTTGCACTTAGTATATGAATCCAGCAGGCATAACAAACGCATGCAGTCGGACAAAGCGCCCGCTACGCGCGCACTTTGCCGCTGATGCGAGGCGTTATGTGTTCGAAAAAGATTGAAGTATTGGGGGTGAGAAATGGCTGAAGGAAAAGGGCAATGCCTTTGTGGCGCTGTAAAGTTTACCGCAAAGAACATAAACAATAACGTGGCCGCTTGTCATTGCGGAATGTGCAGGAGATGGGGTGGCGGGCCTCTGATGGCGGTTAGCTGTGGGACAGAAGTCGAATTTGAAGGAGAAGAGAATATTACCGTCTACAACTCTTCTGCTTGGGCAGAGCGAGGGTTTTGCAAGAAATGCGGTAGTCACTTATTTTACCGGCTCAAAGAAATCAATGAACATCAAATGCCGGCAGGTCTCTTTGATAATCAAGGAAGTTTCAATTTCGACCTACAGGTTTTTATCGATAGAAAACCTTCTTTTTATAGCTTTGCTAATAAAACAAACGAAATGACCGAAGCAGAGGTAATAGAAAAGTATACGCCCGATCAGAACACATAACACACGCATGTAGGCGGACGCGGCAAAGCTGGGCCGTTGATGCGGGGCGTTATTTTTCAATCGCAAGTAACTAAGGAGTAGTGACGATGGAATTATTAGTTGAATATCCGTATTTGTTAGTGCCGTTAATCTTTCTTGTCAGAGTAGCTGATGTTTCGCTTGGCACATTTCGAACAATTGTTGTATTTCGAGGTCACAAAATTCTGGCCTCATTTATCGGCTTTTTTGAAATCGCCATTTGGCTAGTTGCAGCATCCCAGGTTTTGACAAACCTTGATCAGTGGTATCTTGGATTGGCCTATGCCAGTGGTTTTGCCGTGGGTAATTATGTTGGCATTTCGATTGAAAGCCGTTTTGCTATTGGTAATGAACTTATCCGTTGCATATCATTCAATCGTGATGTCCTGGCAGGAAAATTACGTAAGGAGGGGTTTAAGGTAGTTTCATTCGATGGTGATATGGGGGAAACCTATCCGGTTGAACTGCTGCTTATTATTGAAAAAAGGCGTAACGTCGCTTCGCTTATCCAGTTAATTAAACAGCTTGATCAGACTGCAGTTTACTCTGTATCTGATGTAAAAAGCGTTTATGAAGGCCCGGATCTTTTGCCCCGACGTAGTTTATTAGGTCATGCACTAATGCAGTTGGAAAAGCGTTGATAATGGCAAGACATTACGAGGTGTGAGAGATTACGGTTGTTAGTATCGTCTATTAATTGATACCTGTTTTATATAAGTAATGATGTCCAGATTAAAACATAACAACGTATTGCACCGGACTCGCTACGTTCGCTCGGTGAATGCGACGTTATAACTAAACCCAGGTACACATGAACCAAAACCGGAGCTCTAGTTTAACTTTCGCTAGGTATCACTTTTTTTTCCTGTTCCTCATTTTCACGATGAACTCAAATGCCTACGCATTTGATCGGAACAAATTTTATGAAGAACTTTCGAGGGTTAACGGCATTTATGAAAATCATATCGCAAAAGAGGAAATACATCGCCTTGTCGTCGAAGGCGATATAAATGAATCAAATAGAAGGCTGAAAAACCTGGTCCCAACAAAAAACAAAACTTTCCACGACTATTTCATTTTAGGAAATATGCTGTTTAAACTTGACTGGGAGTCCAGTAAAAAATATATGAAGGAGGCTGAAAAATTGCAGCCAAACAATCCCTTGGTGCAATTTGAAAGAGGTATTCATGAGCACAAGTCCAACAATTACAGGAATGCATCAGACTACTATCGACGGTTTCATGGAAGTGAACCAGGTAGGAATAACCCAGTATCGTGGGCATACTTAACACACGCTTATCTAATGACTGGCCAGGTCGAAGAAGCGTTCAAAGCGTGGGAAAATGTGCGATTTGACAAAAATCATACTGCGGTAGAGAAAGGCTAATATCAGAAATAAAGTCGGGGAATTCAAATAAATTATGCGATCTGTGGGTGCTTGATTCAAACTGGGAGCTAGATTGGTGGAATTACAAAGCTAAAGACGAATTTTTGAAATTTGATTTAGAACTGGCTAATAAGACTCTGGAGAAAGGGTCTCTTGGGGAAAGATATTTCAAATTTTGTAGCTCGGCAAAGAAGTTTAGTAACGATGATTACATTACTGAACTGAAAAGCCTGAATATTCTTGAAGGCAGCAGACGCCTCCCCGAATCATCCGCCTTAATCTATAAAATATTGCAAAGATTAATGACCAGCAAACTAATACAGCCCGCCGAATTCCTTGATACTTTCGAACTGCAGATTCAGATATATGCTGAACAATACCCCTTCGATCAGAAGTATTATGAAGTCCTGGCGTTTCTTTATGTGGAAACGGGCAATCGTGAAAATCTGAAAGAAATTGATTTATACGGTTGGGAGGAATTAAAAAGCGAAATATTCGCCAGTAGCTATATTGCCGGTCTCGATCCGAAATCTGAGTCATACCAAACATTCCTGAACAAGGCCCTAGCTGATTTTCCACATAGCGTTACATTAAACAAATTTAAACTGACGGACTCTAGTGAAGATCCCTTGAATTCTATGGCAAGGTTTGTAGCCTCGCAATTTGCAAACGTGAAAAACAATTGGTCAGGGCCTTACAGGCTTAACGACTACATGGCGAGTCTAAAACACGAGTACAACAAGCTTAAAAATTAAGTTATCACAACGCATGCAGTCGGACACGGCAGATCCACGCTGCTGATGCGAGGCGTTTGGCAGCAGACAATTTCATAAATCGAGCAAGTTACATCCCCACCTAAAATCTTCAATAACAACTGATCCCTCGTAGACGGTCGAGCCTGTCGATAGACTGCTTCGCAACATTGCCGGGCTATGGGGGAGTGTGAATGACTGACCATAAAGAATTTCCTTCGCGACAAGAAGTACGCTTTTATTTCACAGAAGGCGGCACCGAAACCGAGTTAATGTATAAACACGGTTTTGAGTTACCCCAATTCGCAATGTATCCATTACTCGATAATCCCGCCGCGGTGACAGCGATGAAAGACATGTATCGAAGTTATTTGGACGTTATCGCGAAACATGGAGTGTGCGCGCTAATTGGCGGACTAGACTATCGCGCGAGTCCAGGTTGGGCATCTTGAGTCGGGAGAGCCCGTTGGACTTGGAGAACACTGTGGAGACCTGGCGAAGCGTTACCCGAATATGGATAGTTGGGGTGGTTGCTGCGGTACCTGGAGTGATCATCTGGATGAAATTGCGAAGAACCTTCAGGTCAGATGATTAATTACCATGCTCATCCGAGGCAAAGATATGCTGCCTGACAAGCGCATGCAGGCGGTCCCAGCAAAGCAGCTTCGCTGATGCGAGGTGTTATCTGGGTAAGGAATTGTGGGCAATGCACAGAGGAATCCCTCTTAATCCTGTGCCCGGTAATGCGAGCCGAAAACGGCTCGCTCGTTGTGGTCATCGGATCGGCTAGACGAATATGGGAAGCACCTGTTCCGCGAACGGAAAAACGCCCGACACGCCCGGATTCATGTCGATACCGGCAAGCGAACGCAAAGCCTGGTGGATATATTCCGGCGACAACTCGATGCCGTTATTGTCCAGCGCTAATGTATTAGGGTTAACTTTCATCGATCGTTGCAGGTTATCGGTGGCACCGACGACACGGTCGCCCTGGAAATGCGCGGGCGCAGCCCACACCATCATGCTCGTATGCGACCAATGATCCTTGCCGTTATCTGCATTGTATTTGTTGGTCCGGGCAAAGTCCGATGCCATGACTATGACCAGGTTGTCACCGATTCCACGCGCCATCGCATCGTCGATGATATTGTCGACGGCGGCCAGGTAGTCCATCAGCCGCGGGTAGTGCCGGGCGTCGTGATCACCGTGCGTATCGAAACCGCCCAGGTCGATCTGTGCGGTCGCGGCAGCACCCGCCTCGAACGCGGCAAACGCGGTCTGCGCCTGATTAAACAGGTTTCGGGCATTGCTACGTGAATTGACGTATGCGTTGGGCGCAGAGGTTGCGTTTAAATTATTGACGAAGCCCTGTAGCGACGAAACGTCGCGATTGCGAGCGGCATCGTGCAATGCGAGCGCGCGTTGCACCCTGAGCAGGCGCTGCTCGCTGATTTGTCGCTGGCGGCGCGCTGCGCTGGCCGTATCGATCAAGCTGCGCACGGCATTCGAGTGGTACTGGTTAGTTTGGGTGACACTGGTTCGATTCGGAAACGCGATCTCCCGAATCGCGTTGAGGTCGCCGCCTCGAACGAGCGAGCGTGGCACCAATCCGTTGGTCTTGCTGCTCTCCGAACTGCGATTCGCCACGATAGGCATCGATAGGTCCGGCGCCTCCTCGGCGGCGATGAGCGCGCCGATACTCGGATAATTTCGCGCGCGCGACCCGGTCCAGCTGGCCGTTTGCCCGACCGCGTGCGAGTTTGTCCCGTAGTTGATACCGTTGATTACGAGCAGACGCTGAAAGTGCGCTTCGAAAAAGTCCTGGTTCCTGAACAGGGTTGCATCGTTGGCGAAGGAATCGGGCGGCGGCGCGTAGCGAATGTTGCCGATCTGACCGATATCGTTCTGGTCGTAGTTGTTAATGTCACCGTTGACGCCGAGTCCTAGACCTTTCGGGTCGCAGAAACTGGTCGGATCCCAGCCGCCTCTGGCTTCGATGAACAGCCAGTGCGGACCGCTAAACGCTGCCTGCGCAAGGGCAAGTCGGGTGTTACCACAGAGCAGCAATCCGCTCGCCGTCGCGCTCAATCGTAAAAAGTCTCTTCTTTTCATGGTTTGATCTCCTGCGCCTACTCGTACAAGAAGCGGTAGTCGGCAAGCAAGTAGGTAACAACCGCCATCCATGGAATAACGGTCCCGTTATTGTCGGTACTGCCGCCGCCACCGCGGCACTGGCTCTGGATCGCCGACTCGCCCGCGGCGCGAACGTCGACAAACAGCTGGTAGGTATCATCGATCTCGGCGTCGTTTGGCGCGAGATCTTCTCCGAGGATTCGCCGATGCAGGAACTGAATGTTCTGGCGGATTGCGCTCTCGCCCGCGCCGCCATCCGGAATATCTGTTGCGTCGACAAACGGGAACAACGCGCCACCGTTATACAGGTCGTTAGCCACGCGCTGGCAGGCCACCTGGTTGGCAATGCGTTCCTGAATGCCGTCGATCAACGAGGTTGGCTCTGTCGTACGCAGGATGACATCTTCCGAGTCGATACCGCCGTAGAGGAGGCGATGTCTGCCGAGCAAACCGCTGTTGGAATTCGGGCCACGCCACTCATAGTTGGTGCCGGTAATATCCGAAATCTTGCGGTTTAGCTCTTCCGGCGTAAGCAGACGGCCGGCGCCAGTGTCGGCATAGTCATTCGGGTCTTCGCCGAGCGCGAGGTTTCTTGCCCTAAAATAGTCACTGGCGATTATGTCTTTCACCAGAAGCTTGAAGTTAAAATTGGCCGCGACAAATTGGTTTTTGATCGCGTTCACGAATGCCGTGGTCGAGGCCACGCTCGCCTCGATGCCGGTCAGACCCTTGAACACCGTGCGTACCGTGCGTTCCGCGAACCGGTCATCCTGCGCCAGTCGGCCGCCTAGCCATTGCAGCGCCGTGTCCTCTTCGGAGACTGGCAGTTGATCCGCCTGCAGCAGCGAGTATCCGGCCGGCACCATGCGCGGCACGCCGTTGCTGGTGCGCGTGTGCTGGAAGGTGTTACCCGGATCATACTCGCCGTCGTTGTCACGGTTGGTAAACAGTCCGGCAATAGGGTCCATCACGACGTGGCAGACCGTGCACTGCGGATCCTCGAAGGTCGGTACGCTGCCGATCACGTTGTCCAGGTCGAGACCATCGCGGGCCGCCAGGCTTTCGATGTCGAGGCCAAGGAAATAGTCGAATACGTAGCGCGAGCGCGCCCGATTGACGTTGGTACTCGTCGACGGGTAGCGTGCCAGGAAGGCATGCGTGCCGATCACGCCGGCAGCCGGCACCAGGGTATTATCCTGCTGTCGAATATTGGTCGCGGCTCGGAAGTCATCGCGATCGTGATTGGCCTGATTCTGGTCAGAGCTAAACGGAAAATTCGGGTCGCCCGCGTTATTATTGTAAATCACCGCTGAATACGGATTGACCATCGTATAATCGGCAGTGACGATTTCGGTGAACGGCCTGTTATTCTGGATAACGTACTTGACCAGCTCAACGGGCGCCCGCGCAAAACCATAGTTTGTAGCTTCACGCAGATCGTTGAGTTCGCTGCCCGCGAAATTGTTTTCGTAGTAGTCGCGATTGGCGAACGCATCGAGGTCAAAATTAGGGTCGACAGAGCCACGACTGTCTGCATCCCGGTCGGTCAGAAGCAGATCGTTATACATCTCTTGCACGCGCGTATAGAACGCATCCTCGTTCATCAATCCGTCCATGATGGGATCGAGCGCCGCATCGATGGCCGCTTGATCGTTGATTGCCGCATTGATCGCGTTGATCTCATTCGTCGTCGGGATTCGAGAACCAAGCGCGGTGGTGATTTCACCGGCGGATCCGGTTGGCACACGGCGGCACGGTTGACGAAGTCCGCGAACAAATCATAGTCCGGATCATTCGGACGATTGGGGAATCGATCGCCGCCGGCATGCCCGATGCCCGTTGCCTTCGCCAATATCAGCGATTGGCCAGCGGAATCGATCGCCGCGATCGTGCGGAACAGGTCAAAATCTGTCGCATCAGGCGGGTTATTCGGGAATTCCCAGTTGTTCGTGGTGGGCAACGGCGTGGACCCGACGTGGCAGCCGCTACAGATTTGCGGGCTGGCAGTGGCCATCAACGGGTAGATCGTGTTAACGAATTCCGCAGCCATCGAAGAGCACATTTCCGCGGCGACGGCATTGATGGTGACGAGCTGGGTATCGGTTGCCGAGTTAGCGCTGGCATCTATGACCGTCCAGATGACGCTGGTAACACCTACCGGAAAGCCGTTTACCGGCGCGTCGTTGCTGACCACAGGATTCGGATCGGCCAGGTCGCTGAACACCGGGGCACCCAGGTTGACGCTGGTATTGCCAGGCCCCGGGCCCTGATTGGCGGCGACGTTAGCCGGTGCGGTAATCATGGGCGCTGTGGTGTCCGCGACCGTAATCGCCTGGGTCGCGTTAGTTGATGCCATGGCGGCATCCACGACCGTCCAGGTTACCGTAGTCGTGCCAACGGGAAAGCCGCCCATCGGTGCATCATTTGTAATCGAAAACGGCGCTGTGCCGCCATTAGCTATGGCCATGCCGAGCGACACGGCGGTCAATGGAGCAGTAGCTTCCATGGTAATCGCAGCCGGCGGAGTCAGGCTCAATCCGCCGGGGATCATCGGCAATACCGTAACCATCTGCGTTGCGAATGCGACATTGCCACTCGCATCCGTTGCCGTCCAGACAACTCTCGTCGTGCCTTGTGGAAAGCCAGTTGCCGGGCCGTCGTTAGAAACGACAGGATTTGGATCAACCAGATCCGAAGTCGTTGCCGTACCCAGGTTGACCATGGTTGTGGCCGCGGTCGAGGCCATCTGCATGCTGGGTGGGGCAGTTATATCTGGTGCAGTGGTGTCGGACATTGTGACCGTTTGCAGAGCGCTCGATTGTGCGCCGGTACCATCGACGACAGTCCAGGTCACTATCGTCGCACCAAGCGGGAAGCCGTTCACGGGAGCGTCATGACTGAAGGTATAGGCGCCCACACCACCCGTCGCACTTGCCTGACCCGGAGCAACGACGTTCAATGCGCCAGTTGCCTCGGAATGCCTGTCGGCCGGAGGGATTATCGTTAACACATCCGAAGGTGCACCTTCGTCTCGGTCGTTTGAACTGCTGTTGCCATCCGGTGCGCAAGCCGCTAAAGCCGCTACCGTAACGAAAGACAATATTGCCAATCGCAACCAGTGAATGAATCGCACGATGTCCATCTGCCGCCTCTCCGGGTTACGTCGGCTGTATTATTCTGTTAACCATTTCAAAGAACATGGAATTAATTCACTCGGCAGATGAAATCCGACAGGATGCAGTTATTTACCGATCAGGCGTATCATTTCCCGGATAAGCTGCACAGGGAATTTTCAATAAACGGTAACCGGAGCAGGTCAGGATTGTTTAGCTGCGGTTATGGCGTCGGCAAGTGTCAGAACAGAGCCAATAAAATCATGCATTAAGGTTGTCTGGAGGCATATTATGCTGCTAGCTGATAACGGATATGCCTGACATCGCAACGAGCTAACCCTGGCGAACGAAGGGATCGGGAAGGCACTCTGGTTGCATAAGAAGCGAGGTAAGAATACCGGGAGCCGGGTTGTGGAAGGTAATGCAAGCCGTGATGGAATCCGTAAAATAGAGTAGAAGCAACGAAACAATCACATACGGCCAAATCCGGCAGAGCCGGGTCTCGGATGCGAACAACAGCGAAAATTCATCAATTGCAACAACGAGGAAATTTTAATGTCAAACGAAGGCTATCATGAACCCATAAACGAACTCTCGGACGAGACCAGAGACATGCACAGAGCCATCACGTCGTTAATGGAGGAACTCGAGGCGGTCGACTGGTATAACCAGCGCGTGGATGCCTGCAACGATAAAGAACTAAAGGCGATACTTGCCCACAATCGTGATGAAGAAAAAGAACATGCCGCGATGGTACTTGAATGGATACGCCGCAAAGACCCCGTCTTCGACAGCGAACTAAAAGATTTTCTGTTCACCGACAAACCTATTGCGCACGAATAGACATCAACTCACGGACGCCTGCAGTCGGATAAAGCGCGCATCACGCGCGCGCTTTGCCGCTCGGGGCATCACCAGGAACAGAAATGCCTGCCGCTGAACTGAATTCTCTGGTTTACGTCTCTTCTGCCGTAAGGCTATTAAGTCCTGCGGAAATCGAGTACTTGTTAACCCGGGCTCGAGAACGAAACCAGGAGTACGGTATCACAGGCGTCCTGTTATATATCGGCGGCAATTTCATGCAATATATTGAAGGTCCGGCGGATAACCTCGAGCTTGTCTACAAGATAATTCGGGAAGACGAACAGCACAGCGGGATAATACTGGTAACCCGGGAAGCGATCGAAGAGCGACAATTTGGCGACTGGTCAATGGCTTACCAGACCAGGGATGCGCAGGACTATGTCGGCTCGCCCGAAGAAAGAGGCCTGCTTGAGAAGCAACTGAAACTCCCGCCAACAAATCCGAGTACGGCTCGTATTGTGCTGCATAGTTTCTGGAACAGAAATAGCTCCTAATTCCCACACCAAAGCTCTGAAAGCGCTATTACGCGGAAATTTTTTATTCAAGCCTGGCGGGGAACCTGACTGGCATCGTTGGCGCTGCCTGGAAACTGTATCTTGTGGCCGGCAGAAAGAATGGTAAAACTTTGCGCCAACCGGCGTATGCTGTCGGGAAAAGCGTCTGGTTACGCGAACTCGGTCGCGCAACCAGGCGTTTATATAAAAATCAGTCACCGCTAAGGAGAAGGTCATGCCGCAATTCATTATTGTTTATCTGGGCGGCGATCAGCCATCCAGCCCGGAGGAGGGTGAGCAACATTTTGCCAGGTATATGGAATGGCTGTCCGACCTGGGCGATGCCGCCGTCAGCCCCGCCAATCCGCTCAAGAATACGCGCATGGTAAACCCGGATGGCAGCGTTACCACCGGGAGTACAACGACGATGTCTGGTTACACCCTGGTCGAGGCGGATTCCATGCAGGCCGCGCTATCGATGGCAAAGACTTGCCCTTTTCTTGAAATCGGCGGCTCGCTCGAAGTGTCGGAGCTGGTGGAAATGCCGGGACAAAAACAGGCATGACCGACAGCGGCGCTATTGCCTCATAAGTGGACCGCGGGAGATCGATTGTGACAAATGACAAAGCCGTATCGGGTCACTACCGGCACGGAGAGCTGCTGCAAACGATTCAAACGGCACTCGCCAGTCTCGGCAAAACGATGGATTGCTTAACGATCGAGGATCTCGCGCCGGTCGACGAATTCCATATTGGCGGGCGTATAGCAACCGAGCACTTACTCGATCAGCTCAATATCTCGGTCCAGGATCGACTGCTTGACGTGGGCTGCGGCCTCGGAGGCGCGGCCCGATTTGTCGCAGACCGGTTCGACAACCAGGTTAGCGGAATCGATTTAACACCCGAGTACATCGCGACAGGCAAGGTGCTATGCGAGTGGGTCGATCTGCAAAACAACGTCACCCTGCATCAGGCAAGCGCGCTCTCGATGCCGTTTCAGAATGAATGTTTCGATGGCGGCTACATGCTGCATGTCGGCATGAATATCGAGGCCAAGGCGCAGTTGTTCAAGGAAATCTGTCGAGTATTACGCGCCGACGCATATTTCGGGGTATACGATGTCATGCGTATCGAAGCAGGCGAACTGGCCTACCCGGTTCCGTGGGCGAACGATGACAGCATCAGCAAGTTAGCCACTCCCGAGCAATACCGGCAGGCACTGCTTGGCGCGGGTTTCGAAGTTACCACGGTGAACAATCGGCATGATTTTGCGCTGGATTATTTGACCCGGTTACGCGAAAAAACGGCCGCCAGAGGCGGGCCACCCGCATTGGGGCTACATACTTTGATGCAAGCGAGCACGCCGCTTAAAATCGGCAACATGTTCGACAATATCAGCGCGGGTTACATTGCCCCGGTCGAAATTATCGTACATAAGAAATCTGATCCGCCGCCGTCGCCATGATGAAGCCCGAAGTTGAAGCCTATTTCTACGCGATTCCTGCCGCCAGGCAGGAAGTCGTCGCAACACTGCACCAGATGATCATGCAACTGTATCCGCAGGCCGAGCTCGACATGCAATACCGGATGCCCACCTATCATGTCGATACGGGCTGGGTAGCGGTGGCGAATCAGAAGCACTACGTCTCGCTATATACCTGCGGCTATCACCACATCGGTGAATTCAAAGCCAGGCACCCGGGAATAAAAACCGGCAAGGGTTGTATCAATCTCAAGGTTAGCGATCCGTTGCCGCTCGAAGACCTGAGGGCGGTGGTCAAACACGCGATCGAACATCCCAAGGGATAGCCGGGTTCAGATCGCCGTGAGATTGCCTTATCATAGTCACGGTTTACTAACCATTAACTCGATGAGGAGTTTGACAGGACATGCCTGACAGTAACCTCAAATGCCCTTCCTGCGAGACCGATCTCGAGCCGGGCTTTTTATATCTGCGCGGCATCGGCGGGGCCTTGTTCTGGTCCGAGCATGGTGACACCGGCATGATGTCGCGTAAAAACCTGGATCAAATTCCGCTCGATAAAATCAGCATCACCGGCACCGGCGCCCAGGCCGTGATCGAGGCCGGGCGCTGCCCGGATTGCGATTTTGTCTGTTTTCGGCGGCTATAGTCGCCGCCAGGTCAGCGGCGGCGAACGGCAAGCCTTGCGCTGATGCCCTGCCTTCCCAAACAGGGATGACATTCGCAACCAGGAGGAAAAATCCTTGAACCAGTCGAAAGCACCGTTAACCGATACTGAAATCAGTCAGGCCGTGAGCGTGGTCCGGCGCGACGGCGGGCTCGACGCGTCGGCCTGGTTCGAAACCATCAGCCTCGATGAATCGCAGCAGTTTCCGCAGCAACGCGGCGCCTACGTCTGCTGTTACGAACCCTCCAGCAATCGCACGCTGAGCGGGATCGTGCTGTTCGCCAGCGATACGCTGCACCACTGGCGCCATCTCGAAGGCGTGCAGGCGCGTATCGTGCCCGACGAATTCGCCATGGCCTGCGAACTGGCGCGTACCAACAAGGACTTCCTCGAGGCCTTGAAACTGCGCGGGCTCGACGATGCCTCGCAGGTGCTGATCGAAAGCTGGTCGGCCGGCAACTTCGGTAACCCGGACGAACAGAACCGGCGCATCGCTTACGGGCACTGCTGGCTGATGAACGATGCCGGCGATAATCCTTATGCGCGGCCGATCGCGAACCTGCACCCGGTGTTCGACCTCGCCGCGCGCGAGATTATCCGCATCGATGACTTCGGCGTGGTACCGATTCCGCCCGACCCGGGCCCGGTTCGGCGCCCCGAGCAGCGCGACGACCTCAGGGAAATCGCGATCACGCAACCCGAGGGTCCCAGTTTCGAGGTCGACGGCTACCGGGTTAAGTGGCACGACTGGGAACTGCAGATCGGCTTCGCCCAACGCGATGGACTGGTGCTGTACGACATCGGCTTTAACGACAAGGGGCGCCTGCGCCCGATCATAAAACGCGCGGCGATGGCGGAAATGGTGGTGCCCTACGGCGATCCGCGCGGCGCCAATTTCCGCCGCAACGCCTTCGACACCGGGGAATACGGTATCGGCGGATCGCTGGATTCGCTGACGCTGGGCTGCGATTGTCTCGGATATATCCGTTATTTCGATGTCTGGACCCATGACTGGCAGGGCACGCCGCGCCTGATCGAAAACGCGGTGTGCATGCACGAAGAGGACTTCGGCATCCAGTGGAAATACTCGGTTCCGGCGACCGGGCAAACCACGGTGACGCGCGCGCGCCGCCTGGTGGTTTCTTCGATCGCCACCATCGGCAACTATGTTTACGGTTTTTTCTGGTACTTCTATATGGACGGCACGATCGGCGTCGAAGTCAAGGCCACCGGAATTCCGTTTCCGTCGGCGCTCGAAGGCGGCAAACCCAGCCCCTACGGCAGAACTATCGGCGACCAGATCGAATCGCATGTGCATCAGCATGTTTTCAGTTTTCGCTTCGACATGGCGCTCGACGGCGAGCGCAACTCGGTCAGCGAAGTGAATTTCAGCGCGGCGCCGGTCGACGACGAAAATCCCCACGGCAACGCAATCCTGACCGAGGAAACTCGCTTCGAAACCGAACGACAGGCGCAACGCGAAATCAATGCGCGCAGCTCACGCTACTGGCGGGTGTTGAACCCGAACGTGAGCAACCGCTATGGCGATCCCGTCGCATACAAACTGCTGCCGGGGGCGAACAGTTTCCCGTTTCAACATCCCGATTCTTCCATGGGCCGGCGCGCGGCGTTCATGTACAAGCACCTGTGGGTGACCCCTTACGCCGCCGATGAGCTTTACCCGGCGGGCTGGTTCCCGAATCAGCACGCCGGCGGCGACGGTCTGCCGAAGTGGACCGAGGCCAACCGCGCCATCGACAATGAAAATATCGTGGTCTGGCACACGCTCAATTATCACCACTGGCCGCGTCCCGAGGATTGGCCGGTACAACCCGTGGTCTACGCCAGTTTTCACTGGATGCCGGACGGTTTCTTCGATGAAAACCCGACCATGGATGTCCCGCGCCGATAGCCACGGCCGGTGATTCGCTAATACCATGAAAAAATTCCAGGTCCTGACAATCGTCGGCGTGATACTGACACTTGCCCTGGCCCTGCTATTCCTGACCTCATCGCCGGTACCGCTGCCCGAGGCCGATACCGCGACGGCAACACCTCAGCCTGTTGATCCGGTAATCCCGTTGCCCGAGCCAGGCGCCGAAACAGACCCCGGTTTGATGCAGCCCCTCGAACCCGCCATCGCCAACACAGGACAACCGGCCCCTGCCGAATCCGGAATCGACCTCGCTGGCTGGGTCGGCAATGCAAACGTTACCGGGCTGGGCGGGATCGAAATCGAAGCGCAGAGCCTCGGATTCGACGGTGAGGAAATCGTCAGCATACGCGCTACCAGCAACGGCAGCGGTGATTTTATACTCGAAAACATCGTTTCCGGACGACAATACAAACTCGAAATAAAGCCACAGGATAACTATGCCGGGCACAGACTGGATGCGTTTACTTCAGGCAGCGCCGAAGCTTTAAAAAAAATCATCCTCGATCGAATCGAGCTGGTCGATGTAGAAGGCATGATCGTCGATACCAACCTGGCGCCGGTTGCCGATTTCGAGCTCTCGGTGCGCAGCCTGGCGGCGGAGTTTCCCGACCGTATCATTCGCAGCGATTCGACTGGTTACTTCAAGCTTTCAGCATTTCCCGCGGGTGAACTCAGAATTGCGACCAACGCCTCCGATTACTACCGGATCAAGGGGCTGGAACTGAGACCGGACGAATATCACAACCTGACGCTGATGATCGACCGCGGCAGCTACCATCTGTCAGGCTGGGTCAGCGACGACAATGGCTCACCGCTGGCGCAGGTGCAGGTCACCCTCAAGTCGGCTTTTGCCACCGGCGAATACCACTCGTTTTCCTATCGCTCGACGGTAACCGACGACAACGGCGGTTTCGAATTCGCCCAGCTTGGTGGGCATCGTCTGTCGCTGGGAATTTACGCCAAGGGATTTGAAACCTACATCAGGGAGCACGAATTCGAATCTTTTGCCGACAGCATTAGAGTCAGGCTCAAGCGCGAGGAGTAATTCCCGGTTCGCGGTAACCCCGAAAACACGCATTAATAACGACCGTGATATCCACAATGTGCCCGATATCCCCAGTGGAGACCAATATTTTCGCCCCGCCGTACGTTTTAAGATATACTCGCTGGCACTAATTAATCCGGCGAAGAGCGGAACAGCCAGTCAGCAATCCCGGTTATCTTGGCAATATCCACGAGATGTTCACCCACAAGTTACCCCGATTTATCTGCCAGAACTGTTCGGCCAGGATCGAGGTAACGAATGTTTTTTGAAGATTTTTCCGTATGGGGTTTCGTCGGGGTCGCGTTACTGCTAACTCACGTCACCATCGCCAGCGTCACCATTTTTTTGCACCGCCACCAGGCCCACCATGCGCTCAGCCTGAACCCAGTAATAAGCCATTTCTTCCGTTTCTGGCTGTGGCTCACGACCGGCATCGTCACGCGCGAATGGGTCGCGATTCACCGCAAGCATCACGCCCGTTGCGAGACCGCCGAGGATCCGCACAGCCCCCGTTACAAGGGGATACTGTGCGTGGTGTTCGGCGGATACTGGCTGTATCGCACGGAAGCGCGTAAGCAGGAAACCTTGCACAAGTTTGGCCTGGGTACGCCCGACGACTGGCTCGAAAACAAAATTTACGCGGTTTATCCCTGGCTCGGGATTACCCTGATGGCGCTGATCGACCTGGCCCTGTTTAGTTGGCCCGGGCTGATTATCTTCGTCGTGCAGATGCTGTGGATACCCTTCTGGGCGGCAGGCGTCATCAACGGCCTCGGACACTACTGGGGTTATCGCGGGTTCGAAACCAGCGATGCCTCCACCAATATCCTGCCCTGGGGCATTCTGATCGGCGGCGAGGAATTGCACAATAATCATCACGCCTATGCCGCGTCGGCGCGACTGTCCAGCAAGTGGTGGGAAATCGACCTCGGCTGGGTTTATATCCGTTTCCTGGCGATGTGCCGACTGGCGCGGGTGAGACGCCTGGCGCCACGCGCGATCAGCAAATAATCGACGGCGATACCGTGCGCGCGGTCGTGAGTCAGCGCTTCTATATCCTGAAACGTTACAGCCAGATCGTGCTGCGCCCCGCCCTGCGCGAAGCGCGCCGCAACACCGACCAGATGGGCCGCCAGTTAATTCGGCGGGCGAAAAAGCTGATGACGCGCGAGGATATTCAGCAGGACGTCGACGCAACGGCAGCCATCGAACGTGTGCTGCAGCAGGACAAGACGCTGGCGACAATTTACCAGTTCAAGCTGCAGTTGAAAGAAGTCTGGACCCGCGGCGCCAAAGGCCAGCCCGGGCGCGTGGAACGACTGCAGGCATGGTGCGCCGCTTCGGAACAAAGCGGTATTCGCGCGCTCGAGGAATTCGCCGAATTTTTACGCGGCTACCGCTTGCAAACGACCTGACAGGCGCCAACGCCGGTAACTACGGCGGGATCTGGCAACCGACGACAGAGCCCTAAGTCCGGTCGACTACCCGAACCACAGCGAGGCAGCGATGCAAGCCGACAGACCCAATATACTCGTGATCCAGGCCGATCAACTGGCTGCCACCGCCATCGGCGCCTACCACAATCCGATCGCGCAGACGCCGCATATCGACTCGCTGGCGGCCAGCGGCGCGATCTTCGATTCTGCCTACACCAATTTTCCGTTATGCGCACCGTCCCGGTTTTCAATGATGTCGGGCCAATTGGCCTCGACCATTGGCGCTTTCGACAACGGCGCCGAGTTCCCGTCGTCGATCCCGACCTTTGCGCACTACCTGCGCAATCTCGATTACCAGACCTGCCTCGTCGGTAAAATGCATTTTGTCGGCGCCGACCAGCTGCACGGTTTCGAGCAACGCCTGACCACCGATATTTACCCGGGCGATTTCGGCTGGACCGGCGACTGGACCGAGGTGCGGCCTGAGTTCGGCAACGACGTGGTTACCTTTACCGACGCCGGGATTTGCCAGCGCAACGTGCAGATCGAGTACGACGACGAGGTCTGCCATCGTGCACGCCGCAAGCTTTACGACCTGGCGCGTAAGCGGGACGATCGGCCGTTTCTGTTATTCACGTCGTTTACCCACCCGCACGATCCGTTTCAATGCCGACAGGAACACTGGGATCGATACGCGCACGAGGATATCGGCATGCCGGTCGTGCATACGGCGCAGCAGGATATGGACCCCTACAGCCTGCGCCTGACCGCCCAGTACGGATTGACCGGCAATCCGCCGAGCGAAGCCCAGGCGCGCGTCGCCCGGCACGCCTATTACGGCTCGGTTAGTTACGTCGATGACCTGGTGGGTGAATTACTGGCTGTATTGCGCGAAACCGGGCTGTATGACAACACGGTTATCCTGCTCACCACGGATCATGGGGAAATGCTGGGCGAGCATGGACTCTGGTACAAAAAGTCATTTTTCGAGGCCGCCTGCCGGATTCCATTGATCATCAGCCATCCACAGCTGCAAGCGCGCCGGGTCGGCAGCAACGTCTCGCTGCTTGACCTGTTGCCGACACTGCTCGACATCGCCGGCGACAGCCGCCAGCAAAGCCTGGTCGAAGCAGTGGCGGGGCATAGCCTGTGGGACCTGGTCACCGCTTCGGGTTCTGCCTGGGAACATCCGGTGTATGCCGAAAACCTCGCCGAGGGCGCCACTACACCGTTGCTGATGGTCAGGCAGGGCCATATCAAATATGTTTACAGCGCCGTCGATCCCGAGCAATTGTTCGACCTGGAACAGGATCCGCATGAACAAACCAACCAGATAGACAACCCCGAATACGGCGCAGGTCGCGCGCAATTATCGAAACTGGTTCAGCGCCACTGGGATGTCGAAACCCTGTCGCGGGATATCGTCGCCAGCCAGCGGCGACGCCTGTTTCTGCGCGCGGCGCTGGCGAAAGGCGAGCCGCAGGGCTGGGATTTTGCCGCGGCCGATGAACTCGAAGCGCATTGCTTGCGCGCCGACAAGGTTTACTCGAAATGGGCTTACGAGGGAATCCTCGGTTACCGCTTTCCGGAGGATTGAGCATGGCGGGATTACGCATACTTGCGCAGGCGTTGCGCGCCCGTGAAACCACGGCGGGCAAACTGGTCGAACAGGCGCTTACGCGTGCACGCGCATCGAAATCGGTATTCACCACGGTCAATCCCGGGCTCCTGAGCCTGGCGAATTCGATCGACCGGGCACGCGAGAAATCACAGACCTTACCGCCGCTGGCCGGCATTCCGATCGCGCTCAAGGATTTATTCAATATCAGGAACGAAGTCACCCTGGCGGGCTCGGTGGTGCGTAAACACTATGCGCAGCCCGAGGCTGAAGACGCCGTCGTGGTGGCGCCGTTACGCGCCGCCGGACTGTTGTTCTTCGGCCGCACCAACATGAGCGAGTTCGCGTTTTCCGGCATCGGCAAGAACCCGCACCATGGCACGCCAATGTCGATCTGGGACCGCGCGACCGGGCGCCTGCCGGGCGGCTCGTCCTCGGGTAGCGCGGTCGCCGTTGCCGAAGGCATCGTGCCGGCGGCGCTCGGCTCCGATACTGCCGGTTCCTGCCGCATTCCCGCCGCGTTCAACGGCATCGTCGGCGTCAAACCGAGCTTTGGCCGCATGTCGCTGAACGGGATTTACCCGCTGTCACCGACGCTCGACGCGCCGGGCCCGCTGGCGGTCGATGTCGACAGTTGTTTTATCCTCGATCAACTGATGTGCGCGCGGGTCAAGGCCGACGCCGACCTGCCGCGGCTGCAGCCGGCTCAACTCGAAGCGCTGAAATTAGTGATACCTGAGGCGCGCGTCATGACCGACCTCGACGATGCGGTGAAAACCGCCTTCGAGCGCTCTATCGAATTACTCGAGTCCGCCGGCGCCAAAATCATACGGGCGCCGATGCCGGTGCTCGACCGCTGCGACGATTTTTTCATCGAGCGCCCGCTGGTGGTTTACGAAGTCTGGCAACAGCATCGTGAAATGCTGCAAAACCACTTCGCCGAATACGACCCGTTTGTGAGTCAGCGCATATCGGCCGGCGCCGACATCAGCGCAGCCGAGCAGCAGCAGCGCTATCGCGAAAGAGAAGCAATTGTCGCCGAGTTCAGGCGCCAGTTCGACCTGCTCGAAGCCGATGCATTACTCTACCCTGCCGTCGCCTGCGTACCGCCGGCGATTGCCGAAACCGAGGACGACGACGCTGCGCGGCGCGTGAACCTGCGCTGCCTGCGCAACACCGCGACGGTCAATTATTTCGACGGCTGTGCGATCAGCCTGCCCTGCCACGCCGCGGGCGAGGCGCCGGTCGGCCTGATGCTGTCTGCGAAAAACGGGGACGATGAGAGGCTGTACCAGGTCGCCGCCGCCATCGAGCGCTCGATCGACCGGCGCTAACGCACCAGAACGGGAACCGGCTGCACCACAAACGGACAGATACTGCACCAATTGAATTCAAATCGTCATTTCTAGCGACTAGATTTGCATGGCCAGACGAGTTTACTAGTATTGGCGGCAGGTTCGCCGACCGCAATCATGTCGGCAGGCCGCTTAAACAAGGAGGACACTGACATGCAATGTTATCGATATCTCGCCGCAATTACTGCGGTCTCGAACAGCATCGAAACCCTGCCCGGCACCCGGCACAAATTGCCGCACTGCGTCATTGCCGACTGGATGGAGGAAAACGGAATCGAGCCGGACGACGTACTGCTGGTCTCGGGGGGCGAAGTCAGAGCGATCGTCGAATGCCTGATCGTAGACAGCCAGCCGCAGATCCCGCACGCGGCCTGAAACGGAACGCGCGTTTAGTTACGCAGCCTGCCTCGCGTATTGGCCCAGATCAGGGCAGTTTCCGCTGACCGTTGGGCAGGCTTCGAGCCTGCTATTCAAAGCTGCATGGCCAGGCGTACGCCATCGCGCACGATAGCCTGGATCGATTCGCCGGCAACGCTGCCGCCCGACAGCAGACGCACCTAATGCCCGTCCCGCGCCAGTAATTCGGCGATCCCGAGGCCGGACCAGTCGCAAGACCAGTCGGCGATGACGACGTTTTTGCCGACCTGCGCCTCTCGGCGAATCACTGACCATGCGTCGACCATGTCGACCCCGTCAACCTCGATCTCGGGCAGCCTGGTAACGGCGCCGCGAGCGATTACAACTTGTTCGGGTTCAAACTCAGACACGATGGATTCGTCGACCGCTGAATTCAGATGCACCTCCACTCCGGCGCGTCTGAGCGCCTGCTGATAAATTCCGTCGCGGAGGAAACACTCCCCGGAAATTGATTCAGGTCAAGACCAGTCGGCATGTAACAGTTAGGCTATACGCCAATAATTAGTTTTAATGCTGTGATGTCCAGACCGCCCTTATTTCAGGAAGAGTTGATTAATCGTTACGATAAACCGGGGCCGCGCTATACTTCCTACCCTCCCGCAACCGAGTTCCACGACAAGATATCAGAATCCGATTTCCGCGACTGGGCCCGTGCCAGTAACGAGGAGTTGATTCCCAAACCCCTGTCGCTTTATTTCCATATCCCGTTCTGCAGTTCGATTTGCTACTACTGCGCCTGTAACAAGGTCATCACCAGGCGCAAGGAAAAAGCCGAACCCTACCTGCAGGACCTGCATCGGGAGATTGAAATCCAGTCGCAGTTGTTCGATCAGGACCGGGAAGTGCGACAGCTGCACTGGGGTGGCGGCACGCCGGGCTTTTTGACGCATCAGCAATCGCAGAAGTTGATGGATAAAATTGCGCAACACTTCAATCTGAGCGGTGAAAGCGGAGCTGAATATTCGATCGAGATCGATCCGCGGGTGATGGAAAAAGGCGGCGTGGCGCATCTGCGCAGCCTGGGTTTCAACCGTATCAGCATCGGCGTGCAAGACTTTGACGAAAATGTGCAAAAAGCGGTCAATCGCATCCAGAGCCTGGAAACCACCGCGGCGGTCATCAACGACGCGCGGCGCCTCGAGATTCGTTCGATCAATATCGATCTGATTTACGGTTTGCCGCAGCAAAGCTTGCAAAGCTTTGCCGGGACCCTGGACAGGATAATCGACCTCGATCCCGATCGCATAGCGATCTACAACTATGCACACCTGCCACACCGGTTTCCTGCGCAGCGCCACATACAGGCCGAGGATTTACCCGATGCGTCGGAGAAAATCGCTATGCTGAACAATGCCATCCAGATGTTATGCGCCGCGGGTTACGAGTACATCGGCATGGATCATTTCGCCAGGCGCGGTGACGAACTTACGGTAGCGCAACGTAACGGCAGCCTGCACCGCCATTTAGAGGGTTATTCCGCGCATGCGCATTGCGACTCGATAGGATTCGGGGTTTCGGCAATCAGTCAGGTCCTCGATAATTTTAGCCAGAACACGAGCAGCCTCGATGACTATCACGACAGTCTCGCGCAGCAGCGCTTGCCTGTGAAAAGAGGCTACGAGAGCCACCAAGACGACCTGCTGCGCCGCGACATTATCCAGGGGCTGTCATGCCAGTTCCAGCTCGACGAGCGGCAAATCGCCAGAAAGTGGAACATCGATTTTGAGGATTATTTCGCCGATGAACTAAAGCGCCTCGAGGACATGGAAAAAGATGGGCTGATCGAAATGGGCAAAGACGAAATTATCGTAACTGCACGCGGCCGCTTGCTGGTGCGCAATATTTGCATGGTGTTCGACGCCTACCAGCGGCCTGGACAAGTCGCAGGATTATATTCCAGATCTATTTAAGCACGAGAGACGTTTACTTGATCTACATCAATTACAGGAGCGGGCGCGACCACTAGAATCTGTTTCTGACTCCTACTCTTAATACATAACTAGAGTATTTAGCCGGCACCTCCCCGCCGGCTATTTTTTTGCCTGTCGACAATTTTATCCTCGTCCATCAAAATTCGATGCGCCGGCCCTTCGAGATCGTCATACTGGCCGTCACGCACGGCCCACAGCAGGATCCAGACGATCCCGCCAAGCAGAATCAGCGAAATCGGAATCAACAGGTAAATAATTTCCATAAGCCTGAATATTGTACCAGTATCCCGGAAGCTGTCATGCGGGAAACCGACGCAGGACAGATGCGACTGGACCAGTCAGTGCCGGGTTAGGGCTCGGGCCCGTCGCCAATCTGTATTGCAGATCTTTCACTTGAAAGCACTAAACGTGTCTCAACTCTTCAATAGGCTATCCAAAGGCCCGAGGCCGACTGGTGCAATAATCAGGCTAACGCGTCAGTCTCATGGCGTTTAGCACAACAATCAGTGAACTCAGCGACATTCCGATTGCGGCGAGCCAGGGTGCGACCAGGCCAAGCGCCGCGGCCGGAATTGCGCCGAAATTATACAATAATGCCCAGGCCATATTCTGGCGTATTACCGACTGCGTCCTGCCCGCCATGCCGATTGCCTGGGCGACTGCCTGCAATCGATTGGCGATCAGCACGATATCGGCGCTGGTTTTGGCCAGCGAACTGGCGCCACCCATTGCGATCGAGACATCGGCGCGCGCTAACACCGGGGCGTCGTTGATACCATCGCCGACCATCAGTACGCAGGCGCCGTCGGCCTGCAGCGCCTGTACTGACGCCATCTTATCGAGCGGAGACATCTGGGCCCGGTAATCGTCAATGCCGGTTTTTGCCGCCACCTGGGCCGCGCTGGCCGCGCGATCGCCTGTCATCAACACGATCGACTTGCCCATTTGCCGCAGGCTGTCGACCAGCGCGGGGGCATCGTCACGCAACCGATCGGTAAAGGTAAACATCGCCATGACGCAATCGCTGCGCGCCAGCACGACCACGGTCACTGCATCCCGGGCAATACCATCCAGCCATTCCTCGGGGACCGCAACCCCGGTTTGCTTAGCGATAAAGTCGCTGCTACCGATGAAATACTCCTCACCATCGATGTTGGCGGAAACTCCCGCGCCGGCCTTGCTAACGATTTGCGACACGTCCCTGGCAGCACCCGCGTCCGCCGCTTGCACCAGAACCCTTGCCAGCGGATGCTCGGAGTGCCGCTCCAGGCTCGCCGCCAGCTCGAGACAGTGGGCCCGGTCAAACCCAGGACTACAGACCACCTGCTCCAGCGTCGGCTTGCCCTCGGTCAGGGTGCCGGTCTTGTCGAAGACGACATGAGTGACGTGGTTCATCTTCTCCAGCGCCGCCGCCTGTTTTACCAGCAGCCCGACGGATTGCATCCGCCCCAGCGTGGCGCTGATGGCGGTGGGCGTGGCCAGCGACAGCGCGCAGGGACAGCTGACGATCAACACCGCGAGCGCAATTTCGAACCAGCGCGCAGGATCCTGCCACCACCAGAACAGCGCGACGCAGGCCACGATTAGCAGCACGATGCTGATGAAATGGGCTGCCACCCGATCCGCCAACCGCGCCAGCGGCGGTTTGTCCGCCTGCGCGCGTTCGATGGTGCGCTGGATTTCCGCCATCACGGTGTCGGCACCGACCGCGCTAACCCGCATCTGCAGCGGATTGCCGACGTTAATACTGCCGCCGAGCAGACGATCGCCCGGGCCTCGGGCAAGCGGCAGGCTTTCACCGCTGAGCAGGGATTCATCGATCGCGGATTGACCGCTCTCGATCTCGCCGTCGGCCGGCACGGTTTCGCCGGGGCGAATCAGTACCCGATCGCCGAGCGCAAGCGAGGCCGCCGCAACCGTTTCCTCGACAGCGCCGGCCTCGGCCAGACGGGTCGTCATCAGCGGCATGGATTGCACCAGTTTTTCGACCGATGCGGCGCAGCGTTGACGCGCCATACTTTCGAAGTAGCGGCTGGCGGAGAGAAAAAAGACAAACATGACGACCGAATCGAAATAGACTTCGCCCTGACCGCTAATGGTCGCCACGGCGCTGCCGAGGAAAGCGATCACGATTGCCAGCGATACCGGCAAATCCATCGCCACCCGCAAGCGTTTCAGATCTCGCCAGGCGGCCTGGAAAAACGGCGTCGCCGAGTAAAACAGCACCGGCAGCGTCAGGCCCAGGCTGAGCCAGCGAAAAAACTGTTCGAAATCGCGCTCCATCCCGGACCAGGCGCCGGCATAGAGACTGATCGAAAGCATCATGACCTGCATGCCGAAAAGGCCCGCGATTGCCAGGCGTCGCTGCTGCTGACGGCGTTGTCGGCGATGCATTTCCTGTTGCTGATCGGGGTTATAAGGTAATGCGCGGTAGCCTATTTTCTGAATTGCCTGCAGTATCTCGCTGAGCCTGATACGGGTTTCGTCCCAGCGCACCAGGGCACGCTGGGTTGCGTAGTTGACACGCACGTCTTTGACCCCGGGTAAAGCGGCAATGTACTGCTCATTGAGCCAGACGCAGGCAGCGCAGGTAATACCTTCCAGAATCAGGCTCGCCTCGCGCGTATCGACATCGGGGGATTGTACAAACTGGCTTTGAACTTCTGGCAGGTCGTAAACTTCGGTCTCGCGCAGAAAATCCGGCACCGGATCCTGCCCGCTCGGCGACGCCTCGGTTCTGACCCGGTAAAAATTTTCATGCCCCGCGGCGATGATCGCTGCGGCCACGGCCTGGCATCCATGGCAGCACATGGCACGATCCGCACCATCGATGCGCACCGTGGTATCGAACCCCTCGGGAACCGGCAATCCACAATGAAAACAGCTGCCGGCAGCACCTAATGCTGGCGCGAAGCCGGATTCATCG
>CAMYML010000141.1 GCA_947259305.1 uncultured Gammaproteobacteria bacterium | reverse complement strand
GATCGAACCGCCGGTCCAGCCGAACGGTCCGTTGACGACCAGGGCGCCGTTTCCGGTGAGTGAACCGCTGCTGACGTTCACCGCAAGTGCCCCGGGCAGGACCAGGGGACTGCTGGTATTCACGTCAAGCGTGCCACCGGTGACATTCAGTGAACCGGTGGTCGCGGTCGCGCTGAAACCATCGTTGAGCGTACGGCTGCCGCCGCTGATGTTGATCGCGCCAGCGCCAATGGTCCAGGCGCCGCTGTCGATACTGGGACCAGTCGCAATACTCAGTGCTGTGGCACCGACTAGCGCGATATTACCGCTGTTATCGAACGAGCCGCCACCGTTGAACGTGGTATTGCCGTTGACGTTCAGCGTGAGCTGATTAACAAAGATTTCCGCACCGCTGTTGACGGTAAATGTGGCGGCCGCGTTGGCATTGAAGATCCCGCTATTGGTAAAAGTCCTTGCGCCATTGGATCGAACCGCCGGTCCAGCCGAACGGTCCGTTGACGACCAGGGCGCCGTTTCCGGTGAGTGAACCGCTGCTGACGTTCACCGCAAGTGCCCCGGGCAGAACCAGGGGACTGCTGGTATTTACGTCAAGCGTGCCGCCGGTGACATTCAGTGAACCGGTGGTCGCGGTCGCGCTGAAACCGTCGTTGAGCGTACGGCTGCCGCCGCTGATGTTAATCGCGCCGTCACCGATGGTCCAGGTGCCGGCATCGGAACTGACCCCGGTCTCGATCGACAGTGTCGTCGCCGAGGCGATGACGAAACTGCCGCTATTGTCGAGCGAACCGCCACCCTGGAAGGTGGTATCGCTGTTGACGCTCAACGCGCCCTGATTGTCGAAGGTTTCCGCGCCGCTGTTAACAGAAAATGTGGCGCCAGCATTGGCATTGAAGATGGCCGTGCTGGTGAAGGTTCGACCACTGTTGATCAGGACGTTACCGGCCAGCCAGTTGACGGTACCGGCATTCGTCCAGTCGCGTGACAGCGTCAACCCACCGGGCTGGTTGAGCGTGCTGAGCGCGTTAGTCGTTAGCGAGCCGGCGCCGATGAAGGTACCGCCGGTCCAGTTAAAAGCGCCATCGACGGCGAGATCGCCGTTACCCGTTAAAACGCCACCAGTAACGTTTAGCGTGAGCGCTGCCGGCAGCGTCAGGGGGGCGGTCGTATTGACGTTCAGCGTGCCGCCACTGAGCGTAAGCGAACCGCTGCTGCTGGTGGCGCTGAAACCGTCGCTGAGGAAGCGAAATCCGCCGGTGATATCGATCGCGCCGTCACCGACGGTCCAGGTGCCGGTATCGACGCTCGAACCGGTACTGATCGACAGCGTGGTCGCCGAGGCGATGACGAAGCTGCCGCTGTTGTCGAGCGAACCGCCACCCTGGAAGGCGGTATCGCTGTTGACGTTCAACGCGCCCTGGTTATTAAAGGTTTCCGCGCCGCTGCTGACGGTGAAAATGGCGCCGGCATTGGCATTGAAGATGGACGTGTTGGTGAAGGTTCGACCACTGTTGATCAGAACGTTGCCCGCCTGCCAGTTGACGGTGCCGGCATTGGACCAGTTGCGCGAAAGGGTCAGGCCACCGGGCTGGTTGAGCGTACTGACCGCGTTAGTGGTGAGCAGTCCGGCACCCGTGATTAATCCCCCGGTCCAGTTGAAATTGCCGTTAACCGTGATCGCGCCGTTACCGGCCAGGGTGCCGCCGCTAATGCCGAGATCACCGTCAAACTGCGCATTGGTCGCGATCGTGAGGCTACCGCTATTGATATTAAGCGTGTAGCCGCTAGCAAGACTCAGCGTGTTGGCGTCGGCCGCGCCAGCGATATTGATGATGAGATCGGCACCGTTGATGGTGACGTCGTCGGCGCTGGTCGGAACCAGATCGGCGGACCAGTTAAGTGGATCGAACCAGTCACCGACTGCACCACCGTCATCCCAGGAAACCCCGCCGGAGCCAAATATCGCGTCGGCAAAATTGAGGCTAACGCTCAGTGGGCCGAAGCCTGCTGCTGCCAGGTTATCGATGCCGAATCCGTTGGCCAGGGTTCCTCCGTCGGGAAGATCGATCAGCCGATAGGTGCCGGCAACCGGGCTGCCATTCAACAGCGAGACACTCAGGAATCCATCCAGGGTTGCGGTAGAGGAGGCGCCTGCAACGACTAACTGGTCGTAATTGGCGCCGGCCACCAGCCCGGTATCGTTGACTTCGATCTGCAGGTTCGCGGTACTACCCATGCTGAGGTTGCCCTGGATGGTCAGAATGCCGGTTGTACCAACACCGCCGGGTTGCAGCGTGCCATCGTTCAACAGGGTGCCGGTACCGACATCGAGCGTGCCGGAGCCGCGAATAGTCGCGCCGGGTATATTGTTTAAATCACCGTTACCCGTCGTCAGGCTGGCGCCGACCCCGATATCTATAACGCCTTCATTCAGGTTTAGCGCTCCAACGTAGGCCAGCTCGCCGTTGTTGAGCAGCAGAGTACCGAAATTATCGAGTGTACCGGTCAGGGTCGTTACCCCCGCATCGAACTTGGTAATCGTGCCTGTATTGGTCAGTTTGACATCGATGCTGCTGTCCGGATTACTGAGGTCGAGGCTACCAATACTGGCAATGGTGATATTCCCCGCGCCCGCAAGCGAGCCGGCATTCCAGATCATTTGACCAGCCATATACATCTCACCGTTGACGCTCAGGCCTCCGCTGCTGCCCAGGGTCAAGGTATCCCCAATGAGCGAGGGATTGGTATTGTTGATGGTTAACTGGCCGGCGCCAGTGAATGTCAACTCATTCTGTGTTTCGATACCTAATATATCGGGTACCGCGGTCGAGATGGTGATGGTGACCGGGTTATCAACGTTAATATCAACAAAATCAGAGGTGCCTGGGACAACGCCACCAACCCAGTTACCCGGTATAGCCCAGTCTCCACCAGCGGCATTGCCCCAGAAAATTATATTATTGGATACTGTAGTGGTGCTTAATTGAAAGGTGGTTGGATTGACGACTGACGTAATCGTTGTGCCAACCGGTCCAAATACGTTGTCGAAAACGCTGGTGAAACCGTTAGCCGCATTAATCAGGGTGTAGGTCGCCGGACCAGGGGGGGCCTGTGTGTCCCACAGGGCAACCAGATCTCCGGCGAGAAAAACACCATTCGTGCCGTTGACATTGAGAAGATCGTAATCGATCCCCGCAGCGGCGCTGCCGACGATATCAAAAACCAGGATGGAATTGGTATCCAGCACCAAATCGCCCGTAATAGTCAGCGCACCGACATTGCCGGAGTCATCACCTATGTCGATCAGGCCACCGGTGCTGATGACATCACCGGCCACGATTCCGACACCTTCCAGAAATGAGCGGGCGTTTAGTAGCAGATTCCCAGTGCCACCATTTAACGAGATAGTGCCGCCGTTTATACCGACATTCGCGCCGTTGAATAAAGAAACCGCGCCGCTGGCTGAATTGAAGCTGATGTTGCCAGTGATAATGAAATTACGGATATCGCTATTGGCAATGATTTCGCCGCTGGCGGTCAGGGATATATTGCCCGCATTGCCGGTACCCAGGACATCGTCGATCTGTATCGGTTCGACAGCCAGGAGATTGCCGGTAACACCCAGGTTAATGCTACCGCCCCCATTGATGGTTTCAAGACCACCGACCAGATGGGGCCCAAAGGTAGTACAACCTGGATCGCCGTTACCGTAGCAGGTATTACCGACAGTCACGGCAGGCGCGCCGAGCGGCTGCGCGTTGATATATATCCCCAGGAGGGTCGGCTCGTGGATGTGCGCGCCGATAAAATCGGCCACGACATTGAGCGGTGGATCCGGACTGCCGACGCTGCCGTTAGTCGGTCCGTCGTGATCGATGAACAACGAGGATGCGGTGATAACGCCGGCAATTTGCAGGATATCTCCGCCAGGATCGGCGGCCTTATGACGAATCACGATGTGATTGGCGGTCAAGTTTTCGATTGTGATATCGTCACCCAGGGCCTGATCGCCGTTGCTGCCAAAATCCATTGATAGCTCGATATTGCCAGTACCCGCATCCAGCTTTGTCAGGGACGCCATAGTGATGAAGGATGGCCCGCCCTGGGGAGCAGCTTTGGTTGAGTCATTTGCAGTAATGCTCAACAATCCGTTATTGGTGATAATGTCCGCATTGATCAATATGCTGCGGCCGGCGTTGAAATCCAGTTCCAGTGCATTCGCACCACTGGCTGAAATCGCGGAGTCGACGAATATGTCATTTTCTGCATCGAGCGTTAATAAAACGTCACCGCTGTTAAGTGCGACGATTATCGGATCTACAACGGTAATATCGCCAAACTGCGCCCCCACGGCATCGAAGGTTGTTATGGTGACGCTGGTGCCGCCCTCTAACGAGGCTACGATCTGGTCTATATCGGCAATCGCATTATCGGCAGAGGGAGTAAAAGTGTTGGGAATGCCACTGTCAAATGAGCCACCTGTTGAATCGTCACCACCAGTAGCTGTAAGCGTTTGCAGGAACACATCACGCGGATCGAGCAACCACTCGCCGCCTTTACCGTTCGTGCTGCCGGCGTCCACCGAACCGGTCGCTTCCAGGTAAACCTTGCCTGAAGTTTCCACGAATCCGCCATCACCGGATTCATTGCCGCCCCTGGCGCTGATAGAACCATGAAACTTGGTGACATCGTCTGCCCAGACAATAACCTTGCCACCATCACCATTGCTGGCGGCATCAGCTCTGATCGATGTGTCGGCGCTGATAACCGTAGCAGAAGCGTTTTTCATGTCAGGGTTCCTGCCCTGGTAGTCACCCCCGACAAGGACTTCACCACCCCCGGTTTGACCCGATGCATCGACACTGGCCTGATTCAATAGTGCAACCCGATCACCGAGGACCTCGATACGACCACCCTGCCCGCTTTCGCCCCGGGCACTGACATCGCCGGAGAAGTAGACATCGCCATGATGGCTCTGTATCTGGATTTTGCCACCAACCTCGCCATTGGCGGTAACGGACGCCCCCGCGGTCACTTCGATATCCGCCTGCGCTACCAGGCTGATGCTGCCGTCGGCGTTCTGCACCAGGCCGGTCGCGTTGATCGAGCCGCTGTGCTTCAGATTGCCGGCGAACAGCCGCGCCGCGCCCTGCTTGGCGATGATGTCGCCGAGGTTGATGATGCCGTTATCCGGCGACTGCACGTCGAACTCGATCGAGGCGTCGTTGAGACTGGTGATACGGATCGACTCGCCCGCCGCCAGGATGACGTTGCCGTTGTCGACTTCGATGACGCCGCCGTTTTCGATGTTCGGCGCCACCAGCACGACGTTGCCGTTGGGACCAGCGTGGATGTAGCCCTGGTTGACGATGCCACCGAAGCCGCCGCCTTCGAACTTGAGGTTGCCCTTGAGGAAATCCTCGTTGGTGATGTTCAGCGTCGAGCCGTAAAAGCCGGCGGTATTGATGCGCGCACCGGCGCCGATCATCAGGCCGTGCTGGTTGATCAAAAAGACCTTGCCGTTGGAATTGAGATTGCCGTAGATCTGCGACGGGTTGTTGCTGATGACGCGGTTCATCACCGCGCTAGCACTGCTGGGCTGGATAAAGTTGGTGGTCTGGCCCTGGCCGATATTAAAACTTTGCCAGTTGATGATCGCGTTGCGGCTGTTGGTGACGTTCAGCGTATTGGCGTTGGGCTGCGAGAAAGTCGCAGTGCCGTTGACTAGCGTGGGGCCGGAGGGATTTGCCAGCGCACAGCCGCTCCAGACGGCCAGGGCTATCAGGGCAAACTTATTTATACGCTTGGGCAACATATCAATCATCGGCAGACTATCAAATCAGCTCCAGTTTTGCATTTCATCGATCACTGTACGGTACACTCCATCGACTCTTTGCCGGCACCTCTTGCGCCGAACAGATTCATCATTATTTCAGACTGCGAGGTGATCTGCCCAGGCCTCGGCGTAGTATCAAACTTCTGGAAAGCGGGCACAAAACTCAGGCGAATGGCCCTGAGCCTGCCGGCATGCGCTGCTTCACCGGCGCCGATAAAAACGCTACCGCCATCCGCTCCGTTGAGCGTGACGTCCCCGTTATCGACCTTCACAAACAGGCCGGGATCCATCGTGGCCATATCGGCTTCGCTGAATAAACCTT
Source organism: uncultured Gammaproteobacteria bacterium (assembly GCA_947259305.1). Lineage (GTDB taxonomy): Bacteria > Pseudomonadota > Gammaproteobacteria. The sequence goes on along the minus strand of CAMYML010000141.1, from coordinate 11,069 downwards.
CCTGCACCTCGACCCGGTCGGGCCGCGGCGCGCCTTGCATCGCGCGCAACAGAGCCGGAATATCGGGCACCAGTTGCGGCTGACTAAAACTGTCGCGTAAAAACGCGGTGCGGCCATTATTCAGCAATACCGTGCCGCTGCCGAGCTGCAGCTCGATCGATCCGCTCCAGACCTTGGCATACATTCCACTGTCAACGCTTTGTGCATAAGCCGGCCGCAGGAAAAAGTTTATGAGTTTGCCCAGCAGTGTGTCGCGCGCGGGGTCGTGCAGCGCATTGTTGCTGACACAGGCGCCCTGGCAAACCAGGTCGAAGCCGGTGCCGCGTATACCGATGGTTGCGGTTGGCGTCGCCACGCGGAAAGCCTTGCGGTTGAGCCGCCCGATCGCGCCGGTGACCAGGCGTAGGCCACCCTGCAGAAAACTGAAGAAGGAATTATTTTCGTCCGGTAACTCGGGTTTGAATTCGTGCTCCTCGATGCGAAAGGCGCTCTGCGGGGACAGAGTGACGCGGGTTTCATCGTTGAAAGCGATTACCGCAAACGACTTGATCCCGGTCTGAATCTGGTCGCGCTCGTAAACCGCCGCGCCGACATTCAGCGCCCGGCTGGTTCGATCGTCCTCGGCGGCACTGGCCTTGCCCCGCAAAAAGGCGATACGCCCGACCACGCGTGATTCGCGCTGCGCGCTTTGCCCGGCCGCTTCTTCTTCCGCCTGGCACTCGCCGGCATCACACAGGCGGGCATCGAACTCGGTACCGCGGATACCGATGGTGGCGACCGAGGTGTTGATGTTAAAGGCGTTCGGCCTGCGCTTGCTGATAAATCCGGTCAGCGCCCTCAAGCCGCCGCGGACCAGGCTGAGCAGCACATTTTCGCTGCCCTGCCGGGTATCGACGTTTTCGATTTTGAAAGTGGTGTTGGGGCGCAGGGTCATCCTGGTGCCATCGTTGAGCTTGATCAGCGCGAAGGCGCGGCTGCCGGTGTTCAGAGTTTCGCCATTGTGCAGGCCCACGCCCTTGCCGATGATGCGCGGTTGTTCACCATCGATCTGCCCGGTTACCACGCCGCGGGCGAAAGTCACTTCACCAACTTCGACCGCCGCCAGGCCGGCAGGGCTCAGTCCCGCTGCGAGCAATCCGATGATCAACTGTCTGAGAATCTTCATGCCGCGCCTCAAAACCGGTAGACCGCGCTGACGTGAAGCTTGCTGTCGCCGTCCTCGTTAATCGTGGGATCGAGGCCACCGCCCTCCCCGATCACGCCGTAGTTCAGGCTCACGCTGAGGCTGTCTTTCCACGACCAGAACATGCCGCCGCCGAAGGACGACAGGTCGAAATCGACGCCATCGTTGGCGGCCAGATCGCCATCGTTGAACTCGGTATGGGCAAAATCGGTAAACACCAGGAATCGCAGATTGTACGAGGACACCGGCGGGAACCATAATTCGAGGCTTAACTGGTAACCCGAGTCGCCGGTCACGGAGCGCTCCTCGAAGCCACGCAGGGTAGCCTCGCCGCCAACCCCGAATTGCTCACCGGAAATCAGCAGGGCACTGGTTTGCTGGCCGGTAAAGCCGGCATGGAACAGGTAGTCTTCGCCGATCAGGCGGTCATAAGCGAGGTTGAAACGCAGGGCCGACCAGCCGCTTTCGGCCTCGAGCCGGTCATCGCTGTACTCGTCATCATCGTCGCCGATTTCCTGCACCAGCGTAACGCTGCCAAAAAAACTCGATCCGGGCGCCTGGCGGCTAAAGGAATACCCGAGTTCCAGCGGCACGCTGAGCACTTCCGCCCCGCTCAGTTGCACGCTGCCGAACTCCGACTTGTTGTCGAAATTCTTGTGCTGCAGCCCGACCGACCACTCGTGGCTGAAGTTGCCATCGGTCAGCAGCGGCCGGCTGTAAATAAAACCGTAGACCGTACCTTCGCCGGTAATCTCGAGCGCCTGGCCGCCGCCGGTGCCGGGCGCTATGCTCTGCCCCGCAGCGTCCTCGCCGCCGGTTTCACCTGCAGAATCGGAATCGGAAAACAGCAGGTTGACGCTGGCGCCATGGGTATACATGGGTATGTGATAGTTGATGCCGAACTGTTGCGTCGCGCTGGTATCTTCGGGCGCGGTGGTAAAGGTCGCGGTGACCGAGTGATCGCGATTGAACAGGTTGCCGTTTTGATACCCGAATGTGCTGCGCCACAGCTCGCCATCCTCGGGGCCGGTGTTATCGAGGCTGACGAAGTAAACCTGGGGGTCGCGATCCTTGACCGCGAGCACCGCGTCGATGGAGTCGGCGGCCTGGCCTTCGCGGAAGCGCAACAGGGTGTTCTTGGAAGCGTGCTTGTTGGCAATCCTGAGCGAGCGCGACAGCAGCTTGGTGTTCGGCGTTTCTCCCTGCCTGAGCCCCGGTACCGTAGCCTTGATATTTTCATCGTCGAAAAACTCGTTGCCCTCGACAATGATGCGGCCAATGGCAAACCGCGAAACCTTTAGAGTCACCGTGCCTTCGAACAAATCCTGCGGCGGTAGCGAGACGCGATGAAAATTGAATCCGGCATTAATGATCGCCTGCTCGAGCGCATCGCGCGCAGCCGATAATCCTTCGAGTCCATATTGCTCACCGGTATACGAGGCCAGAATGCTGTTGGCGAGTTCTCCAATTGGATTATCACCAATGATTTCGAAACGCTCTACGCTAAAGCGCACTTCCTGCAGCGTGTCCTGAGCGCCGACTCCCAACGGTATCATCCCTGCTACCAGCGCCAACACGACAAATATGCCTGTTGCTATCCGCATTTTTATATTTTTTTGCGTTATAAGCGGCCAAGAATACCGTCTCGGACCAGCCCCTGCCAAATAAAATCAGGCGAAATTGTTCCAATAACGCAAGATTTAACCCATTTAGGTTAGATTCTGGATGGCTTTTTGCATCATCGCGCGCTTGAACCATGGGGTTTCGTCGACCACTCGCATTCCGAGGTTTCGCAGCCCGGTGAGCGGTTTTTGCTCCAGCCCATAGATCCATTTGAGGCCGCTGAAGCTCGTCGTCGCCAGCCAGGTCTCGCTTTTGCGCTGGCGTTCGTAGCGGCGTAACTGTTTTTGCACGGCCAGATGCGAGTTATTTGTGAGCAGATTTGCCAGCAAATCGACATCGCTGAAACCGAGGTTAACCCCCTGCCCGGCAAGCGGATGCACGCCGTGCGCGGCATCGCCAATCAATAACACTCGTTCCCTGAGCCAGCGCTCGCAGCTGTGCCAGCCGAGCGCGAAACTCATGCGCGCGCTGCAGCCAGTGACGCCGCCGAGCCTGTAACACCGAGCGCCTCGCAGAAACCAGCATCGTCGGCCGCGGATATCTGTTGCGCGAACTCGTCGTCGCAGGACCAGACGATCGAACTCTGGCCATTGGCAAGCGGCAGAAAAGCGAGCGGTCCGGTGGCTAAAAATCGTTGCCACGCGGTGTGCCGATGCGGCAGTTCGGTATCGACATTGGCGACGATGGCGGTTTGCCGATACTGGCCGCTGCGGGCCTCGATTCCCGCGAGGCCGCGCGTCGGCGAATTGCGGCCATCGGCGGCGATCAATAATCCGGCGTTGAGGTGGGACCCGGAACGAAGCCTCAACTCGACCCCAGTGGCATGGTTGACGAGTAATTCTTCGACGCTGTCAGGCATGAACCATTCGATTCCCGCCTGTTTTTCACAGGCACGATACAGAGCCTGCTGTAGCAACCTGTTTTCCACGATTGCGCCCAGATCATCGCGCGCCAGGTCAACCGCGTCGAAACCAACGCTAGCCTCGCCGTGCTCGTGCCAGATGAACATTTGTTCATACTTGCAGACGCGTCCCTGATCGAGTTGCTGCCAGATGCCGAGGTCTTCGAGGATGGCGCGCGAGCGCGGACTGATTGCCGAAACGCGCAAATCATAGTCCGCGCCCGAGGTATCGAAATCCGGCGCCGGCATGGCCTCGACCAGCGCCACCCGGAAACCGTTGCCGGCCAGCGCAAACGCGGCGCAGGCGCCGACCATGCCGGCGCCCGCGATGACGATATCGAAATCGGTAGAACTCACAGGTGACCCCGCAACAGGCGGTTACCACCGAAGGTCATGCCCATGCCGGTGAATGCGGCCTGGGTCTTCAACGCCGGTAACAGATCCAGTAGCCCCAGCCCGGCGGCGCGCAGATGGTCGATCAGCGGCAGCTCGTTGGAAAATAATGTGACCAGCCCATCGCCGTAGCGAATAACCTGTCGTTGTTCGCGCTCGCGCAGACTTTCATATTCACGGGCAATTACGCCGATCGACTCCTCATCCAGAGTTGTCAGGTCCTGATCGACGAGCAATTCATACAGGCAGGCGAGATCGCGTAAACCCAGGTTGAAACTCTGCCCGGCAACCGGATGCAGGGCATTGATGCAGGGCATTGGCGGCGTTCCCAATCAGCAGGCAGCGCCCCTGTTGCAGGGCCTCCGCGCGGGTGCGTTGGAGCGCTAGCGAGAAGCGCTCACCGACGCGCTCGATCAAGCCTAGTCGATAACCGAAACAATCCTGCAACTGGGCGCCGAACTCGGCCTCGTCGAGGTCGCAGAGCGCGGCCGCCTGGTCCAGATCAAGCGTCCAGACGCAGGCATAAGTCTTACCGCCCAACGGCAGCATCGCCAACGGCCCCTGCGCGGTGAAACGCTCATAGGCGGTGTCGTTTTGCGGCTGGCTGACTTCGACGTTACTGATGACGACGGCCTGGCCATAATCGATGCTGTGGTGTTCGATACCGAGCGCGCTGCGCGCCTGCGAGCGGGCGCCGTCGGCGACCAGGGCGAGCGCCGTTTCCAGTTTTTTCAGGCGCTTGTTTTTACGATAGCCAATCTCGACCTTCGCTCCCTGGGTAATCGATTCAAACCCGGCCTGATCTTCCAGCTGAATATTGTCCGCAGCCTCTACCGCCGCCAGTAAAATCTGGCTCAAGGCATTATTTTCGACCACGTAACCGAGTGCATCGAGAGCGTAATCCTCGGCCCTGAGTCGAGTCACGCCCCAGCGCCCACGCGCGGAAACATGAATCCGCCGGATGGGCGCCGCCCGTGCCTCAATCTGCTGCCACAGACCAAGCGCGCGGAAAATCTGTACGCTGCTGGCCGCGAGCGCGATCGAACGCGCATTCAAACCTCGGGGTTGTTGCTGGCCGAGATCGGCCGCCTCGATGACTGCGACTCGACGGCCGGGATGTTGCAATATCAGGGCCGCGCACAGGCCGACCAGGCCACCACCAATAATCGCAATATCGCGCATTCAGCTCGCCATCAGCGCTTCGATTTCGTTGGCCTTTCGCGGCAGCGCATCGGTCAGGATTTCGTAGCCCTGGCGCGTCACCAGCACATCGTCTTCGATACGGATGCCGATATCCCACCACTTACGATGCACAGCTCGACTTTTTGCCGGAATATAAATACCGGGCTCTATGGTCAGCACCATGCCGGGTTCGAGCAGGCGCCACTGTTCGCCAACCTTGTAATCGCCAACATCGTGCACATCGAGTCCGAGCCAGTGGCCGGTGCGATGCATGTAAAACCTGCGGTAAGCCTGCTCCTTGATCAGCTTTGGCACGGTGCCTTTTAGTAGCTTGAGTTCGACCAGTCCCTTGGTGATCACCCGCACCGCGGCATTATGCGGATCGTTCCAGTGGTTACCGGGCTGAACCTTCTTGACCGCAGCCGTATGCGCGGCGAGCACGATATCGTAAATCTCGCGCTGGGCGCTCGAATACTGGCCGTTAATCGGAAAGGTGCGGGTAACGTCAGAGGCGTAGCCTTCGACTTCGCAACCGGCGTCGATCAACAGCAGATCGCCGTCCTTTAACTCGTCGTTATTGTCGGTGTAATGCAAAATACAACCGTTGGCGCCGCCGCCGACGATTGCCGAATAGGCATGGTTGGCATTGTGATTGCGGTATTCGTGATCGAATTCGGCATGAATCTGATACTCATGCTTGCCCGGCGCGCACAGTTTCATCGCGCGCTTGTGCGCGACCACGTTGATCGCGGCGGCCTTGCGCATCAGGCGCAGTTCTTCACGGCTTTTGTAGAGGCGCATATCGTGCAGGATATAGTCCAGCGAAACGAACTCGGAGGGCACATGCAAACCGGCGCGCGATTGCGCCTTGATATGATTGACCCAGCCAATCAGGCGTTTATCGAACTCCGCCGAACCGCCCATGGTATAAAAAATACTGTCGGTACCTTCGAGCAGTCCCGGCAGGATATCGTCGATATCGTCAATCGGAAAAGAATCGTCTGCGCCATATATTTCGACCGCGCCTTCCTGCCCGGCACGGCGGCCGTTCCAGGTTTCCTGTTCCGGGTCTTTCTCGCGGCAAAACAGGATGTACTCGCCATGCTTGCGCCCGGGGATCAGCACCATCACCGCGTCGGGTTCGTTGAATCCGGTCAGGTAGAGAAAATCGCTGTCCTGGCGAAACGGGAAATGGGCATCGCGATTGCGGATGATTTCGCAGGCCGATGGCAGGATCGCGATCGTATCCTTGCCCATCATTTTCATCAGTTGACTGCGGCGGCGTTTGAATTCGGCTGGTTTCATAAATATCCTGAAGGACGGGTGACAGTATACTTATTGAAATCCCCACTTCCAAGGGGATCACTTCATGCGTTTAATGCACGCTTGACGAAGCTTGCAACGGGCTCAGGGTCTCGTGCAACAACAGCGTTGCCATGCGCACGTGTTCGACTAATTCGGCTAACTGCAATTCGGCTTCATCGCTGCTTTCGTCATCATGGCTGAGCTTACTAATTTCGAGCAGGTCTGACAAACACTCGCGACCCTCGTCGTCGAGCCTTTCATCGCTGGAGACAGCGGTGACTCCGATGCCATACAGAAATCCCTGGCACCAGCCCGCCAATCCCAGCAGGCGCAGGCCAAAATCATCGCTTTCGTCGGGTAACAACAATTCCAGGCCGAGCTCATCGTCACTCAGCTGCTCACGGGTCAGCGCATAGAGTCGCTCGAGCACGCCAAGCTGCTCTGCCGCCAGCAGGTTACCCTTGTCGGGCAACTCTTCCAGCGTATGTCCCAACCAGGTTGCGAGCGCCGCATTTTCAAGCAATAAAGCGCACAGGGTGCCGTGGGATTCGGCCGCATCGGCGGTCGCACCCAGGGCCTCCAGGGCCGTTTGCACGCTGTCGAAATCGAGCATTGTAGAAAACCCGCAGATTCGTATAATTCTCGCATTCTAACATCCGTAGGTGTCGGCAAAAACAACTGCATGTTGACCTGCGCGACTTAAGGCCTATGATTACACTATGGACGCAGACAAAAACGCATATACCGAAGACGACCTCAGGCAGCTCGAACAGCGCATCGACGAACTCATCGATACTGTTGGTTCCCTCAAACACGAAAATACAAGCCTGCGGCAGCAAAAAGACAAGCTGGTTAGCGAACGCTCTCAACTGATTGAAAAGACCGAAATGGCGCGTAGCCGGGTTGAGGCGATGATTTCCCGTTTAAGGTCACTCGAACTTAGCTCATGACAGACGCTCAACCGATCAATATTTCGATACTCGACAAGGATTACAAGGTAGCCTGCCCGCCCGGGGAGCAATCGGCGCTGCTGGAGTCGGCCAAGTTCCTCGACAGCAAGATGCGCGAAGTACGCGATACCGGCAATATCATGGGCTCGGAACGTATCGCGGTAATTACCGCGCTGAATATGGCCAACGACCTGCTTAGGACCAGCAACGTCGACAAGGAGCTAGGCCAGGAACTGCCGCCGCGCCTGAAGGATCTGGAGAGCAAGATTTCGCGCGTACTCGAGCAGGCAAAGCAGCTAGAAATCTGATAGTTATCACGGCCATTAGAAATTTAAATTGTACTTTTCTCTAATTTCAGGCCATAGTCATTCCATACTGACTACGGTGTTCGTTAGCATTCATCATAATCCTTGAGCCTATTTATCAATCTCGGGGACTTCCGTGTAACACTGATGTGCATGCCTGACGAGTCAGGAAGCCTAATGGGTTACCAATAACCCCACCTGAACCTTTGGTTCAAGGTTGATAGATTTGCGACGGCACCGTGGTTGGTATCCTGCTTTCGAATTTATTCGTTGCCCCCCGCGTACTTAACACAGCTTGAGGCAGGCCGCTTCAAGCGATGACCGCTACCTCAAAAACAACTTGTAGGCTTCGTTCTCGGTTTCATCCCAATACGGGATCTCGAGACTGTTGAGAAAAACCTTGAACGCCTTGTTATCGCTCTTGTCGACCTGGAAACCCATCAGGATTCGGCCAAAATTCGAGCCATGATTGCGATAATGAAACAGGCTGATATTCCAGCGGTTACCGACCTTCATCAAAAAATTTAATAAGGCACCGGGTTTTTCCGGGAACTGGAAACGATACAGGTGCTCGTTGCTCACCTTACTGCCGGGATGACCGCCGATCATATAACGGGTATGCAACTTGGCGACCTCGTTTCCGGTCATATCGACAACCTTGTAACCGCTCGACTGCAGCTTCGAAATCAACTTGTTTTTTTCGTCGGCACCGTGGGTCAGCTGAATACCGGCGAACACGCGCGCGTTGTTGTCATCGGCATACCGATAGTTGAATTCGGTAATCGAGCGATGCCCGATCAACTGGCACAATTTCTTGAAACTGCCAGGACGTTCGGGGATTTCGACAGCAAGCAGGGCCTCGCGATCCTCGCCGAGTTCGGCGCGCTCGGAAACATGCCGTAAGCGATCGAAATTCATATTGGCGCCGCAATTGATCGCGACAAAGGTCTGCCCCTTGATGTCGTGGGTTTCGACATATTTCTTTAGCCCGGCCAGCGATAGGGCGCCTGCCGGCTCGCAGATGGCGCGGGTATCTTCATAGGTGTCCTTGATCGCGGCGCAAATCTGATCGGTCGATACCAGAACCACATCGTCGACCAGGTCCTTGATCATGGAAAAAGTATTTTTACCGATCTGTTTGACCGCCACGCCATCGGCAAAGATGCCGACTTCTTTCAGTATTACCCGCCTGCCTGCCTTGCGCGCTTCGTAAAAGCAGGCCGCGTCGTCAGGCTCGACCGCTATTATTTTGGTTTCAGGTTTAACCGCCTTCATGAACCCGGCAATACCCGCGATCAACCCACCGCCCCCGACGGCGACAAAAATCGCGTCGATTTTATCGGGGTGCTGGCGAATCAATTCATGCGCAATAGTGCCCTGGCCCGCCATCACGTCAAAATCGTCAAACGGATGGATGAATGCGAGCTTCTCTTTTTTCGCCAGCTTGAGGCAGTAGTCCTTGGCCGCATCGAAATTCTCGCCATATATAACCACCTTGGCGCCATACGCACGCACCGCTGACACCTTGATATCCGGGGTCGTGGTGGGCATGACGATAGTCGCCTTGAGATGCAGCTTCCTGGCCGCCAGGGCCACCCCCTGGGCATGGTTGCCGGCAGAGGCGGTAATCACGCCCTTGAGGTCGGGATTGGCCTGCAGCTCCTGATAAATCTTGTTGAACGCGCCCCTGCATTTGAACGAAAACACCGGCTGCAGATCTTCGCGTTTGAGAAAAACATCGCTGTCATAACGTCGGGAAATCTTTGGCATAAAGTCGAGCGGCGTTTCGCGAGCGACGTCATATACCCTGGCGGTTAGTACCTTCTCTAGAAATTTTTCTTTACGCATGGCCGATTAGTTCGCTGAGTTAAGGAATCTCTGCAATATGCAGAGATTCCTGCGGCACAGGGATGTGCCGCCATTTTTCGATCGCCCTTGCGATAGAAAAATGAAGAAAAACGTAAAATCACATTTTGCATTTTTCGTGCTCTGCTAAGTCAGGATGACTTATGCAGGGCTTCCTGAAATTATACCAAAGCAAAACAGCGCAAAGTCTTGCGCTGCTTGCAAGTGATTATCATAATTGATCGCACGTGAAGCAACAGGTAAATCCATGAACCCGGAAGATAAGAAGCGAATCGCCGCCGAAGCCGCAATCGACTACGTCAAACCCGACTCGATCATCGGGGTCGGCACGGGCTCGACGGTTAACTATTTTATCGATTCGCTGGCGGCGAAAATGGGTGGCCAGGTAAAGGCCGCCGTTTCCAGTTCCGAAGCATCGAGCGAACGCCTGCGCGGTCACGGTATCAGGGTTGTGGATCTGAACGAGATCGGCAAGCTCGACCTCTACGTCGACGGCGCCGATGAATCGAACGCGCAACTACAACTGATCAAGGGCGGTGGCGGCGCACTGACGCGGGAAAAAATAGTCGCCGCGGCAAGCGATCAATTCGTCTGTATTGCCGATGACAGCAAACTGGTAGATGTACTGGGCGCATTCCCATTGCCGGTGGAAGTCATTCCGATGGCGCGTGAGCTGGTCGCCGGCGCCTTGCGCGCGCTGGGGGGAGACCCGCGCCTGCGCGACGGCATCATCACCGACAACGGTAACCAGATCCTCGACCTGCACGGCCTCGAAATCAGCGATGCGCTCGATCTCGAAACACGCATTAACCAGATCGCCGGGGTGGTTTGCGTGGGGCTGTTTGCCCATCGCCCCGCCGACGTCCTTATCCTCGGCACCGATGACGGCGTCAGAATCTGTCATCCCGCGGCTTGACCCGATGCGTCGCAGTATGAGACCCACAAAAAAGCCCGCTTGTGCGGGCTTTCCTTTATCTGGACCCATCTGGGCGTCGCGAGCGAAGCGAGTGCAAGGCATTTTCGAAGGCGAAGGCGTGAGCGTACGTAAAGTACGCGATCGTCTCGCCGACGAAAATAACGCCGCAATCGGCACTCGTACCTCCTTGTACTCGAGCGCAGCAGCCCAGATTAGCGCCCCGGGATAACGCCCATAAAAAAGCCCGCTTGCGCGGGCTTTCCTTTATCTGGAACTATCTGGGCGTCGCGAGCGAAGCAAGTGCAAGGCATTTTCGACGGCGAAGGCGTGAGCGTACGTAAAGTACGCGATCGTCTCGCCGGCGAAAATAACGCCGCAATTGCAAGCGCAGCAGCCCAGATTAGCGCCCCGGGATAACGCCCATAAAAAAGCCCGCTTGCGCGGG
>CAMYML010000140.1 GCA_947259305.1 uncultured Gammaproteobacteria bacterium | reverse complement strand
AGGCCGCCGTCATGTACATCGAACACAATTATCGTGCCGCCGAGCCGCTGGACGATTAAATTTTGGGGCATCTGCACAGGGGCTTGCAAACTGAAATCCGCCGAAATCAACTCTTTTCGAGATAGATCACCTATTTGCGCAGGATTCGTGTATCATTGCCGCTTCGGTACCCATCGGTCTGTACCGCCATTCATACGGAAATCCCTCGCGATTCCCTGCTTATTTAACACACGTAAATCTACCCTGACCGCTCTCTCACACCAGTTGTGCATTGCGGGTCGATTTCTGGAGAATTTCAATACATGTCATTTGAATCCCTTGGCCTCAGGGCCGAGTTAATCCGTGCCGTATCCGATAAAGGATACAGCACACCTACGCCGATACAAAGGCAGGCAATCCCGTTGATCCTGAAGGGCCGGGACATGATGGGCAGCGCCCAGACCGGAACCGGTAAAACCGCCGGTTTCACCCTGCCGATACTGCAGAGGCTTTGCGCCTCCCAGCAACAGGGACAGGGTCGTCGCCCGATTCGCGCACTTATCGTAACCCCTACCCGCGAACTGGCGGCCCAGGTTACCCAGAGCATCGAGGACTATGGCAAATGGCTGCCACTGAGGTCGACCGTGGTTTTCGGTGGGGTCAGCATCAACCCGCAAAAACAGAAACTCATTCGCGGCGTCGACATTCTTGTCGCCACCCCGGGGCGTCTGCTGGACCACGTAGGTCAACGCTCGGTGGACCTGTCGAAAGTCGAGCTGCTGGTGCTGGACGAGGCCGATCGCATGCTGGATATGGGATTCATCCACGATATCCGTAAACTGCTGGCACTGGTGCCAAAGCAAAAACAGACTCTGCTGTTTTCCGCCACCTTTTCCGACGAAATCAAAAAACTCGCAGACGGGCTGCTGAATTCGCCCGTAATGGTTGAGGTCGCTCGACGCAACACAACGGTTGAAATCATCGACCAAATCGTGCATCCAGTCGATAAAGGCCGCAAGCGCGAATTGTTATCCTTCCTGATTGGTTCCAATAATTGGCAGCAGGTGCTGGTATTCGGCCGCACCAAACACGGCGCCAATCGACTAACCAAGCAACTGATTACCGATGGCATCAAGGCCGCCGCGATTCACGGCAATAAAAGCCAGGGCGCGCGCACCCAGGCGCTGGCTGATTTTAAAATGGGCAAGGTGCAGGTGCTCGTCGCCACAGATATTGCCGCACGCGGGCTCGATATCGAGCAACTGCCTCATGTGGTCAATTTTGAACTGCCGAATATTGCCGAGGATTACGTCCACCGCATCGGCCGTACCGGGCGCGCTGGTCGTGAGGGCCAGGCCATCTCGCTGGTCTGCGGTGAGGAGTTGGAACAGTTAAAAGATATCGAGCGACTGATCAATCGTAAGATCCCGCAACGGATCGTCGCCGGTTACGCCTCGACTGAAGCGATAAAAGTCAATGCCCGCGAACCCGCAAAGCAGGGACAAAAGCATCGTCGTCATCGTCGTGGTAACTCTAACCAACACCCAGCTGCAAGAACGAAATAATATAGGTGAATAACGTGTCTGATGAATCTGAAAAAACGCTCGAACGACATTTCGACGTTATCAGTATCGAGAAAATCGAGCCTCCGGCGGGAATTGCCGGTGATAACTGGTACCAGTACACCATCGGGGAAGGTGATTCCGCGATTACGGGAAAAAGATCGGGGAGCCTGAAATCGGTCAGGCTGCACGCCGAAGAGTTCGCGGCAAATCTGAACGAGCGATCAGCGCTGGGTTACTCCGCCTACGCCGCCCGCAGAACCCAGAAAAAAGCCCCGGAGCCAATCGTAGACAAAAAATCCAGCCCGTAGATGTTTACCACCCAGATCAGGCATAGAGACCCATCAGCGAGGAGTATTGCCACATGAGTACGTTCGAGGAAATCAGGATTATGGGTATCGATGAGCAACGGCCTCCCAGGATACGCAAGGAAGCCTACATCGATTTATATTTCAAACTTTCACACAAGGCGCCTCTCGACTGGTGCGAAGACTTTAATGCGCTCGGCCGACAAATTGACCCGGCAGCGAAAATCGACAAGAACGCGGGTGAATGCATCGATACCTACACCAAGGACATGGACAGCATTCAGTCACATTTAAACGATATCAAACAAACCATCATCGAATGTAACGAGCAGTACCAGGAGAAAATCAGGCAGCGAGAACTGGCCGCGGCGGCGAGCAATGCCGAACTCATAGGACAGGATGGTGAACAACATAAATTGAACGAGATAATTTCCGCGCTCAGGTACTAGCCTCGAATCCGCGACAGTCCTGCGGTGTCGCTGGTCGAAAGCCTTTTGGCCTTGCGCCTAGTTATCCACGAAAGCCCTGACTAGACGAGTGTCAGGCCATGCCCGGGTTGCCCGCAACATTCTTCAGCTTTGGCGTATTCAGCTTGCTGATACGCGCGGTATCTTCGCGCCGCAGATAGTCGGCCACCACATCCCAGATGGGCGCGCCCGGTGATTGTGACCCCACTGTCGCCCAGCCGGCAACCTTGTAACTCTTAGAGGCGTCGATCGGCGTACCGTCATCCAGTTGCATGTCCGAGATGCGCGCACCGGCATCCGCCTGCGGATCGATACTGTAGTCGAGTCCGCCCAGACGCACCATGTCCCCGCCCTGCTGATAGTAGGGATCCTTGTTGAACAGGTTATCGGCCACGTCTTCGAGAATCAGCTTGATATTTTCCCCGGTCATTTCGCGCACATAGGTTTCGGGATAGGTGATACAGGTTTGATCCATGACGTGCTCCATCGTGATCGCCTGCCCCGGCAATACCGTGGTGCCCCAGCGAAAGCCGGGCGACAGCGATACCTGGGCATCGCCTTCGACGCGCAGCGCGTCGCAAATCACCTGATCGAAGGTGCCGTTAAAATTACCGCGACGGAACAGTACGTCTTCGGCGACTGCAAGCTCTTCCTGCAGCTTGCCGAGATGCGGCTTGCGCATCTGCTCGATATAGGCGGTCATTTCCGCATCCGCCGGCAACAGGTTGGAAAACACCGGTAACAACCGATAACGAAATTCGCGCAGCTTCTTGCCCTTGTAATCCATGTCCATGACGCCGAGGAACTTGCCGTTCGAGCCGGCGTTGGTGACCAGCGTCTTGCCGCCCGGATTCGAAACCGGGATCGCACCGGGCACGCCATCATGGGTGTGGCCGCCGAAAATCGCATCGATACCGCTAACGCGAGAAGCCATTTTCAGATCGACGTCCATACCGTTATGCGATAACACGATCAAGCCATCCGGTTTTTCCTCGTCGCGCGCCTGGTCGACGATTTCCTGCATATCGTCCTCGTTGATACCGAAGGTCCAGTCCGGAATGAAGCGCTGTGGATTGGCGATCGGCGTGTAGGGAAAAGACTGGCCAACGACGGCAATGCGCAGATCGCCCATTTCGCGAATGCTGTAAGGTTTGAATACGTGCCCGCTGTCTTCGTTGAAGTCACCCAGGTCGGCGAATTCATAATCGAACAGCGCATCCTCCCTGACCTTGCAATTCTGGCTGACAAACTCGCCTGCAAAAATCTCGGCATTGTCGAGAATCTCGGATGCCAGGTAGGTAAACTCCCAGTGCCCGGTCATGACGTCGACGCCGAGCAGGTTGCAGGCTTCGACCATATCGCGCCCGCGGGTCCAGTAGGCGGTGCCCGAGCCTTGCCAGGTATCACCACCATCGAGCAACAGCGAGCGCCCCTGGGCGTACTCTGCACGTAGTTTCCTGACCAGGGTCGACAGGTGGGCGAAGCCGCCGACCTTGCCGAACATGCGCGCGGCTTCCTCGAAATTCAGGTAGGTATAGGCGTGCTCCTCGATACCGCCGCCGGGGATGCCGAAGTGTTGCAACAGGTTGCTACCGACCAGGTGCGGCGCCTTACCGAAAGCGGCGCCTATGCCCAGGTTGACATTGGGTTCGCGGAAGTAAATCGGGTTCAACTGCGCATGACAGTCGGTGAAATGCAGTATGCGCGCATTGCCAAAAGCCGGCATATCGTAAATTTTCGCGTCACCGCCGGCCGCCGCATAACCGGCGGCTGGAAATATACCGGCCGCGCCGGCCAGTCCCATTAATCTAATAAACTCTCTTCGATTCAGATTCATTACAGCCCCTCAGGCAAACATGTCAGCCAATTCTTTTAAGTTATCAACAATCAGGTCCGGACTGGATTCGCTAATACTGATGCCATGATTATATCCGTAAGGTACGCAGACAATCGAGAATCCCGCGGCACGCGCAGCGCTGACATCGTTGCTCGAGTCACCCACCATCAGGCATTCGGCGTAATCCAGCCCGAAGTGATCCGCAGCGTAGTGTAACGGCATCGGATCGGGTTTCTTCCTGGCCGTGCTATTCCCGGCAACCACCAGTTCGAAATAGGAAGCCAGCCCCATCGCCGCGATCAATTCCGAGGTAAAGGGCTCCGGCTTGTTGGTAACGCAGGCCAGGTGCAAATCCAGCCCCGCAAGTCGCTGCAGGGCCTCGTTGACACCGGGATATACGCTACTGCGCCCGCTAATATTATCGGCGTAGAGCCGATTAAAAATCTCGAGCCCGCTATGAAAAACATCTTCCTCAGGCTCGCCATCCATGCCGCCGCTAAGAAAACGTTTGACGAAACGCTCGACACCATTGCCAACCCAGGCGCGGGCCGAGTCCATATCCCGCTGCGGCAAATCGAGCCGGCGCAGCATTTCGTTGCCGCACCAGGCCAGATCCGGCACGCTGTCGACCAGGGTGCCATCGAGATCGAACAGGATTAGCCTGATCTTATCGACGACTACAGAACTGCCCGGCTCAAGGCTATCGACTTGACTATCGTTACAACGAGTTAACATCGTTAGCGCTTGAGCGGGCTCATGCGCCGCCTACTGGGTAGCCAGGTAAGCCGCAAGATTGGCGACGTCGGCGTCGTTCAGGCCTGCCGCCATTGGCATCATGATCGGGTTATTGCGCTCACCTGAACGGAATTTGTTCAGTTCAGCTGCGATGACATCTGCTGGTTTGCCGCCGATTGCGGGATAGTTCGGGGCAATCGGCGCCTTGCCCGCAGCGCCATGACAGCCCACGCAGCCCTTGGCCATGAATGTATTGGCGCCAGCACCGGCATCGCCCGCCTGCAGCGGGGTGTTGATCAGGCCGGTCAGAGCCAGGATGGTAATAATTGCAGAAATTCTCATGATAATCTCGTGTTTGTTTTGTTAATCGGGTTGTAAAGCTTAAACCAGGCAAAATTAACAAAACATGAACATCAATGAAATAACCCTATAGTTATACAAACTATTATATTTTCAATTAGCTAGTCAGCGCGGAGAATACCCGCGGCAACCGCTCCGGCAGGCGTTCGATGTTGTCAACGATAGAGTAGTTGTTGGCGCCGAAGATACGTGAAACATAGCTGTCGGCGTCTGGATCCAGCGTCAGGCAGTAAGTATGGATACCCTTGGCGGCGAGTTCCTCGACCGCGTGACGGGTATCCTGGCGCAGGTACTGCGGATCACGCTCGTCGATATCGGCGGGTTCACCGTCGGTCAGCAGCAGAATCAGGCGCTTGCGGCTGCTTTGCTGGCCGAGATGATAACCGGCGTGGCGCAATGCTGCGCCCATGCGTGTCGACAGGCCGCCCGTCATCCCCGCCAGCCGCGCCTTGCTATCATCGCTGTAGGATTCATCGAAATCCTTGAAACGGTAATACTGCACGTCGTGGCGGCCGTCAGAGGCAAATCCGTGAACCGCGTAACTATCGCCGATCGAATCCACCGCCCAGGACAATAGTCCGCTAGCCTCGCGGGTCAGGTCGAGAATGCTCGGTTGTTCCAGGTAACCCTCGTCCTGTTCGTTTAGGGCGCCGATACGATCGTTGGTCGACGCCGACAAGTCCATCAGCAGGATCATCGACAAATCGCGCAAATGTCGGGTAACGCGGATATTGATGCGGGGATCGGGCATGACGCCGCGCCGAATATCGATCATCGCGCGTACCGCGGCATCGATGTCGAGCTCGTCTCCATCCTCGAATCCGCGCTTGCGTACAATTCCCTGGGGTTGCAGCGCATCGATCAAATGTTTGATCCGGCTGGCGATCGGCTTATGCTTTTCCAGGATTTGATCCATGACTTCGGGATCAGCCTTAGGCTGCCTGCGCTCGATCACGGTGGTCCATTCGGGTCGCGCCAGTTGTACCTGGTAATCCCATTCGTCGTAGAGGAAGGGTTCCGACATCGGCTCCACCCCTTCCGACTGGTTGTAGCTGACGCCCAGGTCCTCGTAGGGAAACAGCTCCGTCGGCAGCACCCAGACTTCCTGCGGGCTGCCGTCTTCCATTTCAGAATCGATTTCGTTAACCATTTCCATCAGACTGACGCGTTTGCGCAGGGTCGGCTGGCGCCAGGGTAATTGCTCAAATTCATTTGCGGAAAAGCCATTCTCTTCGAAAGCCCACTGATAACGGTTATCGTCGCGATAGGTAATCGGTATATCCTGCAATATCCGCAATGCCGGTATCTTGAACTGCTGGCTCACGCGCTCGAGAAACTCAAGCCCAAACTGCCGCGACAGCGCCGGGTCAGCGGCATCGATATGGAGTTTCGCATGAAACGCGGCCGCGGTCCGATCGATCCAGGATTCCTGATCCTGGTACTCAGGATCCAGCAAGGCGCGACCAATGCGTAACATCGACTCAACCACCTCGTGTTGCGCTGCCTGCTCCTTGCCCAGGGCGTGTTCGAAAAACCGTAACCAGAGGCGACGCAGCCCCGGAAACCGCTGGTAGCTGAGAAACTCGACGCGGGCATCTTCAAAAATCTCGACAAAGCAGCGCTGCACGGGGGTCAGTCCGGTAGCTTCGATGGCCTGTTCGGTGTAAACGATGTGCGCCGACGCATGTGCCGCGGCCGCACGATAGACATCGATACCGGCGACGCCATCGACCGCGTCGAAGGCGTCCGGTAGATGCACCAGGTAATCCTCGATGAAGGGTTTGCTACCCTGCCGACTCTCAAAGTCATCGGCGGTCGGTCGCATGAAAAACGCGCGGCCCCAGAGTGCGCGCAGATAATAATTCAGTTTACGATGATTATCGACAAACAGGGTGCCGCGGCGTTCGCGTTGCAGCACCGATTTAGCCGTTTCGGTTTGTAGCGCAAAGTAGGTAGCCTGGCCGTCAAAGTCGCGTTGGTAGGCTTGCGCGCCCCACATCGCCCAGCGCCTGAGACCGCCGAGCGTCAATTTGGATAGCAGTTCACCGAGTGACTCCATCATCGGACGCAAACCGCGTGGCGCCTTTCCGGCCAGCTGGTGTAACAGGTGCAGGTATCCCCGCAGCAATTCGGCGTCGCCGAGACGGGTGGCGGCGAGCGGCAGATTCGCCAGAATCAGCGTGATAACGGCGCCTGAAGTCAACGATGACATTTTCATGATCGCCTCGATCGTGTCCGGCACGATATCCTCGCCCAGCTCCCTGGCGACCACTGGTATCTCCTGCACATAGGTCAACACCAGGTCCTGCCCCTTGCCCAGCGTGCACATGGCCCTGATTCCAACCAGGTAATTTTCCAGTCCCTGGGGCGACATGACGCGCTGGGCGTCGAGGTAAGAGGCTTCGATCAGTTCACCGCTCTTGATATCCTCGACATCGATACATTGCAGGTATTCGGCGAGCTCGGCGTGCATGGAGCGGTTACCTGTGCTGGCCGTCATCCCCGCGCAAGCGGGGACCTTGAAATGGCGGCACGATCAGGAGAAGCCCGCTCAGTCGGGGATAACGAGGGAAAATGTGGATCGCGGCGGCCACTGTGGATTATCCGATGTCAAAAGTAGGTATCGACCGCGGCGAAAAGTGTATCGCGCATATCGGGGTCGTCAGTCAGCGGTGTCACCAACGCCATGCGGCAGGCGGCGGCGGGAGCGACGCCCTCGGCCATCAACTGCGCCGCGTAAATCAGCAGCCGCGTCGACATGCCTTCGTCGAGACCATGTCCTTTCAGGTTACGTGAGCTGGCGCCAACCTGAACCAGCTTGTTCGCGGTTTCGACATCGACCCCACCCTCATGGGCTACGATTTCAGCCTCGGTGTCTGCTTGCGGATAGTCAAAGTCAATGCCGCCAAAACGCTGCTTGGTCGACTGTTTCAAATCCTTCATCAGTGACTGATAACCCGGGTTGTAGGAAATCACCAGCTGGAAATCCTCGTGCGCCTTGACCAGTTCGCCATTTTTCTCCAGCGGTAATTCCCGTCGATGGTCGGTCAGCGGGTGAATCACCACGGTGGTGTCCTGGCGCGCTTCGACGATTTCATCGAGATAACAGATGGCGCCGATGCGCGCCGCCACCGTCAGCGGCCCATCCTGCCAGCGGGTGCCGTTGATATCGAGCAGGTGACGCCCGACCAGGTCGGAGGCGGTCATATCCTCGGTGCAGGCAACGCTGATCAGCGGTTTTTGCAGCTTCCAGGCCATGTATTCGACAAAACGCGACTTGCCGCAACCGGTAGGGCCCTTCAGCATAACCGGCATAAGTACCTGGTAGGCTGCCTGGTAATTTTCGACCTCGTCCGCGACCGCCCGGTAGTAGGGTTCTTCCTTTACCAGGTACTGCTCGCGGTCGGATTCGACTATCTGCATTTGACTTGCCGCTTCCGCCATGATGCCGACCTATACCGGAATACCGTGGTAAATGACCATAGACGCACCGGCCGACTGGGCATAGTTGTCGAATCCCAACAGGCGCACATGGTTTTTGGGATGCGCGTTGTGGCAGGCGACGCACTCGTTGATGATCGTATCGACATCGTCCTCGCCGAACATCGGCAATTTCCACATGTACCAATAATTGTCTGACGCGTTTTCCGGCTCGGTATGCTCGATACCGGGATTCCAGCCCTGCGCAACAATATATTCGACCTGTCGACGGATTTGCTCAGCAGTCATTTCCGGCAGGTATGAAAAGGTTTCGAATTTCCGGCTCGCCGGATCTTCGAGGCTCGATTGATAGTCTTGAATATCACTCATGTTCTTATCCTCT
>CAMYML010000139.1 GCA_947259305.1 uncultured Gammaproteobacteria bacterium | reverse complement strand
CCCGCGGCAAAGGCCTTGGCCAGGTCGCCGGGGCAGGTGCAGCCACCATCGGCGATGATATGGCCACCAAGCCCGTGCGCCGCGTCGGCGCATTCGATAACCGCCGACAATTGCGGAAAGCCGACGCCGGTCTGAATGCGCGTGGTGCAGACGCTGCCGGGGCCGATGCCGACCTTGACGATATCGGCCCCGCTTAACATCAATTCCTCGGTCATTTCGCCGGTAACGACGTTACCGGCGATAATGACGATTTGCGGGTAGGCTTCGCGCAGCTGTTTGATGAATTCGGAGAAACGCTCGGAATAGCCGTTGGCGACGTCGACACAGACATATTTGAGGTTACGGCCGGTTTTATTGTAAACGCCTTTAAACTTTTCGAAATCCTGCTCGGTAATACCGGTCGAATAGGCGACGTTGGCGCGGCGCAGAGGTTGGTCTTTGCCGAAAAATTCAATCAGTTCTGCGGCATCGTAATTTTTCACCAGGCAGGTAAACAGGCCGAGTGCGGCCAGTGCGTCAGCCATCTCGAAAGTGCCGACACCGTCCATGTTAGACGCCATGATCGGTATTCCGCGATAGTGTTCGTCGTTATCCGACTGGTAGTTGCGAAAGGTGAATTCACGTTCCAGTTCCACATCCTTGCGGCTGCCCAGAGTGCTGCGTTTGGGCCGTATCAAAACATCCTTGTAGTCGAGCTTGCTGTCGTCTTCGATTCTCATGGAATAATGGCTGGTAAATGGCGGACAGCAGGCGACCTTAGCACGAATCCCTGGCCCGGAAAAGGCTGTTGATTCGGCGTCTGCATGGGGATATTCTGAAGCGCAACTCGTTGAAAATGGATTGGATAACATGCTGACTAACGGGGGTTCCCGTCACGTTTTGTTGATTGACCTGGATGGCGTTATCTATCAGGGCGGCGAGTTGATCGACGGCGCAATTGAAGCACTCGACTGGATCAAGCAGCAACAGATTCCTTACCTGTATGTCACCAACACCACCTCGCGCCCGCGCGCAGCCCTGCTGGAGAAATTTCAATCCCTCGGTTTCAGTGCAAAACTGGATGAAGTCATGACGCCGGTGGTTGCCGCGACGCAGTGGCTCGACGAGCATCAAATGCGCGCGGTGGCGCTGATCGTGCCGCCGGCGACGCAGCAGGATTTTCGAAATGTCGACGCCGTGGCGCTGGATCAGAACAGCCCGGTCGATGCAGTTGTCGTCGGTGATCTCGGTGCCGCCTGGGACTTCCCATTGTTGAATCGTGCGTTTCAGTTCCTGATGCAGGAGCCGCGGCCGCAGTTGATCGCGCTTGGCATGACGCGTTACTGGCGGGGGAAAAACGGACTGCAGCTCGACGTCGCGCCGTTCATCAAGGCCCTGGAGCACGCGGCTTCCTGCGAAGCGGTCGTTGTCGGCAAACCGGCCTGCACCTTTTTCGAGGCTTCACTCGCGCTGCTGCAAGCCAGCACTGATCAGGCCTTAATGATTGGTGACGATATTGTCGCCGATGTCGATGCCGCGCAGCGCTGCGGGATTCGGGGTATCCAGGTCAGGACAGGCAAGTTTCGCGACACTGATCTGGGCGGCATGACAAAACCCTATGCACTGCTCGATTCTATCGCCGATTTACCGGGCTGGTGGGAGACAGGCCTGAGCGGGTAGCAGTGAAACCACTGCAGCGCGCCATTGCGCGCTGCAGTTTGCAACCGGGATTAGCGAGTACGCGGGCAGACGCCGTCAGCACCGAAGAAGAAATCGATTTCAGCCCTGGCGGTATCGGTTCCGTCCGAGCCGTGGACGGCATTTTCATCGACGGTTTTGGCGAAATCGGCCCGAATGGTTCCCGCGGCCGCGTCGGCGGGGTTGGTCGCGCCCATGACTTCGCGGTTTTTGGCGATCGCGTCCTCTCCCTCGAGTACCTGGATCATAACCGGTCCCGAAGTCATGAAAGCGACCAGGTCGCCATAAAAGGGGCGCTCTTTGTGCACGGCATAAAATTCGCCCGCCTTGTCTGCGGATAAATGCTCCATGCGCGCGGCGACGATGCGTAAACCGGCTTTTTCAAAGCGGTTGTAAATTTCGCCAATTACGTTTTTGGCAACAGCGTCGGGTTTGATGATCGAAAGCGTGCGTTCGACGGCCATTTGTGAATCTCCGGGGATGAAAAATGCTGCGAATGATACTCCTTAGGGTACACTTATGCGACCTATTTTCAGGCCCGGAAAATGAAGACGGATCAGCATAAGCGTAAGCACTTAAAAGACTATCGACCGCCCGATTTTGGCATCAGCAAAACCGAGTTAATATTTGAACTCGACGGCTCCCGAACCCGGGTTAAAAGCCGTTTGCAGCTGCAGCGTAACACGGCCGACCGCGCCGCGGCGCTGGTGCTCGACGGCATCGAATTGAAGCTGATCGAGTTACGTCTGGATGGTGAATTGCTGCAGGCGGGAGACTATCAGTTGACGGCGGAAACCCTGATTCTCGAGTCGGTGCCCGATCGCTTCGAAATTTATAGCGAGGTCGAGGTCGATGCCGCGGCCAACACCCGGCTCGAAGGCCTGTATCTGTCCAACGGCAACTTTTGCACCCAGTGCGAGGCCGAAGGCTTTCGCTATATCACCTACTACCTCGATCGCCCGGACGTCATGTCGGTGTTTACGACCGAGATTCATGCCGAGCGGGCAAAATACCCGCTGCTGTTATCCAATGGCAATCCCGTGAAGCGCGGCGAAGATGGTTCATCCCACTGGGTCAGCTGGCAGGATCCCTATCCCAAGCCGGCCTATTTGTTCGCGCTGGTGGCAGGTGACCTGGCCTGTATCGAAGGTCACTTTGTCACGCGCTCGGGTCGTGATGTGAAACTGCAAATATTCACCGAACACCATAACCGCGACAAATGCGATCACGCGCTGCGTTCGCTGCAGAAAGCGATGCGCTGGGATGAAGAAGTATTTGGCCTCGAGTATGACCTCGATCTGTACATGGTCGTGGCCGTCGACGACTTCAATATGGGCGCCATGGAAAACAAGGGGTTGAACGTGTTTAACACCAAGTATGTGCTGGCCAACGCGCAGACCGCCACCGACGATGACTACCTGGCTATCGAAGGCGTCATTGCGCACGAGTATTTCCATAACTGGACCGGCAATCGCGTCACCTGTCGTGACTGGTTCCAGTTGAGCCTGAAAGAAGGGCTGACGGTTTTTCGCGACCAGGAATTCAGCGCCGACATGTTTTCGCGCGCGATTCAGCGCATCGGCGACGTGCGGGTATTGCGCAACCACCAGTTCAGCGAAGACGCCGGGCCGATGGCGCACCCGGTGCGACCGGCGTCGTACCAGGAAATTAACAATTTCTATACCGCAACGGTTTACAACAAGGGCGCCGAGGTGGTGCGCATGATGCATTGCCTGCTGGGCGCGGAAAATTTTCGCAAGGGTATGGATTTGTACTTCGAGCGCCATGACGGACAGGCGGTGACGACCGACGACTTCAGGCTGGCGATGCAGGACGCCTCGGGAATCAAGCTGGATCGCTTTCAGCGCTGGTACGAGCAGTCGGGAACCCCGCGTATCGATATCAGGCGCGAATACGATGCCGCAAGCGGGTCGCTGTCGCTCGAGATTAAGCAGCAGCCAGGCACCACTCGCGGCGAACTCAACCGCCCCTTCCACATGCCCATGCGGCTGGCCTTGTTCGATCAGGACGGGCAGGCGCTGGCAATGGATAGCGCTGGCAGCCTGGAACAGGTGGTCGATATCGAGGCGCATGAAACCCGGCTACAGTTCCCGGGGATGCCGCCAGGAGTGATGTTTTCGGCCTTCCGCGGTTTTTCGGCGCCGGTGATCCTGACGACCGACCTGGGCAACGACGAACTGGCGCGACTGATGGTTTGCGACAGCGATGCCTTTAACCGCTGGGAGGCCTGCCAGCAACTGGCGAGTCGCGTCATGCTGGCGATGCTGGAGCAGGGCAGTGACGCCTGGGATACGTTGCAGCAGCCATTGATTGGCGCGTTTCGGGATATGCTGTCGAATCCGCAACCGGATCACGCCCTGGTTGCCGAAATGATGGTGTTACCGGGCGAGAAATACCTCGCTGAAATGCTGCAACAAGCCGATGTGCACGCCGTGCGCGGCGTGCGCGAAAGCCTTAAGATCGCGCTTGCAAGCCATGCGGAACAGCGGCTGGCGCGACATTACCAGGAGAACCTCGATCAGGGTGAATGCGAGCCGCATGCGGATGCGATTGGGCGCCGCCGCCTGAAAAATATTTGCCTGTCTTACCTGTTGCATCTGGAAAAATCCGAATATTTCGATTGCTGCCGCGAGCAGTTCGACCGGGCCGACAACATGACCGATCAAATCGCCTGCCTGCAGGCAATCGTGCACTATCGCAATGATCTGCGTGAGCAGATCGTGACGCGGTTTTACCAGCAGTGGCAGGATACCGCGCTGGTGGTGGACAAATGGTTCAGTGCCCTGGGTTCGAGCACGGTCGAAGGCGCGCTGGAGGATATCAGTGCCCTGTTCGAGCATCCCGCTTACAGCCTGCACAATCCGAATCGGGCGCGCTCATTACTGGGCGCCCTGATGGCCAATTCGCGCGCATTCCATCAACCTGACGGCGCGGGCTATGCCTTTGCGGCAAACAAGATTCTGCAGCTGGATGCGATCAATCCGCAAGTAGCCGCGCGCCTCGCCAATCCCTTCGTACACTGGCGCAAGCTGGTGCCGGAACTCGGTCAGCAAATGAAAGCGCAGGTGGAAAGCATGTTGGCCAGTGGCGCCATGTCGAACGATCTGAACGAGCTGCTTAGCACCAGTCTCAAAGACTAGGCGCGAGTGATGCCCGGGAAAATCCAGCTGGTCCTGCCCGGGTTGTTCGATTTGCCACTATTCGAACTTACGCCCGGACTGATAGCCGACGAACTGCCCGCCTTGAACCGGATACTGAGGCTGGCAAGTCCCCGGCCCAACCTTGCCTTCAGCATCGACGCCATACTGCGCCAGGTGCTCGCACTGGAGGTGCCGGTGGAGGAACCCGCCCTTGGCTTGCCGCTTGCGCAGGCCTGCGCGCCGCGGTCGCAGCGGCAATCCAGTCGACTGTTGTTGTTCCAGGCGGTGCATCTGCGACCTGACCTGCAGAGCGCAATCATCGCTCCAATTCAGCACAGCGATGAAGATTTGAATGATATTAATATAATAATCAATGATTTAAAGGAACTATTTAAGGTAGATTGTGATATAATGGTGATCGACAAAGGGCTGTTTCTGATGGATTTGAAACTATTCGATGCACCGCTGCACTATCCGCATATTTTGTCGGTTCTGGGCAAGGTCGCCAATCCCTATATCGAGCAATCGCGTCAGCATCTGGGCTGGTACAAACTGCTCAATGAAATGCAGATGTTTCTGCACCAGCACGAAGTTAACCAGCAGCGTGCGCAGCGGGGGTTGCTGCCGATAAACAGCCTTTGGTTCTGGGGCGGGGGCAATCTGCCCGAGAAAATCGATGCCAGCCTCGCCTGGTACTGTGACGATTCGGTGCTAAACCAGTTCGCCGTAAGTCTGGATTTGCCGACCGCGTCGCTGGACGACCTGGCGAGTCTCGAGCAATCGTCTGCTGCCGCGGTTATCGATCTGCGTCTGCTCGAACTGTTAAAAACCGGGGCGACAACCGGGCTCGGCCAGGTCTTGCTCGATATCGATAACAGGTTGTTACAGCCGCTACTGAGAGCGGTCGAACGCGACCGTAAAAGCCTGTGCCTGCGCGCCGGCTATGAATTCGATCTGGAACTGGCGCCGAGCGCGGCGCTGAAATTCTGGCGCCGGCCGCGAACCCTCGCGACCTGGCCTGGGCAGGAGCAGGGATCCTGAGGCAAGATATTCTTTGTCGCTATACTATGCGAAAATATCGAAAACTAGCCGAGTCGATCCCATGTCAGCCAAAAATCAGTTACCCAGCTTTGCGACGGTCGAAGACGTCGTCGAGGAATTGACCCCGGGTTTCCCGATTTACTGCCTGCGTCCGGCAGAGTTGAAACGCCAGGCGAGCTATTTCCTCGATAATTTTCCGGGGCGGGTGATGTACGCGGTCAAATGCAATCCCCACCTGGCTGTTCTAAAGGCGTTGTACGAAGCCGGCATTCGTCATTTCGATACCGCCTCGTTGGCCGAAATCGCGCTCGTACGCGAGCATTTGCCGCAGGCCGATTGTTACTTCATGCACCCGGTCAAGCCGCGCGCGGCGATCATGACCGCGCACCAGGTATACGGGGTCGATCATTACGTTATCGATCACGAAAAAGAACTCGACAAGATCATCGATGTCACCGGTGGCGGTGACGGCAAGGTAGTGCTGGTGCGCATCGTGACCCCCGTGCACGATTCCCAATACCAGTTATCGGATAAATTCGGCATTAGCGCGGAAGACGCACCCGCGTTACTGAAAAAAGTTCACGCTGCGCATTTTCAGACCGGGGTTGCTTTTCATGTCGGCTCGCAGTGTCGCACGCCGCAGGCCTTCGTCGATGGGATCAACACCGCGCTCGACGTCATCGCTGCGGCCGCAGTGCCGGTGCATTACCTCGACGTCGGTGGTGGCTTTCCCGCCTTGTACGAAGACGATCGCCCGCCCGAGCTCGGCGCTTACTTCGGCGCGATACACGCGGCATTCGACCGCTCGCGTCTGCGCGGCGACTGTGTCTTGATGTGCGAACCGGGACGTGGGCTGGTGGCCAGCGGCTGCACGCTACTGACTCAGATTCAGCTGCGCAAGGAAAACAAGCTGTATATCAATGATGGTGTATACCAAAGCCTTTCCGAGACCCTGGTGGGAAAAATGAAACTGCCGGCGCGCCTGATCAATCCGACCCGCAGCATTACCGATGAGTGCCAGAATTTCACCATTCTGGGGCCGACCTGCGACAACCTGGACATACTGCCGTCCCCGTTTTACCTGCCGGTGGACGCGGATGAAGGCGACTGGATCGAAATCGGCCAAACCGGCGCCTATAGCAATTCCGCGGCGTCCCGTTTTAACGGCTTTTTCCCGGAAACATTCGTTTCGGTTGATGCTCCACCGCTGTTACCGCGGTAGGTAAGGCCGCGGCTAGTTTCAATTCATTGCAGGACGAAACGATCGACCGATGACGCAGCTAGCCAATTCCCGGGTGTTCAAGTATCCCACCGCCGTTGTTGCATTTTTCGGTGGCCTCGCGTTCATGTCGATTTCGATCGTGGCTCATAGCGTCAGCTCTGGTTTTGTCCAGGTGTCCCTGTTCAGCCTGATTCCCCCTTTCCTGGTTGGCGCGGCAACCACTTTTTTTGTTGCCGGCCTGCTGCAGCGGCGCCTGGAAGCACTGCGCCGGGATTTGCAGGACGAGATTAACCGGCACACCAGCGAGTTACAGAATGCCGAAGACCGCTTCAAGGAATATGCCGACACTTCCACCAACTGGTTCTGGGAAACCGACGCGGAAAACCGCTTCGTATTCTTTTCTTCGCACCTGTACGAATCGATGGGCATTACCAGTGGCGACGTGCTCGGCAAGCGCAGGGAGGATCTTCGCATGGCCTCGGGTAGCCCGGAAGAGGATGCGCAGTGGGAAAGCTACCAGCACTGCGTCGAACAACGTTTGCCGTTCAAGGATTTCCAGTACCGGGCCAGACTGGCCAATGGGAAAGAGGTGCTTATCCATTCAAGCGGCAAGCCTTTTTTCGACGACAATGGAGGCTTCCTCGGCTATCGAGGCTCTGCATCCGATGCCCTGGGAGCGATTTCAGAGGAGATTAGGCAGCAGTATCGACGAGAGCTGATCTACAATGCGACCGCGGTGTTGCACGACGGTTTCTTTCTATTCGACGCCGATGAACGCCTGGTGTTCTGCAATCCACGTTTCATGGAAATCTGCAACCGTATGGGCGATTTGCTGGAACCCGGTACGCACTACGAGGAATTCTTCGCTGGCGCGCTCGAATGGCAAATGGAATTTGACAGCGAGTCGGAAAAGCAGGCCTGGATTGCCGAGCATGAGGCTCGCCGGCAAAGCGAGGCCGGCAGCGAGATCGATATGAATTTCAGGGACGGCGTCCGTATCCGTTTGGTCGAGCAGGTTGTCCCGGGCGGCGAACTGGTCGGTTTGTGTGTCGACGTGACCGAGTCGAGACGCATCCAGGATGAACTCGATGAAGCCCAGCGCATCGCCGGGATCGGCAGTTTTCGCTGGGATGCCGAGCATGACAAATTGATATCCGCCTCGAAGGGATATGCCAGGATTTTCGGTTATGCGCCAGGGAGCCTTGAAGTGACATCCACGGAGGGGTATTCGAAATACATCCATCCGGATGATTTAGAGCGGGTAATAGCTGCCTACCGCCGGAGCGATGAAGCGGAAGAACTGACCGAGGTCGAATACCGTTTCCAGTCACCCGATGGCAGAGTCGGGCACGTGATCGAACGCCTGGCGCCCTCGCTGTGGCGCGATGGCAAGGTTGTCGAGCAGATTGGCACCGTGCAGGATGTAACCGAATCGAAGCGCATCGCTGCGGAATTCGAAGCGGCACAACAAATCGCCAGGATCGGCAGTTTTCGCTGGGATCCGGTAAACAGGCGAATGATTTCCTGTAGCGACGAAGTTGTAAAAATCTCGGGCAGGCCAAAAGCAGAACTGCTTTCGATGACCGATTCAGATATTTTAAATGATGTATATCCCGATGATCGGGAAAGAGTTGAGCAGGAATTTGCACAGGCCGATAGCAGGGATGGTCTGACCGAGCTCAGATTTCGGATTATGCGCCCGGATGGCGAAATTCGATATCTTGTCGAACGCGGCGACACTTCGGCCAGGCGTGGCGATAAAGTCATCGAGCAATTGTGGACGATGCAGGATGTTACCGAGTCGAGGCAGATCGAAGCTGAGCTCGAAGCAGCACAGGACATCGCCCAGGTTGGCAGTTATAGATGGGATTTAGAGCGAGACAGGCTAGGTACCTGTAGCGCGGAATTCGCGCGCATTTACGGCATTACCGTGGAAGAAATGCTGGCGGCGGAAGATAGTAAAATGCTGAATGCGATT
>CAMYML010000138.1 GCA_947259305.1 uncultured Gammaproteobacteria bacterium | reverse complement strand
ACTGTCCGGTTAAGTATCCATTGATTGTATTAATTGTCACCCCGCGGCTTGACCGCGGGGTCCAGAGCTTGATTTCATTGGGTTTCTGGATACCGCCGGTCCGACGCATCGGGTCGAGCCGCGGTATGACAGATCTTGTTATTTTCCATCTTGCAGTCTCGACCGGCGTCAATTTTCCGAAGGTATTTGCTTGTATGGTGTTTTGGTGCTTTTCAAAAATTTAAACCGGACAGTAGTGGGTTTAACCAGAAGCGTCGGACCGGCGGGATCTTGCAACCTGCCGTGGTTTCAAGATCCCCGCTTGCGCGGGGATGACACTAAGTCTGTTTGGATATCACCATATAAGCATGAACGTAATCCATGCCGTGCCCTTCGGGACTGTCGCGCACCATGTCACGGTAAGTACCGTAGTAATCCTCGATGAGCTGCTGGCGTTCCTCCAACGCGCGTTGATCATCCAAACCATTGAAATAGATACTCTCGTTCCAGCTGCGTATCGTCGGGATGTAGGCTTCGGCAAAACGCGCCGCATCGCCATGCTCGGCAAAGGCTTCGGCAAACGGACAATTGACGATACGGGTTTCGATATGATCGAGGCGCAGGCCGGCCTGGTAGACGGCTTCGTCGGGGTTGGTCAGCGGTGCGCTGAATTCTTCCACCGTGTTGTAATACTGCGGCAGCGTCATGTTTTCGTATTCCGTGCGCGTAATGCGATCCTGTTCGAGGAAGACCTGCCAGATCTGGTTGAAAGTATCGAACATGTTAACGCCTCCGGTATTGCCCAGATAACGCCCCTGTTCATCGCAACCGAAGTTGATCAATACCAGCTTGCCGCCGGGTTTCAATTCCGCGGCGCGATGCAGCAGGATTTGCCGCCAGTCGCGATGTGCCTGCGCACGAAACTTTTCCAGCTCTTCACCCTCGGCGCCGACCGCCTGCACGTGATTCGAAATATTGCAGACCTTGCTGCTCAGCCAGTGCATCGCGGTCGCCGAGAATCCGATGTCGACCGTTGCCGCGGGCAGGATCTGCTTGTAAAAGGTCGTCCCAGAAACCAGCGGATAGACGTTGTCGTTGTTATCGACATAGGTATCGAACGGCCCGAGCCCGTAGACATTGGCGATCAGCGCGTTGAAGTCATTACGCGGCTGGTCCGAGTAAACGACCGAGATCGGCGCCTGCGGCACGCGCGCCCTGACCGCGTCAATCACGCTGCCAACCATGGCAAGCGAGGTTCCGGCGTCGGCGGTGCCCATGTCCGACAGGGTGAACCCGTTGGCGATCGCTTCCCGAGACAGGCTGTCGATGGCGTCCAGTACCATTGGCGTGGCCGCATCGATGACATGTTTGGCGCCAATCGTTGCGAGCGAGTAGAGCCCACCGCCGCTCATGGTAATGCCTTCTGAATGCCCCCGAGTACCCATATTCTCCTCCGTCGGATTATTGCTCGATCAACGATAAAACCAATTGTGCCATTTTGCGCGCGCCGCCACCCGCGCCGAGGTTTTCGCGCACGCGTTCGAGGCCCGATTTGATCTGCGCGCGGTACTCGGAGTTTTCCAGCAGTTCGAACAGCTCCACGCTGACCGCTGCGGGATTTGCCTGCTGCTGCAGGAATTCACGCACGACCGCGCCATCGGCAACGATGTTGGCCAAACCGATATGTGGAATCGTGATCAGGCGTTTCATGATCGAATACGACAGCCCCGACATCCGGTAGACGATGCACATCGGTACCCCGAGCAAACCGATCTCGAGCGTAACCGTACCCGAGCAGCTGACGATCGCATCGCAACAGCTAATGGCTTCATAGATATCACCCTGACTGACGATAATATCGAGATCCTTGCTTGCGCACTGCAGAGAAATGGCGTCGAAATCCAGCGTCGACGCGACCGGCAGCAGAAACCTGATTTGCGGATCGCGTTTGCGCATCAAATCGGCAGTAGCGAACATCAGCGGCAGCAGGCGGGATATTTCGCTGTGCCGACTGCCCGGAAACAATCCGATCACCCGGTCGGCAGCCGCGATGCCGAGTTTCGCCCGCAGCGCGTCGCGGTCCGCGCTGACCTGCACCTTGTCGACCAGCGGGTGGCCGACGAAGCTGACCGGAATGCCGGCATTTTCGTAGTAGCGCCGCTCGAATTTGAATATCACCGCCATGTGATCGATCAGCCTGCCGATCTTGTGGATGCGTTTGGGTCGCCAGGCCCAGACCTGGGGGCTGATGTAGAACAGCACCTTGGTGCCTAGTTCACGCGCATGGCGCGCCATCTTCAGATTGAATTCGGGGTAATCCACCAGCACCAGCAGGTCGGGGCGAGTCTGCTCGAGTCGCTGCCTGACAATCGCCATCGCCTTTTTGATATCGCCCCAGTGGCGCAGCACCTCGACCAGGCCGACCACCGCAATAATCGAAGAATCGAAGAAAACATCGACCCCGGCGCGGCGCATCTCCCGGCTGCCCATACCGCTCAAGCGGATATCCGGTTGTAAAATTTTCAGCTGTTCGACGAACTCGGCGGCGTGGGCGTCGCCGGAGGCTTCGCCGGCGAGGATCATGACGTGGGCCTGGCTCATCAGGCGCTCAACACGGCCTCGCAGACGGTTTCGATTTGTTGTTCAGTCATTTCGGGAAATATCGGCAAGGACAGACAGCGCCTGGCGGTAGCTTCGGTCACCGGCAGTTCGGGCTGAGGGGTATCGCTAAAGGCTTGCTGCAGATGCAGGGGAATCGGGTCGTAAACCGCACAGGAAACGCCCCTGGCGATGATGGCTTCTCGCGCCGCATCGCGCTCATCGCAGAGCAGCGTGGATTGGTGAAACACATGATCGCGATCATCCGGAATCGCGGGCGGCTGGAAGCGGCTGCCGGCAAACCTTTGATTATAGGTCCTGGCAACCTCGAGGCGCTTGCGGTTGTAGCTGTCGATATGTTTCAGCTTGATGCGCAGGATAACGGCCTGTAATTCGTCGAGCCGGCTGTTAAACCCAATGACGTCATGGTGATATTGCTGACTGCTGCCATGGTTACGCAACACCCGGATCCTGGCAGCGGTTTCCGCATCGCCCGTGGTGACCATGCCGCCGTCGCCGTAGCAGCCGAGATTCTTGCTCGGGAAAAAGCTGAATGCCCCGGCAGCTCCCATCGTGCCCGTGGTTTTGTCGCCGTAGCGGCTGCCGAAAGACTGGGCGCAATCCTCGATTACCAGTAGCTCGAACTCGTCCGCCAGTGCCTGTATTTGATTCATGTCGGCGGGCTGCCCGAACAGGTGGACCGGCAGGATCGCGCGTGTATTCTCGGTTATGGCGTGCCTGATCCTGTCCGGGTCTATATTGAAGCTATGCGGCTGGATATCGACGAATACCGGCGTCGCGCCGACGTAGCGGATAGCTTCAGCGGTAGCGATGAAAGTGAAGGCGCTGGTAATGACTTCGTCACCGGGTTTAACCCCGGCCGCGAGCAGGGCAAGATGCAGCGCGTCGGTACCGTTAGCGCAACTAATCGCGTGCGCAGTGCCGAGGTAATCGGCCGCTTCCTGGTCGAACGCCTGTACGTTGGGGCCGAGGATAAAGCGGGTCTCGCCAAGCGCCTGCAGGACCGCATTGTCGATTTCCGTTTGCAGGGTTTCGTACTGCCCCTTCAGGTCTACCATGGGTATATTCATTGTGAGCCTTTGATTTGAGTCGTTATCGCAATCGCCGTTTGCAGCGCGCGCCTGCCATCCTCGCCATTGACCAGGGGCCGCTTTCCGCTATTGATCGCATTGATGAAGTCGAGCACTTCCAGGTTGAGCGCATCGTTATCCCCGAAAGCCAGCTCTTCATGGGTAATATCCTTGAAACCCTCGGCATTGTCGGTTTCACCCTTGCGGTTAATCGCCAGGATTTTGTCCTGGAAATCCGCCGACAGGTAGGCATCTTTCTGGAAGATGCGCAGCTTGCGCTCGCGCTTGCGGCTGATGCGGCTGGCGGTGACGTTGGCGACGCAGTGGTTTTCGAACTCGATGCGCGCATTGGCAATGTCGATGGTATCGGATAACACCGAGATGCCGCTGGCGGAAATTCGCGTAATCGGACTGTCGACCAGGTCGAGGATGATATCGATGTCGTGAATCATCAAATCGAGGATGACGCTGACGTCGGTGGCGCGGGTCGTGAACGGCGCCAGCCGGGTCGATTCCAGAAATTGTGGCTGCTGCATATGCTCGGTGATGCCGAGCATGACACTATTGAAGCGTTCGATATGCCCGACCTGCAGCACCAGGCTCTTGTCAGCGGCAATCCGGATCAGGGTTTCCGCCTCTTCGACCGTTTCCGTGACCGGTTTTTCGATCAAACAGTGAATTCCTGCTTCCAGAAACTCGCGCCCGATTTTATAATGCAGGCTGGTTGGTACCACCAGGCTGATCGCGTCAACCAGCGGGATGACATCGCGATAATCTGTAAATGTCTCGGCAGTGTGTTTTTCTGCGATTGCGCGGGCGTTTTCGGCGTTGCTGTCAACCACCGCAACCAGTTCGCAAGCGGCGCAAGCGGCATATTTGTCAGCATGCCATTTGCCGAGGTGACCAACACCGATAACCGCAACCTTGAGTAATTGAGACATAAGTGGAAGGGGTAAAATTCAAACGGCGCATTATATATGCATGAAAACCCAATTGCGATGCTTGTCGCCGGCATCGACGAAGCCGGACGCGGCCCACTCGCCGGTTCGGTGGTCGCCGCCGCGGTTATTCTCGATGAGCGCTATCCCATCGAGGGCTTGACCGATTCCAAAAAACTGTCCGCGAGCCGGCGCATTTTGCTGGAAGTGGAGATCAAGCAATACGCAAGGGCCTGGGCGATCGCGGAAGCCAGCCATCATGAAATCGATGAAATCAATATCTTGCAGGCCAGCCTGCTGGCGATGAAACGCGCGCTGTTAAACTTGAACCTGAAACCCCGGCAGGTACTCGTCGACGGCAACCGGCTGCCGCTGATCGACGGTTACCGGATGCGTGCTATCATCAAGGGCGATCTCAGTGAACCCTGTATTTCGGCGGCGTCGATCCTGGCCAAAAACTATCGTGACCGGCAAATGATCGAACTGGACAGGCAGTACCCCGAGTACCAGTTCGCCCGGCACAAGGGTTATCCGACCGCGCTGCACCGGGAACTGTTGCAGAAACACGGCGTATCCGCGGTGCACCGCCGCAGCTTCAAACCAGTCAGGGAACTATTGAATGGATAACCGATTCGTCCATCTGCATGTGCATAGCGAGTACTCGCTGCTGGACAGCACGGTCCGCCTGAAGCCACTGGTGGAGCAGGTGCGCGCTCGCGGCATGGGCGCGGTAGCGCTCACCGATCTGAATAACATGTTTGCCGTGGTCAAACATTACAAGGCAGCGACGGCGATGGGCGTAAAGCCGATCTTCGGCGCCGATGTCTGGATTAATCACCCCGCGCGCACCGAACCCCTGAGTCGCCTGGTGTTGCTGTGTCAGAACGACCAGGGTTACCTGAACCTCAAACAACTCGTTTCCCGGGCTTACCTCGAGGGGCAGACCGCCGATCGCGCCACCATCGATATCGCGTGGCTGCGTCAGTCCTGTGACGGCCTGATTGCCCTGTCGGCTGGCCTCGAAGGCGACATCGGGCTGGCTTTGCGCATGCAGAACACCGAGCTCGCCGAAGCCTGCCTGCAGGAATGGGTCGACATCTTCGGGCAGCGCTTCTTTCTCGAATTGCAGCGTTGCGGCCGCGCTCACGAGGAAGCCTATATTGCGCAGGCGGTGACCTGGTCGCGCGCGCGGCAGATACCCGTGGTGGCGAGCAATGACGTGCGCTTTCTCGATGCCGAGGATTTCGATGCCCACGAAGTCCGGGTCTGCATCTGCACCGGTTTTACGCTCGAGGATGAGCGCCGGCCAAAACTCTTTTCGCCGCAGCAATACCTGCGTTCCGCCGATGAAATGGTGGAATTGTTCAGCGATATTCCGGAGGCGATTGCAAATTCGGTGGCGATTGCCGAGGCCTGCAATCTGCGCCTGACGCTGGGGGAAGCTTACCTGCCCGAATACCCGGTGCCCGAGGGATATACCACCGATACCTTTTTTCGGCATGTTTCCCAACAGGGCCTCGAACGACGTCTAGAATTCCTGCAACAGCAACTGCCCGCCGGGACCGAGCTCGAGCGCGAACCTTATTACGAGCGCCTTGGAATCGAGCTGGACGTCATTATCGAAATGGGCTTTCCAGGTTACTTCCTGATCGTCATGGACTTTATCGAGTGGGCCAAGAACCACCAGATTCCGGTCGGCCCCGGGCGGGGTTCGGGCGCCGGTTCGCTGGTCGCCTACGCGCTCAATATCACCGACCTGGATCCGCTGGCTTACGAACTGCTGTTCGAGCGCTTCCTCAATCCCGAACGCGTGTCGATGCCCGACTTCGACATCGATTTCTGCATGGATCGGCGTGACGAAGTCATCGACTACGTGGCCGACCATTACGGCCGCAACCAGGTTTCACAGATCATCACCTACGGCACGATGGCGGCCAAGGCGGTAATCCGCGACGTCGGCCGCGTCATGTCACACCCCTATGGTTTTGTCGATCGTATCGCCAAGCTGGTGCCGTTCGAAGTCGGCATGACGCTGGAAAAAGCGCTTGAGCAGGAAGAGACGCTGCTCGAGCTGTATCAGCAGGAAGAAGACGTCACGATGCTGATCGATATGGCGCGTTCGCTCGAAGGCCTGACGCGCAATGTCGGTAAACACGCGGGCGGCGTGGTGATTTCGCCGAGCGACCTGACCGATTTCACCCCACTATACTGCGAAGCGAGTGGCTCGGGCCTGGTATCCCAGTACGACAAGGATGACGTCGAAGCGGTCGGACTGGTCAAGTTCGACTTCCTCGGCCTGCGCACGCTGACCATCATCGACTGGACGGTACGCGCGATCAATGCGCGTCGCGCGCAGGACAAGCTCGAGATCGAGCGTATCCCGCTCGACGACGCCGAAACCTTCAAACTGTTACAGGCTTACCAGACCACGGCAGTATTTCAGCTCGAATCGCGCGGTATGAAAGACTTGATTCGGCGCCTGCAACCCGACAGCTTCGAAGACATTATCGCGCTGGTGGCATTGTTCCGGCCTGGCCCGCTGCAATCCGGCATGGTCGACGATTTTATCGACCGCAAACACGGGCGCGCGCGGGTCGAGTATCCACATCCGGCGCTCGAAACCATCCTGCAACCGACCTACGGCGTTATCCTCTACCAGGAACAGGTAATGCAGATTGCCCAGGTGCTGGCCGGCTACACGCTTGGCGGTGCAGATATGCTGCGGCGCGCGATGGGTAAGAAAAAGCCCGAGGAAATGGAGCAGCAGCGCGCCATTTTTACCGATGGCGCGGTTGCCAACCAGGTCGAGGCCGCGACCGCGACCTATATCTTCGACCTGATGGAAAAGTTTGCCGGTTACGGTTTCAACAAGTCCCATTCCGCGGGCTATGCGCTGGTGTCTTACCAGACCGCATGGCTGAAGCGGCATTACCCGGCTGAATTCATGGCGGCGGTGCTGTCGGCCGATATGGACAATACCGACAAGATCGTCACGCTGATCGACGATTGCCGGGAAATGAAGCTCGATATTCGTCCACCTGACGTCAACTTGTCCAACTACCAGTTCACCGCGGGCGACGAGCAGCAGATTTACTACGGCCTGGGCGCGATCAAGGGCGTCGGGCATGGCGCCATCGAGAGCATCATCGAGCACCGTGGCGCAGGCGATTACCGCTCGCTCGACGATTTTTGCGCGCGCATCGATTCGTCGAAATCCACGCGCAAGGTGCTCGAAGCGCTGATCAAGGGCGGGGCGATGGATTGTTTCAATGCAAACCGGGCGGCGTTGATGGCGCACCTGCCGTATGCGCTGCAGGCGGCGGAACAACAGCAGAACAATCTCAATGCCGGCATCACCGATATGTTCGGCAGTATCTCGCAGGCCGGCGCGGCCGAGGAGCATGTCCTGCCGGATTGCGAAGCCTGGGATGAGAAACAGCGCCTGATGCTGGAAAAAGAGGCGCTTGGGCTGTTTTTAACCGGGCATCCGCTGGCGCTGGTCGACGCCGAAATCAGGCAATTTGCGCCAACCAGCCTGGGCCAGTGGCTGGAACGCCTCGACACTGGCGGCACCGGCGAGAGGTTTCGCCAGAAAGAACAGGAAACCCGGATCTGCGGACTGGTCGTCGATATCCGCATGCGCAACAGCTTTCGCGGGCGCGAGGCCTTTGTCACGCTCGACGATCGCAGCGGTCGGGTCGACGTGCGTGTATTGCCCGACCTGCTGGCGCAAATCGAACCGATATTGCAGAAAGACCGGGTCTGGGTCGTCGATGGCGGCATCGCCTACGATGATTTCAACAACGGCATCAAGCTGCGCGCCGCCCGGGTGCAGCTGATGGATGACTACCGCGCCAGTAATGCACGCGCCCTGCATATCACCCTGAACGGACAGGCCGGCGCCGAACTCGATGAAATCATCGGCGTGCTCGACGGCTACGGGTCATCGAACGCAATGCCGGTGGTGTTTCATATGTGCCGCGAAGGCTACCGCTACCAGTTGCGCACCAACGGCAGATGGTCGCTGAAACCGGACGAACACTGCCTGCTCGAGCTGCAGCGTTGCCTGGAACCATCCGAGTTCTACTTCGAATACCGCTAATGCCCACTCGCGCTGAATGCGGGCCCTGCATTACCACGATTTGGGTAATGTCTGCCGTAAGCAGACTTGAAAAATCCGGATCAGGCAGCAACTATTGTTAATACCACCGAGGTGGCAACGGAAACTCTCCAGGATTAAACAGTGCGATACCAGCAAATGGCGGTGCAAATTTTTGCAACCCTGCTCTGTACGTGGGCCAGCGCATCCAGTGCGGTGGCCAGCGGCGATAGCAGGCCGGATCTGGAGCAGGTCGAGCAAGCTCTTCGGCGGACATGGAACGGCCGCGTTGGCGATCGATATCAAACCCGGCGATCCAAAGAATATTGTTCGCGCCAGTTCCGGGCGCGTCATCCCGGTTGCGATATTCGGATCGAGCGACCTCAATGTAACCGCGGTCAATCCGCGCACCATCAGGCTAAACGGAGTCGATGTCGCGCTGGTTGGCAAATCTGACAATAGTCTATGCCGGCAGACAGATATCAACGACGATGGCTACGAAGATCTCGTCTGCGACGTGCACACAACGGGCTTCAAGGTCGGCGAAGGCGAATTCAGGATCATCCTCAAGGCGGCAACCTATCATGGCGAATCGTTAAAAGGCGAAGATCGAATCAAGATTGTGGGCAATTAGGGAAAGCAGTCCCTTCGACAGAATAACTGATTTCAGAAAACATCGGATCGAACGCGAACGCGATTGGATTTAAGCCAGCAGTCCATGGAATCCAGCAAGCAGACGAACACCGCCTGCTTGCTGGACTAGCAGTAACGTTCAGCCACGATTTGAGGCTGGTTTGATCTTTCCTGAGACCGTGCAGTGCAATTGACCCGAAAATAATTTCCCAGTATCGTGCCGGCGATTACCCGCGCTCGGATCTACCATGTATCGATACATTATCTGGCGATTGCTGTTCGAGATATGCAATTTCAGGCGCCTGCTCGGACATGGAAAGGAACGGATTCAATACCTGGCCTTCGGCGCCAACCTGAGCGAAACGATAATGAACCAGCGTCGAATCCGGCCGTTTGCGATGAAGCCTTTTACCCTCCGGGACCATGGCCTGCGCTTCGATCACCCGGGGCCATGGGTCGGCTGCGCCTATGCTTCCGCCGAGCCCGCCGTGGGCGAATCGGTTTACGGTTTTCTCTACACCTTATCTGCCCGGGACGCCGCGCGTATGGATTTCTACGAGGCGGTGCCGGTGATTAACCGCTACCGACGCTCCTGGGTCGAACAGGATGGAGAGCGCTTCTATTTTTATCAGACCAATCGCTCCACGCCGAACCTGAATCCCACCGATGAATACCTGGGTTATATCGTCACAGGTCTCGAATCAAATCCGCAAGTTCCCGCTGAGTATCGCGCGGCCATGGCGGCAACCGATACCTGCGAACCGGGGCGCTGGATTTCATCCTACCTGTGGAGTCAACCCGAAGACCGCAGCGGCTGGTTGCGTGGGCTGATCGAATTTTATCAGCGGGTGGTGCTGTTCGTTTTCCTCAAATTTCTGTACCGTTTTTCTCCGAGCGCGATTTTTATCCGTTATTGATACCACTCACCACGTATAGCGGTTGCATCGCATGCACGGGAATGGCCCGGAGTCATCCACGCGTAATTGGTGATCTCGCAAGGGCTGCTCGTTAAGAGGTTGCTACCGGACCGCGCAGGCCTGCGCTCGCTAAATCTAAGGTGTAAAGGTTTCGCCGTTCTCGGCAACTGGTCGTTTTCATCGGCGGCAGGGTAGGCGCGCAACTGCAGGCCGGTGCGCGTTTTTCCCGGATTGAAACAATTCACCTGCAGATTGCTGCCATCGTATTCATTGGCGAGCAACTGCGCCATCGCCGCGAGCCCCTGTTTGCTGACCTGGTAGGCATCCCAGTAAGCCCCGGGCTTGTCATCGAGCATGAACAGAATCGAAGCTTTATCCGAGCGCGCCAGCAACGGCAGACAGGCGCGAGTCAGCAGGTAGGGCGCATGCAGGTTGACCTGGTGCACCTGGTACCAGGTCTCGGCGTCGCTCTGCGCAAACACCGTGGGCGCGCCCAGGGTTGCGGCGCAGTGGATCAATCCATCCAGCCGCTGCAGCTGGGATTCGATATTGTTGGCGAGCTCGTGGTAATCATGCTCGGTTGCGCCTTCGAGATTCATCGGATAAATCGCCGGCGTCGGGTAGCCCGCCTGCTCAATTTCATCGTACAGCTCTTCTACCATGCGCAGGTTACGCGCCAGTAAAATCACCGTAGCGCCGTGTTGCGCCAGAGCCAGCGAAACGGCTTTGCCGAAGCCGCCGGTAGCGCCGGTTAGCAGAATCGTCCTGTCCTTTAACAGGTCAGGCGTGACCCTGAAGTTTTCCGGCACGCGAGTCATGACTGCCTCATCAACCAGTGCTGTAACAGATCCTCGGGTCGGTCGATGACCCCATCTGCATGCCAGCCTTCGATCGCGTCGGCATCCTCGATATAACCGTAGGCCGCCACCAGGGTTTTCATGTTGGCGGCCTTGCCGGCGACGATATCGCGTTCGTCGTCACCGACGTAAACACATTTGTCACAATCCACCCCCAGCCGTTCGGCCGCGACCTGAAGCGGCAGAGGGTGCGGTTTGCGCTGTTCGAGTGAATCCCCGCCGATAACGACGCCACAGCGCTGAGCCAGGCCGAGCTGTTGCAGCAGTGGATGGGTCAGCCATTCGGGTTTGTTGGTGACGATGCCCCACGGCATGGCGCGCCTGTCGAGTTCGCCGAGGATGGTCTCATAACCATCGAATAGTCTCGATTCGTCAGCGACGCGGGCGCGGTAGTGATGCAGGAAACGCTGTCGCAAGGGCTCGATTTCCTGCGCGGCGACTTTCCCGGA
Organism: uncultured Gammaproteobacteria bacterium; assembly: GCA_947259305.1. Taxonomy (GTDB): domain Bacteria; phylum Pseudomonadota; class Gammaproteobacteria. Next base: position 861 of record CAMYML010000138.1, on the reverse strand, counting down.
AAATCCCAACTGGGTTAACACCAGGCCGCCCTGCGAAACCAGCGGGCGAATGATATCCATCGGGATCGGCGCCTGGTTTTCTTCGACCAGCAGATTGTTTAACGCACCACCCATGTCCGGGGCGGTGTCAATCAGGGTGCCATCGAGGTCGAACAGGACGGCTTCAATCATCGAAACTGGCGGTCATCAGGTAGTTGACGTCAATATCCCGGCCCAGCGAATAGTTTTGCGTGATCGGGTTGTAGCTCATGCCGGTGATATCGCGTACCTGCATCCCGTTGGCGCGCAGCACCGCCGCCATTTCCGAGGGTTTGATAAATTTCCTGTATTCGTGGGTTCCTCGGGGCAGCATCCGCAGGATGTACTCGGCCCCTAGCACCGCCAGCGCGAACGACTTTGGATTGCGGTTCAGCGTTGATAAAACCAGGACGCCTTCAGGCTTCAGCATCTGACTCGCCGCTTTGATAATTGAGGCCGGATCGGGCACATGCTCGAGCATTTCCAAACAGGTTACGATATCGAAAGCAGAGGCATTGCTTTCCGCAAAAGCCTCCGCCGTCGATAGCTGATAGTCGATATCGAGTTCGGATTCATGCAGGTGCATCCTGGCGACCTCGAGCGACAGTTCGGCCATATCGATACCGGTTACCTGCGCGCCTTGCTGCGCCAGGCTCTCCGCCAGGATGCCGCCACCACAGCCGATATCGAGAATTTTTTTACCGTCGACTCCCTGCGCCTGTTTTTCGATATAGGCGAGGCGCAGCGGATTGATTTCGTGCAGTGGTTTGAACTCGCTTTCGCGATCCCACCAGCGGCTGGCAATCGACTGAAACTTTTCGATTTCACCCGCATCGACATTCG
>CAMYML010000137.1 GCA_947259305.1 uncultured Gammaproteobacteria bacterium | reverse complement strand
CGAGTCGCCATTACAAGATCCCGGCTCGGAGGCCGGGATGACCACAACGGTGTTGGTGATCAGGCCAGTAACTCTCTTAGCGTTGTGGTCACCTGGTCGATTTGCTCTTTTTCGACGATCAGCGGCGGCAGCATACGGATCACGTTGGGCCCGGCGGGCAGGGCGATGATGCGATGCTCGAGTAACTGCGCCAGTTTGTCCTGCACCTTTTGCTTGAGTTCGATGCCGATCATCAATCCCAGCCGGCGCAGCGCGCGCACCTGGGACAGATCCGCCACCTTCAATTGTTGCTCGAAATAGTCACCCATCTCGGCTGCGCGCTGCGCCAGCCTGTCCGACTGGTAAACGTCGATCGCGGCGAGCGCCGCGGCGCAGGCCAATGGATTGCCGCCAAAGGTGGTGCCGTGCAGTCCCGGCTCTACTTTGATATCGGCGTTTAACAGGGTCGCCCCGATCGGCACGCCCCCGCCCATCGCCTTGGCCACGCACAGCATGTCGGGCTGCAGGTCGAAATGATCGCAGGCAAAGAATTTGCCGGTGCGACAAAAGCCGGTCTGGATTTCATCGATGATCAACAGCGCGCCGCGCTGGCTGCAAATTTCGCGCGCGGCGGCGGCGTAGTCAGCCTGTACCGGATTAACTCCGCCTTCGCCCTGCACCAGTTCGATCATCAGCGCCGCGGTGTTGTCATCGATCGCGGCATCGAGCTTTTCTATCTTGTTGAAGGGCACGTAGCTAAAACCCGGGATCAGCGGCTGAAAGGCTTCGCGGTATTTCGGCGTATAGGTTGCGCTGACTGCACCCATGGTGCGGCCGTGAAAGCCGCGCATCGCGGTGACGAAATTGGTGCGGCCGGTATGCAGGCGCGCAAACTTCAAAGCGGCTTCGATCGATTCAGCGCCCGAATTGCACAGGTAGGCGCGCGTCAGGCTTGCCGGGCTGACCTCCACCAGTTTTTTGAGCAGCTTCGAGCGCACGTCGTTGTACATGATATTGGGGCAGGTGATCAGGGTTTCGGCCTGTTGTTGAATCGCCGCCACCAGTTTCGGATGGCAATGCCCCAGCGATGCAACCGCGATGCCGGCGGCAAAGTCGATGTATTCCTCGCCGCTTTCGTCGTACAGCAAGGCGCCCTTGCCGCGCACTGCAACCAGATCGCGTTTGGGCTGTAATGGCAGGCCGAATTCGTGTTCGAGTGCTCTGTAGTCGGTCATGAAATATGAGTTCCCGCGCCCTCGAGCGCATTGATAACGGGTTGTTCAGCGCGGCCGTCGGCGATGATGACGCGCGTTTTGCCACCCTGGCACAGGCGCGTCAGGGCCAGCAGCTTGCGCTTGATGCGGCCCTCGACGCGGGCCTCGCGAGCCTGCAATTCGCTGATGCTCATCTGTCTGATCAACGATCCCTCGTCATCGGGGTCATCGAGAAAGCCGGGCGCTTCGATCAGTTGAATCACGCTGTCGAGTTCGAGATTGCTGGCGATCTGCGCGACGATGTCGTCGTTTTCGGAATTGATCGCGAAACCATTCTCGTCGACGATCGGGATCGTCAGTACCGGGCAGTAGCCCTGTCCCAGCAACAGCGATAGCAGTTCAACGTTGATGCTGCGCGGCTTGCCCGAGAGATCGCGCTTGATCAGGGTCTTGCCATTTTCACGCACGCGAATTCCCTTGTTGCGTTCGCCCTGCACCAGGCGGCCGTCGAGCCCGGTCAATCCCAGTGCGTTGATGCCGTTGCGCTGGCACAGCTCGACAATCTGTTTGTTGCGCAGGCCGGAGTAACTCATCATGATGACGTCGAGCGCATCCTGGTCGGAAAACACGCTGCTGTAACCGGAAACCGAAGTCAGTATGGTTTTCTCCATCCCCAGGCGCCGCGCCAGCTGGTCGCGTAACACGTTGGCGCCGTGCACGATAATAAACGGCTGCTCGAGGCTTGCCAGGTCGGTAATGATGGCGTCGAGGTTGATCTGCTCGCCGCCGCCTATTTTTATCAGCATCATAAGGCTATCGTCGTATTGTTCTCGATTCCGCTCCAGCCCCGGTCGTCGGCGAAAGGCTGGGAGCATACCAGATGCAGGCCCGCGTCATGTTTCTGATACATCTGGAAGTAGTCCGGATTCTCGCTGTAGCTGGTGGAAAGAATGGATTGTTCGCCGTCAGACAGGATGATGTTCATCGCGCGCACGTAAGCGCTGCGTTTCCTGATGATGTCGACCGCCTTGCCGGTGGCGGCGCACTTGTCGCCCTGGTCGAAGCGGCGAATATAGTTGTAAATCTTTTCCGCGCCGATGCGGCCTTCGGACTTGATGCGTACTCCGCGCAGCTCGCCGTTGAAGATGAAGATCGATTCGCCGTCAGAGAAGGGCATGTTGTTGTCGACGACGATGCCCTCGTCGCGAAACGCGCTGCGCGCGTGCACCAGCAGCAGGCGCGTGCTGCCGAATCGACTCAGGTCGTCTTCCCAGATCGGGCTGATGTCGTGGTGCTGATACCAGCCCTCGCCGACGCGCCAGGCGCAGCCCCAGCCATGACCCTGGTACTCGGAGCTTTGCTGCGCCAGTTCGGCGAACGGCGTCAGTAATTCGGGAATCGCGAAGGGCCGGTCGGCGCGGGCGTAGAGGATGCGGCACATTGAATGAGCACTTGTTAAGGGTGCAGGCCCGGAAACTCGAGTCCGGTGCTTTCGTCGAATCCCTGCGCGATGTTAAACGCCTGCACCGCCTGGCCGGCGGCGCCTTTCATCAGGTTGTCCAGCGCCGAAATTACCACCAGCCGGTTGCTCAGCGGGTCGCGTTCGAAACCGATGTCGCAGTAATTGCTGCCGGCGAGTATCTTGGGTTCGGGGTAGCGGTGAATGCCGCTGCGTTCCTTGACGATGCGGATAAACGGTTCATTCCCGTACGCGCCGCGATACAGTTTCCAGATATCTTTTTCTTCCAGGTCCTGGTTCAGAAACACGTGGCAGGTTGCGAGAATGCCGCGCACCATTTCGATCGAGGTGGCTGAGAAATGAATGTTGTCGGCGCCGAGCTCCTGCTGGATTTCAGCGAGATGCCGATGCGCGGTCGGCTTGTAAGAGCGAACCGCGCCGCTGCGTTCCGGGTGATGGCTGCCTTCGCTGACGGCATTACCGCCCTGGCTTGATCCGGCCTTGACTTCGACCACGGCAGATTCGACTACACCGGCCTGGTAAAGCGGATGCAGCGCGAGAATCGTCGCGGTGGCGTTACAGCCGGCGCCCGATATTCGTTTCGCGCCTATCAACTGCTCCCGGTGCAGCTCGGCGATGCCGTAGACGAAAGCGTCGAGCTTGTCCGGGCAGGCGTGGCTCTTGCCGTACCAGGTTTCATAGGCGGCATTGTCATGCAGGCGAAAATCGGCGGACAGATCGATCAGCGTATCGGCGAGATTTTCGAATTCGCCGAGGCGGTTCATCATTTGTCCGTGCGGCAGTCCGAGAAACAGTACGTCGCAGGGCTCGAGTTCGGCGATGGGCACGAATTTATGTCTGCAGATCTTGCGCAAGTTGGGGTGGACGCTCGACACCAGTTTGCCGGCGTGGCGTTCCGAGGTGACCTGCTGGATTTCGACCCCGGGATGGAACAGCAGGATGCGCAGCAAGTCGCCTCCGGTATAACCGGAGCCGCCAACGATAGAGACCCTGATCACTGCTTTACCAGCCCGATAACGTAGTCGGCGACAACCTGCGGAATATCGACCCCGGTGGTATCGATACTGTTGCGGAACTCCATCGTGTAGTTGACTTCGTTGACCAGCAGGCCGGCGTCACTTTCGAACAGATCGACCGCGACGATACCGCCACCAACCGCTTTTGCCGCCGCCAGGGAAATTTCGGCGACTTCGGGGGTGACTTCGCACTTGCTCGCCTGCGCGCCGCGCGCGGTATTGGTAATCCAGTGGTCCGAGCTGCGGTAAATTGCCGCGATGCAGTCGTCGCCAACCACGAAGCTGCGGATATCGCGCCCCTGCTTTTCGATGTACTGCTGGATGTAAAAGATCGAATGGTGATAGCTGCCGAGCACGGTTTTATGCTCGAGCACGGTCTCGGCCGCGTCGCGGTCGTTGATTTTGGACAGCAGGCGTCCCCAGGAGCCGACCGCGGGTTTCAGTACCACCGGGTAGCCGAGCTCCTCGATGGCTTCGAGCGCAGATTCTTCGGTGAACGCGACCCGGCATTCGGGCTGGGCGATGCCGTGATCCCTGAGCGCGGCGGTGGTCAGCAGCTTGTCGCCGCAGATTTGCGCCACCTTGTGCGAATTGACGCAGCATACGCCGGCGCTTTCGAATAGTCTGAGCGCGTGCAGGGCGCGCGAGTGGTTGATCGAACGTTCGACCAGGATGTCGATATCGGGCGCGCTGTGAAAATCCATGATCAGCTTGCGATCATCGAGCATGATCGGCTCGACGCCGGCATTGCGAAACGCCTCGATCAGCAATTTTTCTTCCTTGCGGATCAGCGAATGCAGTAAGCCGATTCTCACTGCCCCCAGTCCTCTTCCGCCGACGGCGCCTCCGCCAGTGTGACCGGATCGATAGCAGTCAGTTCGAGTTCCGCGCCGCAGTCTTCACAGACCAGCAGCTCGCCCGCCATCGCGTCGTCGGCCAGTTCGATTTCGGCCGCACAAACCGGACATTCACTCATGGTATACCCCATATGTCTGTTAGAAAGCCGGGTATTTTATGCGCTTGCCCACTCGCCGCACAAGCGGGTTTTTCGGACTGAAGTGGTAAACTGGCGGGAATGTTTCGCGGGCGGAGGTTTATGGCTATGTCGATAGATATCAAAAGGCGCGGGTTACTGGTCGCGCTGGCAGGCTCGTTTACGGTTTTGGCAGTAACTCGGCACAGTGCGCATGGCGCCGAGGTGGAAGCCATCGCTCAGCCCGGGACCAGGGATGATGCTGCCTTTATTGCCCGGGCGTTTGACCTGCAGGCGCGTGCGCTCGCCAGCGGCGATCAGGGCTACGGTGCGGTCGTGGTTCGTGCCGGGATCATTGTCGGGCAGTCCCCGAGTCATGTGGTCGTGCATCGCGATCCGACGGCGCATGCCGAGATGGAAGCGATTCGGGACGCCGCGCGCCGGCTTAAAACCCGTGATTTAAGCAACTGCACGCTTTACTCGTCGTCGCCGGCATGCCCGATGTGCGAGGCGGCAGCCTACTGGGCCGGCATCGAGCGCATGGTTTACGGCATGGCGGTGCAGGACGGCGGCAGCCCGCGGTTGTGCGGCTAGCGACTTATCTCAGCTCGCGGGATGACCGACCTGGTCATCGTCGTACTGCTTGTGCGTGCCATCGCAATAGGGTTTGTTGGCGCTTTGCTTGCACTGGCACAGGAAGTAATCCTTGCTTTCGTCACAGACGAAGGCGAGCGGTGTGAACTCGCTACCCTGGTGTGAACCATCGCAAAAGGGTTGTTTGCTGCTGCGGCCGCACCTGCAAAAATAATATTTCTTATCCTTTTCCAGCGCCACTTTGGTGGGTTTGTTATTGGCGATAACTGGATTATTCATCTGCTTTCCTGTTGTTGGCTGTTGCGCAATCTCGCAAAGATAACATGTTAAGCTGGGTCGCCCGAATAATCATGCAAAGATTCAATGACCGCTACTCTCGTTGTTCAGTCGCATCGCTCGCTGTTGCCCTTTGGCTGGTTGCAGGCCTGTATCGAATCGGTCACCGGCTGGTCACGAGTTAATCGCTATCAGCACCGCTTTATCGGCGACGAAATGTTTGACCTGGTCGGCCCCGACCTGCTGGAAAAGATCGGCCCGCAAACCGTGGTTGCAACCGATCTGGCGCGGCTCAGGGCCTTGCAGCAGGGCCTGGCCGAGGGGTTCGAATGCGTAGTCTGGTGCGATGCCGATTTCTTGATCTTCAAGCCGCAGGATTTTGTAATACCCGCCGCAGATTTCGCCTTCGGGAGAGAAGTCTGGGTGCAACAGGATGACAGGGGAAAGCTGCGGGCTTACCCCAAGTTGCACAACGCGTTGCTGATGTTTCGACAGGGCAATGCCTGCCTCGATTTTTACCTCGATACCGCCGAACGCCTGTTACGACTGAACCAGGGTGGCATGCCGCCACAGTTTATCGGGCCCAAATTGATCACCGCACTGCACAACATCGCCCGTTTCCCGGTAATGGAGAACGCCGGCATGCTCAGCCCGCTGGTGATGCGTGATCTTATCGATGGACAGGGCGAAGCCTTGCAGCTGTTTCGGGAAAAATCCCCGGTGACGCTCGCTGGCGCCAACCTCAGCAGCTCGCTCACCGCAGCTGCGGGATTCACCGAAACGGAAATGCAGACCCTGATCCGGCGCCTGCTGAACGGTGGTATCTGATACAAGCCTGGCATCCGAGCAAACTGGATCCCGCCGGTCCGACGCATCGGCTCGAGCCGCGGTATGACGGCATTTACAGCTTGAATCCGCCACAACAAAGCCAGCCTGGCGCGCAGGCCGAGATGACTCCGGGCCCAGGATTCCTGAGGCAACCGCGATCGATCTGCACGACAAAAGCGCCGTATCGACAAGCGTGACAGTGGGTGGAGCACATTTTTCCCCGCAAAAATGAGCTCCACGCGCCCCACGACCGATCGCACCAGGCCTGACCGGTTGCCGTGTCAAGGGAACCGATATGGCAGCTACCGCAGGTCCGGTAGTGGCAATTCGAAATCGTAGACTTGTTCGATTAGCCTGGCGGTTTCAATCAGGGACTCGTCTGAATGGTGACGCCCCACCAGTTGCGCCGCTATTGGCAGGCCCGCGCTGTGCATGCCGCAGGGAAAGGTAATCGCCGGATGGCCGGTCATGTTGAAAAACGAGGTATAACGGGTAATTGCGTTGCCCGCGGGCTCGGCGGATCCGTCGACCATGACTTCGACCGCGCCGATTGGCGGGGCAATCGCAGGAGTTGCCGGTGTCAGAATCGTATCGACCTGGTCGAATACCGCGTTCAGGTCGCGGCGGTAGGTTTCGACGAATCGTTTGGCGCGGATATATTGTTCGGCTAGCAGGCATTGACCCAGCGCCAGTCCGGCACGGAAGTCCTGGCTGTACAGCTCGCCGCGTTGTTCGAGATAACGATTGTGATACGACAGTGCCTCCGGCATTTGCACCGTCAGCGATACCGTGCGGGTATATTCCATCGACGGCATTGCCACCGATTCGAGCTTCGCGCCGGCATTGCGCAGGAAGCTCATCAAGCGCTCGACGCTGTCGAGAATTTCGCTGTCGCAGCGTTCGAAAAAGAAAGCCTGGGGGATGCCTATCGTCAGCCCGTCGAGCCCCGTCGTAGAGGATTTCTGGCAGCCCGGAACCAGGGCTTCGAACAGGATTGCAGCATCGGCCGCGCTGCGAGTCAGCGTGCCGACATGATCCAGGGTCCAGGAATAGGGAATAACACCCTCGGTGCTGATACGCCCGAAGGTCGGTTTGAATCCTACCAGTCCACACAGCGCGGCGGGCGCACGCACCGAACCGCCGGTGTCGGTGCCGAGCGCGGCTGCGCAGAGGCCATAACTTACAGCGGCGGCCGAGCCGCTGCTCGAGCCCCCGGCCAGCCGGGTCGGGTCATAGGGATTTGGCGGCGTGCCATAGATTTCGTTTTCGCCGGTGGCGCCGTAGGCAAATTCGTGCAGGTTGTTTTTACCGATGAAGATCGCGCCGGCCCGGTCCAGGCGCCGGACAACCTCGGCGTCCTGTTGTGCGATATTGTCGGCCAGTACCCTGGAGCCGCCCGTGGTCGCGATGCCCTGAACGTCGAACAGGTCCTTGCAGGCGTAGGGAATACCATTGAGCAGGTTTTCGGCCTCGAAGTCGGCATCGATGAGCGCAGCCTTTGCGCGCGCGCGCTCGAGGTCGAGCGAAATAAATGCCCTGCTGATGTCGGCCAGGTGTTCGATGCGATCGGCGTAGTGCTCAAGCAGTTGTGCTGCGCTGATATCCCCGTTGCGTAGTTGTACGGCTAATTCGGTGATGGGCGCGAATGCCGCTGGAGCGGTCATGGTGTTGGGATATCGGCCGCCGGCGGAACTGCCTGCAGGTCGATTTTACGCAACACCTCGAGCTGATCGAGCAAGTCCTGGAAACCGGTAATGATGCCGAGCTTAGGGTCGACCAGCTCGGATATTTCGGCGTCTTCCCAGGTGTAACCGCCGAGTTGATCACGCATGCCGATCAGGGTTTGTTTCTGTACTTGTTTCATCGTGGCAAGGAAGTATATTTTCTATGGTTTTCGGCGGCGAGTTTACGCTACTATCGATCTATTCCCAATCTGTATCGACGAGAGACTCCGTGCCGAAAATACTAACGCAACAACAGCTCGACGATTTCCGGGAGCAGGGGTTCCTGTCACCGGTTGATGTTCTTTCCAAAGACGAGGCAATGCATTACGCACGGCGTTTGCAGGACGCCGAACGCGAATATCCGCAAGAGCTCAATGCCGAAAATCGCAACAATCCCCACCTGGCGTTCAGCTTCCTCGACGAGTTGGCGCATCATCCGGTTATTCTGGATGCAGTAGAAGACCTGCTAGGGCCCGACTTCGGTTTATGGGGCTCGGTGCTGTTTATCAAGGAGCCGCAAAGCAGGCATTTTGTCAGCTGGCACCAGGATGCGACCTACATGGGTATCATGCCGCATGATTATGTAACCCCCTGGCTGGCGTTAACCCCGAGTAATCTTGAAACGGGATGCATGAGCATGATTCCGGGCAGCCACCGCGCTGCCATTCAGCCGCATCTGGAGACCTTTCATGATGACAACATTCTCACCCGTGGACAGGAAATCCAGGAGGTCGATGAATCGGCGGCGGTTGACCTGATTCTCAAACCCGGCCAAATGTCGCTGCATCACGCCAGGATAATCCATGGATCTCAGCCCAACCGCAGCCAGCAGCGACGCGTCGGATATGCGATGCAGGCCTTTATGCCCGCCGGTAGCCGACAGGTTCTGGGCGAGAATTACTGGTTGCCGATACGGGGAGACTTCATGCAGCCGAATTTTATCGAGCTCAAGCGGGCGACAGCTGATATGGATCCGGTTGCTGTCGGCGAACGCCAGAAAGCGAACGACAACTGGGCCAGTATTCTGTACCAGGGCGCGAGCCGCAAGCGTGCCTATTAATCTTCGACGAAACGCGATCACGCTTTGCGGGACAAATGTCA
>CAMYML010000136.1 GCA_947259305.1 uncultured Gammaproteobacteria bacterium | reverse complement strand
ACAGGTTGTCGATACCCATACCAAGCAACGCCATCACGCCGAGCGGGTCGCCGGCAAGCTCGCCGCAAACGCTTACCGGGGTACCGGTAATCGCCGCGCCCTTGACAATCTGACACATCGCCTTTAACACCGCCGGATGTAGCGAAGAATAAAGATCGGCGACATTTTCGTTATTGCGGTCTACGGCGAGCAGGTACTGGGTCAGGTCGTTGGTGCCGATCGATACAAAATCGACCAGCTTGCAGATATCCTCGATCTGGTACACCGCCGAGGGCACTTCGATCATCGCCCCTATCTTTGGCAGCTCTATATTCTCGCCACATTCCTCTTCGATTTCAGCACGCACCCGGTTGATCAAAAACAGCGAATCGTCAAGCTCGGTCTTGCCGCTAATCATCGGCAATAAAATTTCCAGGTTGTTGATCCCCAGGTTGGCGCGCATCATCGCACGCACCTGGGTTATGAATATCTCGGGATGATCCAGGGTGATACGCACACCGCGCCAACCGAGAAAGGGATTGGCTTCGTGTATGGGGAAATAGCTTAAGGGTTTGTCACCACCGACATCGAGCGTGCGCAGCACCACCGGCATCCCTTTGAATGTCTCGAGCACATTACGGTAAATCTGGAATTGCTCTTCTTCGCTGGGGAAACGATCACGAATCTGGAACGGTATCTCGGTGCGGTACAGACCGACGCCCTGGGCGCCGCTGCGTAGCGAAGGCGTATGATCCGACATCAGACCGGAGTTAACCAACAGCGATACCTGGTGATTGTCGGTGGTGACCGCGGGCAGGTTTTTAAGCCCGATCAAATCCTGCTCGATCGCCGCCTCTTCCTTGAGGTACTGGCTGTACTCCTCGAGCACCCGCTTATCCGGATTGATAAAAGCCGAGCCGTTGTAACCATCGACGACCAGCCTGACGCCGTCGAGTTGTTTAACCGGCAGGTTCGGCACACCCATCACCGCAGGGATACCCAGCGCATGCGCCAGAATCGCCACGTGCGAAGAACTGCTGCCGTGCGCCGAAATGATGCCGCTGAGGCAATCGGTAGGCACATCCGCAAGATCGGTGGCGGTTACTTCGTCGCCGACCAGGATAGTTTGATCCGGAAAATCGAGCAGCGTGCTCTGTTCGAGCATCAGCTTGCGCAACACCCGCAAACCAAGGTCTCGAATATCATTCGCGCGTTCGGCCAGGTAGCGATCCTCCATTTGCGAGAACACATGGGCGTGCTGCTCGACCGTATCGCGCCAGCTCGAAGGCGCCCAGTTACCCGCCTTGATATTGTTTTCGGTGTCATCGATCAGTGACCCACCGCTCAACATCTGCGCATAGGCCAGAAACAGGGCGCATTCTTCTTCTGGTAGCGAGGCACGCATCTTTTCCGCCTGCTCGTTTAGTTCCTCGCAAACCTTGCGCACCGCCTCCCTGAAACTAACCAGCTCACCATCGATATCCCTGGTTTTTTTGTCCTGCACCGATTCGAGATTGACCCCGCGGTTCAGCACGATGGCCACACCAATCGCCATACCCGGAGCGCCAGCCACACCCTTGACCATATGCGTAGCCTGCTGGGCGCTGAAACGCCCCTGGCTTTCGGCACGTTCTATCGACGTCGCCAGTTGTGCCGCAAGCGTGGTCAGAAAGGCCTCTTCGTCCTCGTTGAAGGCATTTTCGGCACGCTGCACCACGATTACCCCGATCACATCCCGGTGCGCGATAATCGGCACGCCTAACAGAATGGGGAAGTCCACTTCACCGGAATCGGGTACCAGTAAAAATTTCTTGTGTGCCGGAGCATTGGTCAGGTTTAGGACTTCCGCTCGCGCAGCGATGGTACCAATCAAACCCTGGCCCATTCTACGCTCGACCCGACCGATGATATCGGGGTTTAGCCCGCTGCAGGCCTGCAGCACCATCACTTCGGGGTCATCTTTCCTGGCCAGAAAAATGGTACAGGCATCTGCGGTGAGATCGCGCGTCAGGCTTTCGGTGATTAACACCAGCGCACGATCGATGTCAGGAGCTCGATTGACCTCCTGAACGATTCGCTGCAGCCTGTGGATCATCGATGCCACGGTAAAAGCCTCCCCCCGGAGATAATATTAGTTGCCCCCGCTAGCGTCTGGCGACGGCAAGTTCGATTCCAGCTGCGCCAGCGCGCACTGATAAACCCGACGCTTGAAGAACACCACGTTTTCAACCGGATACCAATAGTCGACCCACTTCCAGTGATCGAACTCGGGCTTATGCGATACGTTTAAATCGAAACTCTCTTCGTCGGACTCGAGTTGCAGCAGATACCACATCTGTTTTTGCCCGATACAACGCGGCTCGGAGCGGCGCATCAGCCTTTTCGGCAGCTTGTAGCGCAACCAGCTCTCGGTCGCCCCGAGCAACGAAACATGTTCAGGTTTCAGCCCGGTCTCTTCCCAGAGTTCACGATACATCGCATCCCTCGGGTCTTCCTCGGCACTGATCCCTCCCTGCGGGAACTGCCAGGCATCCTGCCCGATACGACGCGCCCACATCACCTGGGCGGTGCTGTTGCAAAGTATGATGCCGACATTCGCGCGGTAGCCATCTGCGTCAATCATTTCGTTGCTTGCCATAAATCGTTTAGAATCTGGGCCGCTCATTCTGACATAGACGTCGAGAACCCATCAAGCCAATACACAGGGAGCAATCCATGACCTTAGCTATTTTCGACCTTGACCACACGCTGCTAGCGGGCGATAGCGACTATCTGTGGGGTGAGTACATGGTCGAGAATCAGATTGTCGATGCACAGGAATATCGCCAGCGAAACCAGGTATTTTACGAGGATTACCAACGCGGAGAACTCGATAACGAGACCTATCTCGAATTTGCGCTGGCGCCGCTCGCGCGTTACAGCCTTGAAGAATTGTATGCCTGGAGAGCCGACTACGTTGAAAACTGGATAAAACCGATAGTCGTGCAGGGGGCGGCCGATCTGCTCGATCGGCATCGCCAGCAGAATCACGAATTGCTCATAATCAGTGCAACCAACCTGTTTGTCACCGAACCGATCGCAGCTTTGCTGCAGGTACCGACGATTCTTTCCACCGAACCCGAAATTGCCGCTAACCGCTATACCGGCCGCTATCTCGGCACACCGACCTACCGGGAAGGCAAGGTCACCGTGTTACGCGAATGGCTCACCAGCACCGATCACGACCTCGCGGGTAGTTTCTTTTATAGCGACTCGATCAACGATCTGGCGCTGCTCGAGCAGGTGGACAATCCGATCGCCGTTCATCCGGATGACGAACTAAAGGCAATCGCCGAATCCCGCAACTGGAAAATCATCGACCTGCGCTAACCCCAGACTCACCTGCCATAACGCCGCTTAACCGCGATATCCAGTGTTACCAGCAGAATACGATCGATCCTGAACCCGAGCCGCCCGACGCTTCGAATCAAGCTTTGGGCAATGTAACGCCCTTTTGCCCCTGGTATTTGCCGCCGCGATCCTTGTAAGAGATTTCACAGACTTCGTCTGACTCGTAAAAAAGCATCTGCGCCACACCCTCGTTGGCGTAAATCTTTGCCGGTAGCGGGGTGGTATTGGAAAATTCAAGCGTCACATGTCCTTCCCATTCAGGTTCTAACGGGGTTACGTTGACAATAATGCCGCAGCGCGCATAGGTTGATTTACCCAGGCAGATCGTCAGCACGCTGCGCGGTATGCGAAAATATTCGACGGTGCGCGCCAGCGCAAACGAATTTGGCGGAATAATACAGACATCGGACTGTATATCGACAAAGCTTTCATCGTCGAAATTCTTCGGATCGACAATCGCCGAGTTGATATTGGTAAAAATCTTGAATTCGTTGGCGCAACGCACATCATAGCCGTAGCTCGAGGTACCATAGGAAATAATGCGGCCATTTGCCGACTCGCGAACCTGTCCCGCTTCGAATGGTTCGATCATACCCTCGGCCGCCGCCATACGCCGGATCCATCGATCAGATTTGATACTCACAGGCTCACCCGCAAAAAATGCGCAGTATATCCGCTAGCGGGCACCGGCGTCGACGCCGATTAGGCGGATTAAGGTTCCTGCAATTCGCCCGGGGCAAACTATAATAAGTTAATCAATGCCAGCTATCTTTAAGGCAATTGGAAAACATGCCGATAACTATCGAATGGCAACCTTGACTCCAACTCAGCGCAAGCAGATGCACTGGACGACGATGCTGCGGCAGATGCTGCGTTTTCGTCTCGCGCGCAGGTTGTTCCTGGTGGTATTTTCCGCGATCGTGTTGATCGAATTAATTATTGTAATCCCCTCTTACAGTAACTTCAAAGCTGCCCGGCTCGCCGAATTCGCTGAAATAGCGCGCATCGCGTCCAGCGCCGCGTTGGCGAATCGGATGCCGGATGGCATCGAGCTTGCCAACGGAATAGAACGCATCGTCACGGCCGACGCGCGCATTCTGGGCGTCAGCCTGCTCGATCCGAGCGGCCAGATTGTCACCACGTCCGGCGAGACGACCGAGCTGCAACCGGATACGTTGGAGCGACCCGCCACGTGGCTTTCAGTCGACAAACAGCGTTATGAAACCTACCTCCCACCGGCGGCTATCGCGGCCGAGGCGGGCGTAATCGTGCGCATGGATGTTATCTCCGTGTGGCAAGAACTCAACGACTTCCTGATTCGAATTCTGGGCCTGGTGTTAATTATCTGTATCGCCGCCGGGGCCATCGTGTTTATCTACGTGGTTTTCAACCTTATATACCCGCTGGAGGAAATTCACGAGAATCTGAAAAAGGCCCAACTGAATCCCGCGCTGGCAGACGAGAACGAAATACGGCATGCCCGAGACGACGAACTCGGCGAAACCATCGACCTGCTGAACGCTGCACTGCGTGAAATCGGCGAGTCGCATCGTTCCGATGTCGCCTTCCAGGAAAAACGCCTGCGAGATTTCGCGGCTGCGGGTTCCGACTGGTTCTGGGAAATGGACGCGGAACTGCGCTTTTCCTATTTTTCCGATCAATTCGAAGTGGTTACCGGCGTCAACCCGGAGCAACTGCTCGGCAAGACCCGCGAGGAAACGGGGATTCCCAATGTCTCGCTCGAAGTCTGGCAAACCCAGCTCGACAACCTGAAAAATCGCGAAGCCTTCCGTGATTTCACCCACCCGCGTGAAAAAGCCGATGGCAAACGCGTATGGCTTTCGGTCAGCGGCAAGCCGGTATTCGCCGACGATGGCAGTTTTCTCGGCTTTCGCGGCACCGGCTCGGATATAACCGAACTCTACGAGGCACAACAGAACCTGATTGCAGCCAAGGAGGCGGCCGAACAGGGATATCGCGCGAAATCCGAGTTTCTCGCCATCACGAGCCACGAAATCCGGACCCCGATGAATGGCATCATTGGCATGACCGATCTGCTGATGGAAAGCAAGCTGGACCCCAAGCAGCAACATTACGCGCAGATAATCCAGGACTCGGGCACCGCGTTAATGCGTATCATTAACGATATTCTCGATCTGTCCAAGCTGGAAGCGCGTGCGCTTACGCTGGAGCAGGCCGAATTCGAATACGCCAGCGTCGTTGCCGGTGTAGTCGATATCCTGACTCCACAGGCCAGGGAAAAAGGGCTGGAACTAAAGTACGAAATTGGCAACGATATACAGGACACTTATCTCGGCGACTATGGCCGTTTGCGCCAGGTGATGGTCAACCTGGTCGGCAATGCGATCAAGTTCACCAAACAGGGCTCGATAACAATCAAGATCGAGCGCACCGCTGGCGACGATCAGAAAACCCGTTTGCGCACCCAAATCAGCGACACCGGTATCGGCATACCGCAACACTCGATCGACAAGCTGTTTACCAGCTTTACCCAGGTCGATGCTTCAACCTCGCGCCGCTTCGGTGGCACCGGGCTCGGGCTTGCGATCTGCCGCAAGATAGTCGAGGCCATGGATGGTGAAATCGGGGTTGACAGCTGCGAGGGCGAAGGCAGCACTTTCTGGTTCGAGGTCGAGTTACCGCGTATCGACCCCAATGCCTACGATGAAGCCCGGGATGACACCGTCACGATCATACCGGGGCAGCAATTCAAAACCGATCAAACCGGGGCCCAGCTGCGCATCCTGGTGGTCGATGACATGCCGGTGAATCTGATCGTGGTCGAGAAAATGCTGGATAGCCTGGGCTATCAGGTCGAGTCTGCAAACAATGGCATCGAGGCCGTGGAAGCGATCAAAGCCAGCCACTTCGACATGATTTTCATGGATATACAGATGCCCGAGATGGACGGCTTCGAAGCCACTCGCCGGATCCGCGCGATGGACATCGAAAGAAGCAGCATTCCGATCGTGGCGATAACGGCGAATACGCAGGCAAGCGATCGCGACGCCTGTATCGAAACCGGTATGAATGATTTTATCGCCAAACCCTTTGTTAAAAAGCAGCTCGTCGCGCTACTGGAAAGGTATTTTCCCTCGGCAGACGTCGGTACCCGCAAAGCGAGCTAGAGATTGCGCTCGCGAAAGTGCGCATAGAGCGCATCACTGAATACCTTTACCCGCCTCGATATCAAACGGCCTGGAGGATAGATCGCGTACATGCCGACCTCGGAGCGCGTATGCTGTCGCAGTATCGGCACCAGTTCTCCGTTATCGATGTGTTCCTGCAACAGGGCCAGCGGTCCGTTGACGATGGCATTGCCCTGGCAGGCAACGGCTGCCAGAAACTCACCATTATTCGCCGTGAGTCGATATTTCACTCTTGGGCTAACCGATTCTCCACCCTCAGAGTAAGACCACTGCCGGCCTGCGGCAATATTGCTGTAAACCAGCACTTCGTGATCCACCAGTTCCGCCGGATGTCGGGGCTCGCCGCAGCGCTCAAGGTAATCCGGACTGGCGCAGATGGCGAAATGCACACTCGCAAGTTTGCGCGCTATCAGGTTCGAATCCTCCAGTTCGCCGATGCGGATTGCCAGGTCGATATTTTCCTCGATCAGGTTTAACCGACGGTCATTCAGATCGATATCGATTTTGATAGCGGGATTTTCGGCCAGGAAGTCGCTGATTGGCGCCGCCAACTGGCTGACACCCAGGCCCAGCGGCAGCGCCAGCCTGATGCGACCCGACACCTGGCATTGCGCATCGGCGACAGTCTGCTCGGCTTCATTCAAGTCCGCCAGAATCTGCGTTGCCCGTTGATAAAACGCCTGCCCGCTATCGGTTAGCGACTGTCTGCGTGTGGTCCGCTGCAGTAATTGCACGCCTAATCTGCGCTCCAGTTCGGTGACTCGACGACTCACCATCGACTTGGCGATGCCGAGTTTTTCACCGGCATTGCCGAAGCCCTGGTAATCGACGACTGCGATAAAGGCTTCCAATTCTTCAAGGCGATTCATATTGTTCTCTAATTTGCAACAGTATATTCGAGATTAAGTCATATATATTTTATTTGGAACAATGATAATAACCACAACACTCACTAAGAGGCAACTACAATGCATTCAAATACGCTAACCAACATCGCTACGCTCGCGGGTCGCGCCATGCTCGCAGCTATTTTCATTATCGCCGGATTCAGCAAGATTGGCGCCTACGCGGGCACCCAGGCCTACATGGAATCGGCCGGCATTCCCGGCATGCTGCTGCCGGCTGTGATCGCATTGGAAGTTTTTGGCGGCATCGCCATTTTGATCGGATTTCAAACTCACATCAGCGCGGCCCTGCTGGCCGCTTTCACCCTACTGTCGGCCATCATGTTTCACAGTGATTTCAGCCAGCAAATGCAATCGATCCTGTTCATGAAGAATATCGCCATCGCCGGTGCTTTCCTGATGTTGCTGGCGCAGGGTCCCGGCCAATGGGCCATCAATCCACCGCAAAAGCTGCAGGAGGCCCAGTGATGTACAATTTCGGAGTTCCGGCAACGCTCAAAGCCTGGATAGACCAGGTGTGCCGCGCCGGTGTAAGCTTTCGCTACACCGAAAACGGCCCCGAGGGTTTACTCGCAGGCAAAAGCGCTGATATCGTGATCACCACGGGCGGAGCGCCGCTCGGAAGCCCGGTTGATTTTGTCAGCGGTTACCTGAAGCAGGTATTTGCATTTATCGGGATCGAGGACGTCAATATCTTCGGCGCGGACCAGATGAACGTTGACGCGCAAGCGAGTGTTGCCAGGGCACAGGCACAAATCGAACAAATTTATCCGGCTGTCACGGCCCGGGAGGTGGCATGAGTATTCGCAAGGTACGACAGGTTATCAACGGCCAGGCGGCGACCGACGGCGCCGGCGTCGAGCTGGTGCGGGTCATCGGCCAGCCCGCACTAATGGATCTCGATCCATTCCTGCTGCTGGACGCATTTCGTTCAGACGACCCGGACGATTATATCGCCGGCTTTCCGCCGCACCCGCATCGCGGCTTCGAGACCGTGACTTATATCCTTAACGGGCGCATGCGCCACAAGGACAATGCCGGTAACGAGGGTGTGATCGAATCCGGTGGCATCCAGTGGATGACCGCCGGCAAGGGGATCGTGCATTCGGAAATGCCGGAACAGCAGGATGGATTGCTCGAAGGATTTCAACTGTGGATCAATTTGCCGGCTGCACACAAGATGGTCTCTCCGGCCTACCAGGAATTCGACCAGGAACACATCCCGACCGAATCAAGAGACGGCGCCCTGGTTAAAGTGATTACCGGCGAAACTTCGACCGGTACCCGGGGGCCGGTGAGTCAGCCGCTGACCGATCCGCTGTATCTTGACGTCACTCTCGATCCAGGCGCCGAATTCGTCGAAGGACTTGCCGCCGAGCACAATGCATTCCTCTACGTTATCGAAGGCGGCCTGTTACTCGCGGACAGCGCCGACGAACTGCTCGAACTGGGTCGCGATCAACTGGCCGTGCTCGAACCGGGAGACTCGGTGCAGCTGCGCGCAAGCGACAATGGGGCGAGATTCCTGCTGGTCGCCGGTAAACCGTTGCAGGAACCGATTGCTCGCGGCGGGCCGTTCGTCATGAACACCGCGGATGAAGTGCGCCAGGCTTTCAGCGACTACCAGCGCGGAAACTTTTGAAGATCCTCCTCACCCTGGCCTGACGATCTGTCATCCCGCGGCTTAGGACGGCTCGGGCATCCTGCTTCGCCCGCCCGCCGGGGCGCCGGACCGGTACATCCCTGTACGCGACCCGATGCGTCGGACCGGCGGGATCCAGGAATCAGGATAGGGCGAATTGATCTGGGTGTGGTCGGCCTGCGGCCGAATTGTTTAACTG